>NZ_OY764327.1:3072500-3392359 GCF_963668385.1 uncultured Carboxylicivirga sp.
TGATATACGATATTTTTAGATTAGAAAGCGATTTGTTAGACCATTCTGATATGGAAGAAGGTGTTTTATATCCCAAAGTATCAGAAATGGAGAATATCGTTAATGAAGCAATAAAACAGAGAGGTTGAGTTATGATAAATGTTTTAATTGCAGAAAAATCTTATCTGGTAGCAAGTGGTTTGGCAAATTTATTTAATGATATTAAAGAAGTGCAGCAGGTAAAGGTTACTGATAATGGTAAAGATTGTCTTCATTTGCTTTCTGATTTTGAGGCTCATATTATATTTATTAATTCATCGATGCTAAGTGTTGATGAATACGATATATTTAAAGAAATGGTCCCCAATGATACTATTATTGAGTATTTGCTTTATTCAGCATTGCCTGTTGATATTACAGGTAATCAGTTTTCGATTGTGCAACCAAAAGCTACAATAGTTGATAAACTGCAGACTTTAGTACAAAAAGTGAATAAAAATCTTAGTCAAGAAGATCAAACAGAAGAACTAAGTCCAAGAGAAAAGTCAATATTAAGATGTGTTGCTCTAGGGCTTACCAATAAAGAAATTGCAGAGAAGGAGTTTATTAGTACACATACTGTTATTTCACATCGTAAAAATATTACTCGTAAATTAGGAATTAAAACAGTTTCGGGTTTGACAGTTTATGCAATAATAAATAACATTATTCATATGAATGATATAAAATAATTCATTAAAGATTGCTTAAATGAAAATAGGTCGGACTAATTTATTTTATCAGCGTTTATTGGCTTATGTCATCGATATTGTAATTGTTATAGGTTTATGCTTATTTCCACGTATTGGATGGATATTTGGGCTTATTTACTTCCTTTTTAAAGATGCAATGCCTTTTACTAAAGGGCAGAGTTATGGTCGTCGTTTATTTAAGATAAGATTGGTAAAATTACCCAATATGGAGTCGGTGGAGAAATATCCTGAGAAATCCATAATCAGAAATATCATTTTACTTATACCAATCTTAAATATATATGAAGTTTATTTGTTCTTATTTCAGGATCAAAGATTAGGTGAAAAGTGGTCAGAAACTATAGTTATTTCAACTCATATGGATTAAGATCCATAATAAAGTGGAAAATCTATATAGAAAGTTGTTCCAATGTTAGGAGTGGTTTCAAACCAGATATCACCACCACTGTTTTTAATGATGTTTTTAACGATGGATAGACCTAATCCCATACCTGAAGATTTGGTAGTAAAGTTAGGCATAAATATTTTTTTCTTAGTTTCATCGTCCATCCCTCTACCATTATCTGAAAAACTTAAATGAACATTCGGACTTTTTTTATAGATTGAGATATTAATGTTGCCTTTTTTGCCTTTAGGAATAGCTTGAACAGCATTTTTTATAAGATTATTGAAAACACTTGTTAATTGGTCACTATCGGCAAAAATGGTCATATTATCCCCATCAACATGTAATTGGAAATGTATATTCGTTTCCGATTTTTCAAATAAAGATAATGCGTTTTCAAGTTTTTCAACCACATCTACTTTTTGTCGGTTTGCTTGTGGCATCTTAGCAAAGTTCGAAAACTCATTTGCTATTACATGTAATTGATCAATTTGCTCAATTAAAGTTTTAGCAACTCGTTGTAGATAAGACTCAAAATCGCGTTGTTCATCCCAAGCTCGAAGTAAGTATTGGACGCTTAATTTCATTGGAGTAAGTGGATTTTTGATTTCATGAGCAATTTGTTTTGCCATTTCTCTCCAGGCTGATTCTCTTTCTGATTTAGCTAACTTTTCAGCACTTTCAGATAATTCATCAACCATGCGATTGTACTCTTTTACCAGACTACCAATTTCATCTTTGCCTTTATAACCAATCTTTTTGTTTTGCTGGCCTAACTTAATTTGAGCTAATCGATCCTGAATTAGAATAAGTGGGTGAGTAATTCTTTTTGATATGACAACAGCTAACCCTATTGCCAACAAAACAAACAGAAGATAGGCATTAACCACAGCTACTACTAATGATGAAATTTCAGCCATGAGTTCGTTATTTCCTACAAAATAGGGAAGATTCAGATAAGCAAGAACCTTATTTTCGTAGTTATAAATAGGGATGTATGCCGAGGTATAGGATAATGATCCAATGGTTTCTTCATGAATATATTCGGTATAATTTTCAATAGCAAGTTTGTAGTAAGCATGTGGATCCATTTTAGTTCCCGTTAAGCCTTTTTGATATAACTCGGGGCGTGAAGTTGCCAATAATTGACCATTCAGTCGATATAGATTAATATCACTGTAAAAAATATTTGAAAACTTTTGCAAAAGATATTGTAAGTAATCTTCTAATTCATTGTCTAATTGCGGTTCATTAATAATATTTTGTTCCATTTCTTGCAGTACAGAACGGATTCGTTGCGATAGCATCTGGGTATTTTTTTGTTTGTACTGGTATATGGAATAATAAACAGAGCTAATTCCCATTATGATTAGAATCATAACTATTAAACTCACAAACGTAATTTGTGTGCGTTCTTGTATTGAAAAGTGGATTCTAAAATTACTTTTTTTGAATTTAGTATAGAGTAGTATGCATGATGCCAGCAAGAAGAACAATACAAAGAATGTTGAAAATGCCATCATTATATGAAATACTTTTACCTGACGTCGGCTCAAAACGATGGTTGTGTTTTTATTTGGACTGTAAATTAAATGCGACATATTTTCGTCTTTCATAAACAATTTTCCACCAACCTCAGCCTTATATTTATCGTTTTGCGATGGATAATTGAAATTGCCACTTTGCTTAACTAGTTTTCCATCGATATAATTAGCATAGGAGTAACTTTTAAGATTACTAAGGTTTACTTGCTCTTGTTCAGTTGTTAAAAGTTCGGGATATCCTAATCCAGAAAAGGCGGGTTTCGAATTTATCTCAAAAAAAAGGGTGGTTTCGTAAGAAGGATCATTTTCGAAAAATCTGATTTTGCCAAAATAAGAGATTTGACCATTATCATTATCAAGATAATAGAATGCTTTGCTGCTAGGAATGGGCTGGCCAAAGTTATTAACAATATTATCAAAATAATTATAGCAATTTGTGGTTTCAGCATTATGCTGCATTACCAAATCTACTTCAGGCCAGCAGGTAGTAACTTGTATATCATATCGTTGCCAATAGCCGTAAAAGTAATTTTTTTTAAGATGGTCATATATTAGTTCTTCGTTGATTTGATTTCGATATAATAGGTCTTTTAATTCTTTATCTTGCGATAGTTTTGATTCCATCTCTGATAAATACATTTCTGCCACTGGATCGGCTTCACGCAATAGTTGGAAAGAGAGGTTTTCGATTAACAGTTTACGATTCGAAGCTTCTTTGTTAAGGTTATAATGATAAAGTTGAATGATATTGAATGCTGAAATCAGAAAAATACCCAAGATAAAAGAAGTATATGTTAATTTTTTTCCGTCTTTTCTTTTAGCAGTAAATAAGATTCCTCCTATAAACAAAAAGAATACTAGGCTTGCTGGATGAATATCAAAATGTAACCGATCGCTTAAAAGCCAAAAAACAATATAACTAAAGCAGCTGATCAATAAAAAACCAATGTAAGAGATATTTTTTTTGTAGGTTGAAATGAGTTTCTCAAAAACAAAAGCAAATGCAAGGAACAATTGAGCAAGTATTAGTAGCTTAAAAACAAATACCTCATTTAAATCTTCGATATTAAAAAATATAGATGCCTGTGATGAGTTTCGAACAAGCATGTATATCAAATCATTGATAAATAAAAAATAGATAAGTATAGTAAATACACTTATGAAAATATTTAAATAATATGCTTTTCTATTTGTGTAAAGTTGGTTTAATGCTTTAGGTTTCTTAAAGTATTTGTAAAACCAAAAACTCCAATAAAGCATTAATAAACCAAATACTTCTAGGCTTGCAAGCGATGGTAGCCACACTGAAACAGCAAATGTTGAAGGTGAGAAAAATGTTGTATAATAGAATGGTTCAGGAATAACATAATTTTGAAATAGTAGATATACAAGAAATAAAAAGATTAATGCCGGAATAAATAAATAATTGCTTTTGGGATTATTTTTATATCGGTTGAATAGTCTATCTACACCAGTTAGAAGCAGAAATATTGAAACTATATTGATTAGGAAAATGAAAATACTGATTTTAGGTAAATTTCGGTCTTTAGTATCAAACTGTAAGGAAAAAAGGAAGTTACCTTGTTTGTCTTTAATATCGAAATGAGAATTTTCTGCTCTGATTAATGAAATACTTGGAATATAATTGAGTTTGTGCTGTTGGATAAAACGATTTGATAAAAATCTATTTTGATAACTATAATCTTTTTTAATTCTTTTAAGGGCTAGCCAAACAAAGCCGCTGTCTTTACGAGCAGAAGAAAGATACCAGCCATTAGCAAACTTATTAATTTCAATATTCTCTGATTTGCTAAAATAATTATTTATGGGTATTCGTGAGGATGACCAAGCCATGGGTACCGAATCTCGAAATAAGTAATAAATATTCTCAGTATTTGATAATGAGTCCATGGTAGCCCAAACTAACTTATTATTCGAAGCATCAATTTTCGACAGTTTATTCAGATTATACTCAATTGATTCTTGTGTTTGGAAAATGATTTTCTGAACAGATTGAATATCTTCCTCCTGAGAGTAATTCTGATCGAAATAATAAGAAGCAATTTTACCCAATGAAAAAAGTATAAGAGCTAAAATAAAATAAGTAATGATTTGGGGTTTCTGTTTCGCCATGTTACTTTGAAAATATTGCTAATGATGGATATTTTGTCATCACGATGAATATAAATATGCAAAAACTGTGCTAATTATCACTCAAAATTCCTTATTGATGATGGTAGGGTTCATTTTTCAATATTGTCATTGCTCTGTACACTTGTTCAACAAAAAATAAGCGTACCATCTGATGAGAGAAGGTCATTTTAGATAGACTAATTTTAGAACTAGCTTTAGAATAAACTTCATCAGAAAAACCATAAGGTCCTCCTATTACAAAAATAATGCGTTTTAATCCCGATACCATTTTCTTTTCGATAAAGTCTGAAAAAGCAACAGATGTAAATTCTTTTCCATTTTCATCTAATAATATTAGCTGATCGCCTGGTTGGAGTTGTGATAGAATTAGGTCACCTTCCATTTTTTTTTGTTGATCTTCGCTTAAGTTTTTTGTCTTCTTTAAATCAGGAATTGTATTCATTTTAAAAGGAAGATAGTGTTTTAATCGCTGTAGGTATTTCTCAATTCCCTCCACTATGTATTTCTCATCTGTCTTACCTATCATAACTAATTCTATTTTCATGCGTATATAGTATTAACTGTCAATTTTTAAAATAAAACAATAAAATTGGTGGTAATAAATGCTATTTCCATACTTTTGTTGCTAAAGTTAGTGAGTGTTCGTAAAAAACAATTGATAGATTTTGAATTAGCAAAGAAAAAGTTAGAAAAAGGCGTGGTTTTTGATTAATAGAACACAAACCAAATATCATTTATATGAAATTTCATACTTATCTGGTTCTTTTTATTGCTACATTAATGTACAGTAATGAGGTGAAAGCCCAAGCTGATAACTCGATATCAGAATCGGTAGTTAATGCTATAAAAAAAGGAGATTCAGAAACACTTTCAGATAATTTTTACGGTAATATTGAGATTGTTTTACCATCTAAAACAGGTGTGTATAGCAAGAATCAGGCGGAAATGGTAATGAAAGATTTTTTCAACGAGTATCCTGTTGATAGTTTTAAAATTATTCATAAAGGGAAAAAAGAAAATGCGTCTTTTGCTATTGGTAATTATGCTTCATCTGATCATCATTTCCGATTTACTTTTCTCACTAAAATACAGAATTCAAAATTATTGATTCACCAACTTAGAATTGAGAAACAAGATGAATAATGAATTGATTAACACTTTTATTGATCTTGCCATTAAGGAAGATATTGGCGATGGAGATCACTCGTCTCGTTCATGTATTCCGCAAGAGGCAACCGGAAAAGTGAAATTATTGGTTAAAGAGGAAGGTGTTTTAGCCGGTGTTGAAGTGGGGATTTCAATTTTTAATAAAATCGATCCTGATATCAAAATTGAAAAACTTATTAACGATGGAGCCCTAATTACACCTGGTGATATAGTTTTAAAAGCAGAAGGTAAAGTTTGGGCTTTATTGCAAGCCGAAAGATTGGTTTTAAATGTAATGCAACGAATGAGTGGTATTGCAACCCGAACAAGTGAATATGTAAAAAGATTGGAAGGTACTTCAACACGAGTTTTAGATACAAGAAAAACAACTCCAGGTATGCGTATTCTTGAAAAAGAAGCAGTACGTATAGGAGGAGGAGTTAATCATCGAATGGGCCTTTATGATATGGTAATGTTAAAAGATAACCATATCGATTTTGCTGGAGGAATTGAAAAAGCAGTAGCATCAGTTCAGCAGTATTTAAAACAGAATAATAAAGATCTAAAGATTGAAGTAGAAGTGCGCAATTTTGAGGAATTGAATGAGGTACTTCGGGTAGGAGGAATTCATCGTATTATGTTGGATAATTTTTCAACAGAAGATACTAAAAAAGCAGTTGAGTTAATTGGGAGACGATACGAAACAGAATCGTCCGGTGGTATTACCATTGATACACTTCGTAATTATGCAGAGTGTGGAGTAGATTATATTTCGGTAGGAGCATTAACGCATCATATTAAGAGTTTGGATTTAAGTTTGAAAGCTTATTAGTAAAATTTTATATAACAAGAAAGGCTGTCCATTGGACAGCCTTTCTTTATTTAAATCGAATGGTTATGAGGCACGATTGTCTTTTTTGATTTTCGATTAACTGACGAACTAACAAATTCTTACTTGTTTTGCGAGCCAGATTGACAAAATCGATTTCTGCGTCTAATTGTTCTGTAGTTTTTTTATTATAATTTAATAATGGAGTTTTTACTTTTCCATTCACATCACTTACTACCTTATCATTGATAATATATCCTCCTGAATAAGTGAACTTAACCGGGATGTTTGTGGTTGGAATATGATTTAAACTAACAAGAATTGAAGCGGTTCCGTTTGGGATCGTATTACCAGCTTTTCCGTCAATATTATTAGTTGAACATTGTATGTTAAGTTGTTCAATTAGCTTGATAATACCTGTTTTTGATGTTTCAAATAAATCTATTTTCTCATCATTAACAATTTTCGAAGTTTCTTGATCAAGAAATCCACTTAAAGCATCAATAGCCGAAGCATAAAGTTGAATGGCTTCCGTCATATTGTTGTTTTTATCTTGCTCCAATGCCTGCTGAATTTTCAACCAGGCCAATTCAATTGCCTTATTTTTTCGCTCTGTTTTTAAGCTGTAAAAATCTGTTTTTGAAAGTTGATAGAAAGCGTATGTATTATCTTTGTCTTCCCATGAATCAACAAATTTATAGCCTTCTAAAAATTCATTTGAGGTTGCATTAATTCTACTTTGAATATATTCATAAACGCCACTATTGTCTTCTGTTTTTGTAAAATTAGTTTCGCTCTTTACCCTTGTATTAATTTGTTGAGCCAAATCAGCTAAAGCCTTTTCTTTTGCCTTTTTTGTGTAATATTCACTTCCCCCAAGTTTTGGAGCAATACCAATTCCGTAGAAATAGTTTGAAGATACAGGGCGAGATTTCAACCACTCTGGTTTAGATAACTCAAGCAATTCTGCCTGTTTTTTTTTCGACTGGCAAGCTGAAATTAAAAGGATAAGAGTAAATAAGTAAATTATTTTTTTCATATAATTTTCTGATTCTTTTAGTTTTCTGGTTGATATTTAACGATGTCGTCACAAACTTGAGTGGCACATTTTTTTAACGCTTCTTTTTCAAGGTCGTAAATCGATTTAATCTCTTTTTCATTCTTGAATAGTTTATGAAGCTTATTAATTGCATTACTATCATCATAAATTTTATCAGCATCAGAGTCTGTTGAGATTGATTTCCAATAACCTGGTACTAATTGTTTATAATTACCTTCAAACTGAGCGTAATGAATAGCATCTGTTGTATTGAATGAAAAGGAATTTGAAACACCTAATTCGTCTTTATCAACACGGCTTAAAGAATAGTTTAACTCCATTAGATATGTATTACTCTGCTTAAACTCGTAATAGCGTACTTTTTCATAAACTACTTTCGATTCTTTTAAATGAGTAGTAGGATTGGTTACTTCTACTGTTTTCTTTAAATACCCTCTTTTTTCGGTTTTCGAAAGTCTACCTTGTTGTTTCGTCAAACGAGTTAATTTGGTTTGAAGAATACTTTTTGCTTCAAATTGGTGGCCCCATTTTTGAGCTAACTGCAAAGCCATATCAGCATCTCTTATTTGATTCCAGTTTTTAATAGTTTGAATCATTTTAGAATCGATTAGCTGATAAAAAGGTGATTGAATATTTTGAACACCATTAGTCAATTCTTGAAATATTTTTATGGTACTAATTTTGTATGATTTAGATTGATATTGAACAGGTAGAATTGCTATGGTTAAACGTGCATTTTCTAAAGCTGACTGCTGTAATTCAATACTGTTTTTATACCCTTTAGTTCCTTTATTAATTATATCGAAATCTGCATAAGCACTTCTAAATAACTGTGTGTTATAAAGAGTATTCCCCCTACGAAAAATAGGTTCGTACTTGGCTATGATCCATTGACTTTTTGCATCTTTGTAATTTGGATCAATATTTAAAATCTCATTAAAGGTACTCTCTGATTGATTAAACTCTTCTAATGAAAGAGCTTGTCTTGCTTTTTGGTATAATTCAGAAAGGTATTTGTCTTTTACTTCTTCAAAATACGTTGCTTGTTCTTCTTGATCAATTAGTTTAACCCCAACTCCCGATAACATATTATAATATTTACTGGCGGCCAAATAGGCATACACAGCCTCTTTTGTATTACCGGTGTTGTATTGAGATTTGAAGGTTTTTAACTTATCTTCATAAACGAGCTGACCGGTTCTTTGAAGGCCCAGTTTTGCATCAATATTGTTATTATTTGCCTTTAATGATTGATAATATAAGTTAGCAGCATCGACATACAAACCGGCATCATCGAACTTAGAAGCTTTATTAACCAAATGTTTGCTTTTGCAAGATGAAAAGACTGCTAATACAATTAATAAGATTAGAAAGTGTAATTTCCCCATGATTATTTTCTTAGATTGCTTTGTTCAACGGTAAAAAAACAAAAGTGTTCCGTTTTTTGAGCGATTAAATTATTTTTGTAAAATAACCTGCTAATATTAAGTAGATGAATTGGATTTTATCTCGTATTAATAAGTTTCATGTTCGAATTAGTAATTATGGCTTGCTAACAATTATTTGTTTTACGCTTTTTGTTCTGCCTCTTATTTCACAGATATTTACTGCAAAAATATTTGATTTCTGTTTATCCTTGATAATAATGATTTCTGTTTATGCAACCAGCGAGAACAAAAAGATTTCAGCTCTACTACAAGTGATAGTTGGGTTAATTGCTATTTGGATTTCACGTGTTATCGATTTTCATGCCATGCATAATTCATCGAAAATACTTCTTGTGATGTTTTTTTTAACTCGTGTATTTAAATTTATCGGGCAAGTTTCGAAACGAAAAGAAGTAACTCAGTTAATAATTATTGAAGCTATAAATGGCTATTTATTATTGGGAATTGCTTTTGGTATTTTAATAGATTTCGTTTCGGGCTGGTTTCCTGGAGCTTTTAATTTTGTCCCCGGGGATATTAATTTCTTCGATCCTTTTTATTACTCTTTTATTACAATGAGTACGCTTGGCTACGGAGATTTATTGCCATCTCTACCTGCCTCAAAAGCAATTGCCATATTTGTTACCTTATGTGGTCAGATTTACCTGGTTACAGTAATGGCCTTTTTAATAGGACGATTAATATCTCAAGGTGAGAAAAAAGATGATTAAAGCATCATCTTAATAATTTCGCCATCTGTAGTTAAATATTCTTTCATCAAATTAGCTGTAAGACAAGAATGAATTGGTAATATTGCCAGTACATCACCAATTTTAATAGTTTCCATTACATCTTTATTCACTTTGATGATGCCGTGTTCCTGCGATAATTTTGTAAGCTCACCAATCTTTTTGTTTGTATCCCAATTATATTTGTTTAAGCTAACAGCTGTCCCGTAATATATCTCACCATTTTTGTTTTTAGAATAGTCTTTTGAAAGATGTATGGCTCCTCCATGAATAACAATTTCGTTTCGTTCAGGATGTTTTGCTACAACAGGAACAGCCAATGCAACTGAAATATCATTTCTTGTACAAGAACCAATATTTGCTTGAGTTTCATCATAAAAAATAAAGTTGCCTGGACGTAATTCATTGTAATCCGAAAAATCATTTATAATGGAGCAGGAGGGTGTGTCGCCAAACGAAATTTCAGCTAATGGAAACTCAGAAGACATAAATGTTTTTAACGCTAATAATTGTTCTGAAGCAGCTTTATTAATGGTTTCAATTTCTGATTTTGATGTTGCATTGTAGGTGTGTCCTGTATGACACAAATATCCAATAAATATTAAGTTGTGACAGCTTTTTAAATACCTTAACAGGTTCTGAATTATTTCAAAATCATCAGCTTTAATACCTGTTCGACCATAACCCGTATCGATTTTTAGATAAACACCAACGGGGAATGTGATATTCTTTTCAAGAAATTGAATGGCTTCTAATGATTCAAGTACGATATTAAGATTGATGTTCGCTGCTAATTGATTAATATTTTCCCATTCTAAGATATTTGCAGGAAAAGCAATGGTAATATCTTTCCAACCATTTTCCGCAAAATAGCTAGCCATTTTAACAGATGAAACGGTAATACAATCAATACCTTTCTCTCTAAACCATTCTCCAATTTGGGCTGATTGATGCGTTTTAAAATGAGGTCGGAAAGTAACATTGTTCCTCTGGGCCTTATTCATCATTCTTTCAATATTTGAAAGACATTTGTTTTTATCAAGCAGGAGAGTTGGCGACTTAATCATATTGGGAGAATTAACGCGATTTGTTGAGAATAAAAAAGCCGGATCGATTCGAATCCGGCTTAAGTATGTTGAATGTAATTGTTATCGTACAATTGTTTGTTCTCTGTCCGGACCTACTGAAACGATTTTAATAGGTACTTCAAGTTGTTCTTCTAGATAGGCAATGTAATCAGAGAGTTCTTTCGGAAATTCTGATTCTGATTTAATACCAGTTAAGTCAGTTTTCCAGCCAGGAAGTTCTTTATAAACCATTTCCACTTTTTCAGGTAATTCAAATGGGAATTCTTCAGTAACTTCACCATTAATTTTATATCCAGTGCCAACTTTAATTGTATCAAAGTCGCTAAGAACATCACCTTTCATCATTATTAACTGAGTAACTCCATTTAGCATCACTGCATATTTTAATGCAACTAAGTCAATCCAGCCACATCGACGTGGACGTCCTGTAGTTGAACCAAATTCGTTACCAGCTTTACGCATTAAATCTCCATCAGCATCAAAAAGTTCTGTTGGGAATGGGCCACTACCAACACGAGTACAATAAGCCTTAAAGATACCAAATACTTCACCAATTTTATTAGGTGCAATACCCATACCAGTGCAAGCACCCGCACAAATAGTGTTTGACGAAGTTACAAAAGGATATGATCCAAAATCTATATCCAACATAGTACCTTGAGCTCCTTCTGCTAATACGCTTTTACCTTCTTTAATGTATTTGTTAATTTCGTGCTCGCTATCAATTAACTTACAACTTCTAAGTAATTCAATACCTTCAGCTAACCCTGTTTCAAAATCTTCAATGTTGTATTCGAAGTCGTACATGCTAAGCATTTTAATATGCTTATCTTTTAAAGCAGCATACTTTTCTTCAAAGTTTAGCAAAACATCACCTACACGTAAACCATTTCTACCGGTTTTGTCCATATAAGTGGGGCCTATACCTTTTAAAGTAGAACCAATTTTAGTTTTTCCTTTTGAGGCTTCAGAAGCTGCATCTAAAATACGGTGAGTTGGTAAAATTAAATGAGCTTTTTTAGAAATATAAAGATTGTTTGTAATTTCAAACCCTTTCTCTTTCAAAGAGTCAATCTCTTGTTTAAAAGTAATTGGATCCAATACTACACCGTTTCCGATAATATTAATTTTACTGGAATGAAATATTCCTGATGGGATATTGTGTAAAACGTGTTTGAAGTTATCAAATTCAAGTGTGTGACCGGCATTGGGTCCACCTTGGAAACGGGTAATGACATCGTATTTTGGCGTAAGTACATCTACTACTTTTCCTTTTCCTTCGTCTCCCCATTGAAGTCCCAGTAAAACATCAACCTTCATTTCTTGTGTTTTTAAGTCTTTAGCCTGTTGGCTTTTATAATTATGAACTACTAAAGTTATTTAAGGTAGTTTTCTTCTTTTATCTATGTATAAACAATAAAAAATCGGATTCCCGGTTGACCCGAAATTCCGATGGGTAAAATTAAGGATAATCCCTTAAAAGCTATCCTATTTTATGTCTTATTTTTTATAAAAGTTATTTTACTACTTAACTTCCTTTTCTGCACAAGACTTACAAGTACCGTAAACATATAAAGAGTGATGTGATACTCTGAAATCGTTATACCCCGCAGCGGTGTTTAAAACGTTTTGTATGGTTGGATCGCAAAACTCAATTACCTTGCCGCATTTTGTGCAAATCAAATGATCGTGTTGCTTCGATTCAAAAGCCTTTTCAAATTGGGCAATGTTTTTTCCAAACTGATGTTTTATCACCAATTTACAATCTAACAATAAATCAATTGTATTATACAAAGTAGCCCTGCTAACGCGGTAGTTCTTGTTTTTCATGAAAATGTACAGCGATTCAATGTCGAAGTGACCTTCTCTGCTGTATATTTCATCAAGTATCGCGTATCTCTCTGGCGTTTTCCTATGTCCGTTTCTCTGAAGGTATTCAGTAAAAATTTGTTTTACTGCATCCTTGCTTTCTACATTATTCATATGCAGTCTCAATTAAAATAGTGCCTAAAAATAGATAAAAACTAATTAAATTGAAACTCTTACTTAGATTAAATAAAAATCACGTTTTAATTCTTTCTTGACGCGAAACGTTGTGAATGCCTTTGATTTTCATGATGTTAAGTATGAGATTATTCAGGTCTTCAGTGTTGTGAATGTATAAATAAATGTTTCCTTCAAAAATTCCATCGTGACTTTCGATGTTAATCGAACGCATATTTACATTTTGATCTTCGGAAATGACCTTGGTAATTTTACTTACTATACCAATTTTATCTATACCCGAAAGATTGATTAATGCCAGATAAGACAGAATTTTGTGAGACTCCCATTGTGCAGATACGATTCGATCGCCCTGGCTCGACATTAATTTGATAGCCACTGGGCATTTTCTGCTGTGAAGAATTATTTTTTCATCTTCATCTACGTAGGCAAGTATATCATCCCCAGGGATTGGATTACAACATGATGAAATTGTAAAATTGCTTGTTTCATCAGCATCCGATAATACCAATTGTTTTTTCTTTGGCACTATTTCTGGTTCTTCTTTATCCTCTTGTTCTTTATTGGTGTTTTTACCAAATGAAAGTTTCCAATATTTAATCCACTTATTGCTAGATTTGGTACTAAGTACTTTATGAAGATTGTCTAGCTTTAATGTTCCTCTACCAATTTGGAAGTATAATTCATCACGTTTAGCCACTTTGTGGTGATTCATTATTTTGCGAAGAATACGGGCATTAATGGTTAATTTTTTCTTGTTAAGTGCTTTTTCTAAAATTTGTTCGCCTTTAACAATTAAATCTTTTCTCTCTTCTTTAAAGGCATCTTTTATACGAGCTTTGGCTTTGGCAGTGGTCACAAAATTAAGCCAATCGTATTTGGGTTGTTGTTTTTCTGACGTGATTATTTCAACCTGATCACCACTTTTTAATGTATGACTCAGTGGAACTAATTTGAAATTAACCTTGGCTCCAATACATTTATAACCAATGTCGGTATGGATGTCAAAAGCAAAATCGAGTGCGGTAGCTCCTGTAGGTAAAACTTTCACTTCTCCCTTGGGAGTAAAAATCATCATTTCTGATGAGAAGAGGTTTAATTTAAAGTCATCTAGAAATTCTAAAGAGTCGGTATCCTGGTTTTCTAACAGCTCTTTAACCATATTGAGCCATTTATCCAGTTCCGATTCTTTTTCTTCCTGCGCTTTGTATTTCCAATGAGCAGCAAATCCTTTTTCGGCAATCTCGTCCATTCGCGTTGTGCGAATTTGTATCTCAACCCACTTTCCGTTAGGCCCCATTACTGTGCTATGTAATGCTTCGTAACCATTAGCTTTGGGAGTTGATACCCAATCGCGTAAACGGTCTGGTTTGGGTTTGTAAATGTCGGTAATCATCGAATAAATGGCCCAACATTGTGTTTTTTCAGGTAAGAGACTTTTGGGTTCGAAAATGACCCTTATAGCAAGAATGTCATAGATTTCTTCAAAAGGAACATTCTTTTTTTGCATCTTATTCCAAATAGAATAGATGGATTTATGTCGTCCAAAAACTTCAAATTTATAACCTTCAGCAGTTAAACGTTGCTCAATAGGTTCTTTGAAGTTTTTAATAAATTCTACATGTTTTTCTTCACTCTCTTTTACTTTAGCGCTAATTTCTTCATAAACTTTTGGAAGTTCGTATTTTAAACTTAAGTCTTCGAGTTCTGATTTAATAGTATATAAGCCAAGGCGATGGGCAAGAGGAGCATAGAAGTAAATTGTTTCGCCTGCAATTTTTAGTTGTTTGCGTTCGGGCATCGACTTTAACGTTCGCATGTTGTGCAAACGGTCAGCAAGCTTAATAAGAATAACTCGAACATCTTCTACCATGGTAAGCAGAAGCTTCTTGAAATTTTCGGCCTGTAAGGATGAACTTTGATCGAATACTTCTTCCAATTTAGTAAGACCCGAAACGATTGAGGCAATTTTATCCCCAAACATATTTTGAAGGTCTTCAACTGTATAATCAGTATCTTCAACAACATCGTGTAGAAGTGCAGCACAGATTCCTTTTGTGCCTAATCCAATCTCTACGGAGGTTATACGGGCTACTTCAAGGGGATGAAGAATATATGGTTCGCCTGATTTACGACGCATTCCCTTATGGGCGTGATGTGCCAACTCAAAGGCTTTTGTAACCAATTTTCTGTTTTCCTCAGTTTGGCATCTAGGACAAGCTTCCAGAAGCGCATTAAACTGATCTCGGATCATTTTTTCTTCTTCCCTTTCAGTCATTCAGTAGAATTATTTTAAGCCAACTAAAATACTTATTTTCAATCATTCATACAATCCCTAAAAAGCATTGTATAATGATGTATTTGATTAATGACAAATGAAACTTGTGTAAAGTTCTAGAAATGAAATTGTCTTTTGTTTTTTATGGGAATGAACTGTTGATTATTTTCCGGCAATTACAGTGATAAAATCTTCTTCTTGTAAATATTTTTGAGCAAGATTTTGGAGGTCCGTAGCTGTTATATTCATCAGAACTTGAAAAAATTCATTAAAATATTGAGGATTGATTGCTAAATCAATTAATCCACGATAATTATCCGAGGTGGCAAAAGGACCATCGAAGTTTCGGATCATATCACCCGATAAGAAATTTCGAACTAGAGTTAATTCTTCTTCCGAAATTACTTCATCGCGTAAGCGCTTTAGTTCATTAAATATTTCTTTAACAGCAATATCTCTATTTTCGGCCTTTACATCAGTGCTAATAACTAAAAAGCCTGAGTGTTTATATGTCATTATAAAAGAGGAAATACCATAAGTAAGTCCTTTTTCTTCACGAATATTAGTCATCAACCTCGATCCAAAATATCCACCTAATATGGTGTTTAGAATCTGCATCCCATGAAAATCAGGATGGAGCTTATTGAATAAAGGTCTACCGATTTTTAAAGCTGATTGAAGAGCATCTTTTTTAGGAATAAAAACTTTGTGTTTCAGATTCTTGTTGATCTCAGGTTTGTTATCTCCTAAAGGAGTATTGCTACTCCATTTTTGCCCGAAATGCTTATTTAGTAATTCTTTAATAGCTTTGCCCGGCTGACCTGAGATAATGATATGTGTTCCGGCAGGGATAAATGCTTTCTTGTGAAATGCAATAATCTCATCGCGACTAACCTTATCAAAATCTTCTATTTCTATATAATTTCCGTAAGGATGTTCTTTGCCAAATACATTTTGAGTAAAGGCACGGGAAGCAAGTGTTTTAACTTTATCACTCTCAATTCTAAATTCCTGTTTCTTTCGTTGTAGAATTGTATCTATCTCTTTTTGATCGAAAGTTGGATGCTTTATAATATCCTCCAGAATCTCCAGCGTTTGGGGCAAGAAATGACTTAAGCTGATCAATGTTAATATAGAGTGATGGAAAACTGTTTGTTGTCCCATGTAGGCTCCATAAAAGTCAATCTTTTCGGCAATTTCAGAGGCTGTATATTTCTCACTTCCTTCGGTCATAGCCTGACTTGTTGTTGAAGCCAAACCGGGTTTGGCAGCCTGAATAGATCCTGCCGGAAATATAAAATCTATTTTCGCCACTTCCTGCGAACCAGCTTCCAGCAAATGAACCATAATTCCGTTGTTCAATTCAAATTTTTGAATAGGCAGGAGGTTAAAGCTTGAGATGGTTTTAAACTCAGGTGCTGTATGTCGATGTAGTTGCATTTGCGTTAGCCTTTTGCGTTATAATACAATGTGGAACGATTGCTGGCTTTGAACGTTTTTTGAGCCATTTCGATGAGCCCGTTTGCTGTAACAGCACGGTACTTTTCAACTTCGTGGTTGATATCTTCTGCTTTACTCAAAAGTTCAAATTGCGCCAGATTCATGGCTTTATTCAAAAAGTTGATTTCAGAAAAAACCAATGATGATTCAATCTTATTCTTTACTTTTTGAAGCTCATAGTCCGATACCTTGGTTGTGCTAATCTCATTCAATTGTTGATGGATGGCGGCTTCGGCTTGTTCCATGCTTGTTGAGGGCAGTAAACGACCGGTAACGGTAAATAAACCGGGATGATGATCGCCGGAAATATACGCATTGATATCGCTAAAAAGCTGTTGGTCTTTTACCAAATTTTGTGTTAATCGCGATGATGGTCCGTTGGAAAGAACATCAGATAGTAAATCCGTTGTATAAAAATCTTTATCCGTACGGTTTCCAATGTGATAAACCATATGAATTAAACTGGCCTGAACATCTCTTTCTACTTCAAGTTTGCGTTCTTCTGTTTGCTCCGGCTCTGTAGGGATTGGCTTATTGTCAATGGTACGATAAGGAATATCACCAAACCATTTATCTGCCAATTTAAATACCTGATCAGGATCTACATTTCCGCTAACCACCATAACTGCGTTGTTGGGCGCATAGTGGCTGTAGAAGAAATCCTTTACATCGCTTAATGTGGCATTTTCGATGTGAGAAATATCCTTTCCAATGGTTGGCCATTGATAAGGATGTACCTTATAAGCCATAGGCCCCACCAATAGAGGAATATCGCCATAAGGTTGATTCAGGTAGCGTTGCTTATATTCTTCAATAACTACCTTGCGCTGTACTTCCAGGCTTTTTTCTGAAAAATCTAACTCCAGCATTCTGTCTGATTCCAGCCAAAAGCCTGTTTCTAAATTTTCGGCTGGCAAAGTAAGGTAGTAATTTGTTACATCGTTATTGGTCCAGGCATTATTATCGCCACCCACACGTTGCAAAGGTGCATCGTATGAGGGAATGTTTTTACTGCCGCCAAACATCAGATGTTCGAATAAATGGGCAAAGCCTGTTTTATCGGGGTGCTCATTTTTAGCACCCACATTATATACTATATTGATAGCAGCCAGGGGAGTGCTTCTGTCCACGTGAACCACCACTCTTAACCCATTGGCAAGTGTTCGCTTCTCAATGTTTATCATTAAAAATTGAATCTGTTATTTTTAGCTGTTTCTTCACGCACAGCTCTGTAGTCGTTTAATAAGTCATCCATAATGGTGGCAACCGGTTTGATTTCATCAATCAAAGCAGAAACCTGACCAATTTCCAATTCCCCTTCAATCATATCACCCTCGAAGATTCCTTTTTTAGCACGACCTCTACCCAGTAATTGCTGTAGATCGGTGGCAGATTTTCCTTCTTGCTCAGCTTTAAAAACCTGTTCGAAGAAAGCATTTTTTATTAGACGAACCGGAGCCAGCTTTTTCAATGAAAGCATAGTGCCTCCTTCGCCGGTTTCGACGATGCATTTTTTGAATTCGGTATGAGCTGATGATTCTTCGGAAGCTGCAAATAAAGATCCTATTTGAACACCATCGGCACCTAATGCCATGGCAGCAAACATGCTTTTACCTGTTCCGATACCACCTGCTGCAATTAACGGAAGATTGGTGGCTTTGCGAATGTGAGGAATAAGAGTTAATGTAGTAGTCTCTTCTCGGCCGTTGTGACCACCGGCTTCAAAACCTTCGGCAACAATGGCATCTACTCCAGCATCTTCGCATTTTTGGGCAAAACGGGCGTTGGCAATAACATGAACCACCGTCATGCCGTTTTCTTTTAACAAAGATGTCCACTTGGCAGGGTTACCTGCCGAAGTGAAAACAATTTGTACTTTTTCTTCAATCAGAATCTGAATTAATTTATCAATGTCAGGATAAAGCAACGGAACATTTACTCCCCAAGGCTTATCGGTTGCTTGCTTCATTTTTTGAATGTGCTCGCGCAGTACCTCTGGATACATAGATCCAGCTCCTAATAAGCCTAATCCACCATTGTTACTTACAGCTGAGGCCAGCTTCCATCCACTACACCATACCATTCCACCTTGAATGATTGGGTATTTAATATTAAATAATTCAGTAATTCGATTCATGTCTTTGAGTTGTACAGAGACTTAATCTGCTTTAAGCCTTCTGCTTCGATTTATTTTTTGTTTGAATTCTTTCATTTCGCCCTCAAACATATCGTACCCAACAAATTTACATTCCAACGGTCCATTGAATAAGGTATATTTATGCTGAGGCCTTAATCCAACGTGTTTCAATGCTTCATTGTTCGATGTAATCATCCAACATTGCCAGTTATTGAAATCCTTCTTCAAGTGACTACCGATAGATTTGTAAAAACCATTGATATCATCTTTCTGAAGACGTTCTCCGTATGGCGGATTGGTAATCATCATTCCTCGTGATGCATGTGGCATGTGTTCTTTCATATCAGAACGAACAATACTAATCATGCGGTTAAAACGGAAATCAAGCGATGTTTTTTTAGCAATATCAACAGCTTGAGGGTTGTTGTCTCCACCAACAATCTTAACACGTGGATAGCTAATTTGTTTTTCGGCTTCGCTATAAATTTTATCCCAAAGAATTTTATCAAAATCGGCCCAACTCATAAAGCCTAATTTTTTTCTTTTAAATGCAGGAGGCATGTTACAAGCAATCATAGCAGCTTCCATCAAAATGGTTCCGGTACCACACATTGGGTCAAGCAAAGGAATATCTTTATGCCATTTAACCAATTTAAGCATTCCGGCTGCTAATACTTCGTTTAATGGTGCTTTATGTCCCGGATCGCGGTATCCTCTGCGGTGCAACGATTCACCTGAACTGTCCAATGAAAGAGTAAATTGATCTTTAGCAACGTGAACATTGATTTGCAAATCAGGGTCATCAACACTTACTGATGGGCGAATACCTGTATTATCACGAAATTGGTCAACAATTGCATCTTTGGTTTTTAATGCAAGAAATTTTGTGTGTTTAAAAATATCTCCCGAAGCAACGGCATCAATAGCTAAGGTGCTTTTGGTGGTTAGATATTTCGACCAGTCAAGCTTTTTAACTTCGCTGTATAACTCGTCTTCGTTTTTGGCTGTGAATTTTGCTATAGGCACTAATACACGTAGTGCTGTGCGTAAATGAAGGTTGGCTTTGTACAATAGTTCCTTATCGCCCTCGCACGAAACGGCTCTTTTAAGTTCTTTTACATCCGATGCGCCTAACCCTTTTAGCTCTTCGGCCAATACGCCTTCCAGTCCGTGGAAGGTTTTAATCAATAATTGCATACCCTAAAATCAGTAAAATAATTGAGTGAATGTGTTTTCACCCTGATTGTTTCCTCGTTTATTAAACAAGCTGCAAAGGTACGAAAGTTACTACATATGGCAAGTATAGAATCGTTAATAAGATACAAAATTAAAGTAACTTTTTTTTTGCTGGAATTTAACGATCAAAAGGTGCTCAAATTTTATCGAATACTAACCACCTTCGATGGCTTCAATTCCATAATTGGCAAATATTTGAATAGTACGTTTAATCGTTTCTTTAGAAGGTTCATGCATGCCATCTCCATTATAAGTAGAGCCCAGCTTAAGATGTTTATTTTTATCAACATCATGATACGGAAGCAGATTAACCAGTTTGGATGACCAATTTAAACGACTCAAGAATTGAGCACTTGCTTTAATATTTTCCTCATCAGCATTAATACCATCAATTAGAGGAATACGAATCCAGAAATCGGAACCTATTTCGGATAAAAGCTGTATATTCTCGTGGATAAGTTTATTTGAAACGCCGGTATATTTCTTATGTTTCTCGTCGTTCATGTGTTTAAGGTCAATCAGAAATAATTCGGTTTTTTCAGCCACCTGTTTTACAATTTCTGATCGGCTAAATAAAGAGGTGTCAACCACCCGGTGTATATGACGCTGACCGCACTTATCCAATAATTCAAGAAGCGTTTTGTAATGCATCAATGGTTCACCACCTGAGAACGTAACACCACCGCCCGACTGATCAAAAAAGAGCGATTCACTCTCGATGGTTTTTAACAGATGGTTGATATCCATCTGTTCACCACTCATCTCTATGGCTTTGGTTGGGCATACTTCGGCACATATGCCACAGGCTGTACATTTATCCCAGTCGGTAACAATGCCATTCGGTGTTAATTGTAAAGCGTCATGAGGGCATACCTCAATACAGATTTGTGCTCCTATACACTTTTGCTTTGAGTACATTTTTTGCGTTTGTGGCGAGATGCTTTCAGGATTGTGACACCACACACAGCTTAACGGACATCCTTTAAAAAAGATGGTGAGGCGAATGCCTGGTCCGTCGTTGATGGCATAGCGTTTTATATCAAAAATAAGGCTGTTGCTCATTGGTTATTATTGATCAGAGATGAAAGTAAAGTCAATGAAAATAGTAGCCAAATCCAAAGATGACTATTGTATCTCCGCGGATTTGGCTGTGTATTTTGTTTTTAGAATATCAGATTACTAAAATGTTTTTTGTGTTCATGTAATCATTCTAACAATCTAATATATAATTATCTAAAATCTGTTTTTAGAATGATTCGTTCTCGGTACGGTCAATTACTTCCTGTTGTAGGTCGGCATTCATATCGTTAAAATAATCACTATAACCGGCCATACGAACCAATAAATCTTTATAATCATCCGGATTTTGCTGTGCGGCATACAAAGTTGCAGTATCTACAATATTAAACTGAACATGGTGACCACCCAAAGCAAAATAACTTCTGATTAACTGACTTAACTTGGCAATGTCCTGATCGCGTTTCAACAAACTAGGTAAAAAACGAAGGTTCAACAAAGTTCCTCCCGACATGGTCTGATCCAGCTTGGTTAGCGATTTGACAACAGCTGAAGGCCCATGCGTATCAGCCCCGTGAGATGGAGAAGTGCCATCAGAAATAGAACGACCTGCTAATCTGCCGTTAGGTGTAGCCCCCATTACTTTACCAAAATAAACATGACAAGTAGTACTTAGCATATTCAAATAAAACTGTTCTCCCTTGGTATTTGGTTTTCCGTCGATGGCTTTTAATAAATCATCATACACCGTTAATGCAATATGGTCGGCATGAGGATCATCATTACCAAAAAATGGAGTATTGTTCATAATAGTTTGACGAAGAATTTCTTCTCCTTCAAAATCTTTTGCTACTGCAGTCAAAATCTTATCCATGCTGAAAGTATTCTTTTCAAAAACATGGTGTTTTAATACTGATAAACTATCGGTTACTGTACCTAAGCCGGTACACTGAATGTAATTGGTGTTGTAACGAGGCCCGCCATTGTAATAATCTTTTCCTTTGGTGATACAATCATCTATAACAACCGATAGGAAAGGAGCAGGTGCATATTTGGCAAACATCTGGTCGATGTAGTTGCTTACTCGCACTTTCTGATCAACTACAAAATTTAATTGCTTTACAAAGGCTTCGTAAAGCTCTTCGTATGATTTAAAATCGCGAGGATCGCCTGTTTCAATACCTGCTTTTTTGCCGGTAACCGGATCGATACCATTATTTAATGTTACTTCCAGAATCTTAGGAACGTTGAGGTAGCCTGTTAGCAAGTAGGCTTCCTTACCAAAAGCACCTACTTCAATACAGCCACTGCAACCACCTTCGCGGGCATCTTGCAATGATTTACCCTGACGCAATAATTCCTGTATATAAATGTCGGGATTGAAAACTGAAGGGTATCCATGACCCTGACGAATTACCTTACATCCTTCTTTTAAGAATCGATCGGGTGTTTTTGAACTTACATGAATGGAGCTGCCGGGTTGAAGAATATGCAAATCTTCAATAATTTCCAGCATGATATATGAAACTTCATTTACACCATCCAAACCGTTGGGTGTAACACCACCAATGTTGATATTGGTAAAGTCGTTATAGGTTCCACTTTCGCGGGCGGTAATTCCTACTTTTGGAGGTGCAGGGTGGTTGTTCACTTTAATCCAGAAACACGATAGCAATTCTTTAGCTTCTTCGCGGGTTAGAGTGCCATCTGCTATTTCTTTTTCATAGAAAGGAGCCAGGTGCTGATCGAAATGCCCCGGGTTCATAGCATCCCAACCATTGAGTTCGGTTACTGTTCCTAAGTGAACAAACCAATACATTTGAATGGCTTCCCAAAACGTACGAGGCGCATTGGCCGGCACCCAACGGCAAACTTTAGCAATTTTTAAAAGCTCTGCTTTGCGTTTCTCATTGCTTTCTTTGGTAGCCAATTTTTCGGCTAATTCAGCATGTCGTTCTGCAAATAATATGGTAGCATCACATGAAATATCCATAGCTTTCAGTTGCTCCAATTTGTCGGTAGCTTCCACATCATTCATAAAATCAAGGCGGGCGATTTCTTCAGCTATCTGAGCTTTAAAATCGTTCATTCCCATTCGGTAGATTTTGCCATCGAGAGCAGTGTGGCCCGGAGCTCGTTGTTCCATAAACTCAGTGAACAGCCCAACTTCATAGGCAGCTTTCCATTCTTCAGGTACATGATTAAAAATGCGTTCGCGCTGAGTTCGACCTTCCCAATAGGGGATTACTTCACGCTCATAAGTATCAATATCTTCCTGGCTGATGGTGTATCGTTGTAATTCGCGGGTGTTTAGTACGTGCAAATCTTCAACACTGTGACAGGTTAATTCAGGAAAGGTAGGAACGGCTTTAGGCACCGGACCACGTTCTCCCAAAATTAATTCGTCATCACCCAGGTATATGGTTTTCTTCTTGCAGATCTCCAGATAATTCAGTGCTCTTAAAACCGGAATTGAATATTTTCCATAATTTTCTTTGTAAAATTCAGTTTCGATAAGTGCTCGTTCGATTGACAATGATGGTTGTGTGTCAACCGATAATTGTCTCAAACGTTGAATGCGCTCGTTCATGCCTGGAATTGATCGTTCCGTTTTTTCGCTATAGTAATTTCCTTCGGAATTAGCTGCACGTTGAGGTGTAGCCAAAGTTTGTTTAGTGTTCATTTTTGAAATAATAATCGTGATAAATGGAGTTGAGTATAAAAGCAATGAAAAAGGTTGAAATGCATGAGTATACCTTCTTCATTCAGAAGAAGTGTTACCCGAGATAGACAATCAGGCACTCAAATAATTTCTTGTAAGTCTTAATAAACACGATATCTTAATTGATTGAGTAAAAATACTCAAAAAAGCAATTGTATGTTTGATTAAATATGAAAAAAATAGAGTAATCACTGTGTTTTTTTTGTTTAAATGTTATCTATTGTTAGCAAAAATGTTAACTACCTATTGAAATTCATGGGGGGCTATTGATTTTAGAATGATATTTTCATAATTTGAAATTAGATTATTTTAATAGATTTAGTTGATAATGTAATTATCGGACACCCAATACTACTTGTAGTATAACCAACCTATTCCGAATTCAACTTCTTAACCAGGCAACGGCCTAACCAATAGGAATAGGACCCACTTCAACGAAATGGTGTAATGTTGAGGTGGGTTTTTTATGGAATAGGATTACTATTTTTTAAGTAACCGTTGGTTTCCTTCTTGATCTTATCTGATAAAACCTATATTTGATTATCAAAATAACTTAACATCTTAACTATGTATAAGATTCTATCGCTTGATGGCGGCGGGAGTTGGGCAATATTGCAGTTGCTTACCTTGCAAGATCGCTACGGTGATGTTACAGGGCATGAGATACTAAAACAGTTCGATTTAGTTGTGGCTAATTCAGGAGGAAGCATTGTATTGGCTGCTTTGGCTGAAAACTGGAAACTAAGTAAGGCCTTAACCTTGTTTCAGGATAAGGAAACTCGCGAAAGTATTTTTAAAGCCAATACTTTCCGAAATCGTTTTTTTCCAGTTGATTATCTACGAGCTCTGGGTATTCCGTTTGGACCCAAATATAGTTCAAAGCAAAAGCTGCAAGCCTTTAGTAACTTATTTAAAGAAGTCAATAAAAGACAAATGGAAGAGCTCCCTGTTTTTATTGGAAAGGAGAGTTTGAAGATTGTGGTGGCTACATACGATGCCTTAAATAATCGGGCTAAATTTTTCAAATCATATCGAGGTCATTCTGATGATTATGATTCGGTGCGTTTAACGCAGGCTATTCATGGATCGTCAAATGCTCCGGTTCAATATTTCGATTTTCCGGCACGATTTAAAGCTAAGAACAGTGAGGTGTATTACGAATTGTGGGATGGTGCTCTGGGTGGTTTTAATAATCCTATTTTGGCAGGACTAATCGAAGCTTTTAAGTGTGGTGTTGATCTGAAAGAAGTGAAAATAGTATCGCTTGGGACAGGTAACAAATTGATATCTGTTAAAGCTAAAGAAGAATATTGGAATGCCAAACAAACATCTATTCGATACAGAAGAAAGAAATGGGCTTTCGCTAAGTTAAAGCCTCAGGTTCGATTTTTCGGGGAAACCGTATTGAATCAAGCTAAAACCATTCTTTATCAGCCACCAGATTGGGCTAATTATGTAACTATGATGTTTTTGAAAGCCACCGGTGGTGAACAGTTTGAGCAACAGGTTATTCGTTTGTCACCTTTAATTCATTTTGATGAGAACGTGCCTGAAGAATCAAAAGAATTGGTGAATGTTCTTTACGATTTGGATATGGACTTAACTAAAGACGAACAGATAAACGAATTAATCCGTTGTTATGAAAGCTGGAAAGCTGGAAAACTTTTGAATCAGCCATTGGCACTAAAGGTGAAGCGCGATAATAATGTGATTTATCTGAATGGAGACAGAAGTTATCAACGGGCCATGGAAAGGTGGCGAGCCATTTAGATCTGTTAGAAATAGGAACCGTTTGGTATTAATATAATGAAGGTAGTATTTTAGGGATACCCTAATTATTTTCGTGAAAAAAAAAGTGTCATAGTGCCGATGATGGATGTCTGAAGCGAAAGTGTAAAGGGGGTTACGGTTGTTCTGTAGAAAAGAAAGTATTGCAGATTTGTTATCAGTGCAAAAACTATCTGTGTAGTAGGTTTAGACCATTTACCAATTATTGGATGTAACATGGTAAATATCTGTTCAAAAATCATGCAATGATGAAAGATATCGGCGTGGATAGTTTTATTGATGAGGTGGTGAAGAGTTTCATAAATAGATAATAGTTTTATGCTCGATAATAGAGTGAGAGAAGTTTAATATGGAATGTTTTTTTGTTTATTGCTTGAAAAAAGATGTGGTATATTAATCAAAATCTACATTTTTGCATTTGATATATACTAATTTGATAACGTATAAATGAAAAAAGTAATATTTACCTTTTTTGTCTTTTTAATTGCAGTTTTTATTCAGGCGCAGGAGAGTCGACTTTTTGAACCATTAAATTATCAATATGCCATAGCAAAGGGAACTCGCAGTCGGGATGGCAAACCCGGACCTCAGTATTGGCAAAATCGTGCTGATTACCATATTCAAGTAAAATTAGATACCGCTATCAATAAAATAATTGGTGACGAAACGGTTTTGTATTTCAATCAAAGTCCCGATACGCTTAAAAATTTAGTAATTCGTTTGTATCCTAATCTTTTTAAGAAAGGAACCAATCGTAATCGTATGGTAAGTGCTGATGATTTGCACGGTGGAGTGGTTTTTGAATCACTTGTAATTAATGATAGTACTATTGAAGTAGACAAGCAAAACGAGAATGGCACCAATTTGTTAATCAAACTTAAAGAGCCAGTTCCTCCTAATCAGCAATTAGCGATGCAATGTAAATGGAACTATCCAGTACCTGTTAAGACCCGCGACAGAGTTGGGTATTATAAAGATGATGCTTGGTTTATCGGTTATTTCTACCCACAAATTGCTGTATATGATGATTTAGAAATATTCGGGAGTATTTCAGGCTGGGATTTTATGTTGTATCATAAGGGTATACAACAGTTTTACAACGATTTTAATAATTATAAGGTTAATATTGAGGTTCCCAAAGGATATTATGTGTGGGCAACAGGCGAATTAACAAATGCTAAAGATGTTCTCCCAACAGAAATTCAAAATCGTATTGCATTAGCAAAAAAATCCGATACAATTGTTCCTATCCTAGCAAAGGGCGATGCTCAAAAATTTGTTCCGGGCAATAATTGGCAGTTCGAAGCTCAAAATGTAACTGATTTTGCGTTTGGCACTTCCGCCACTTATCAATGGGATGCTACCAGTGTTCAGCTTAAAAGTAAAAGAGTCATGACTAGTTCAGTTTATCATTCCGACTCTAAATTATATCATATGGTTGCCGATTTTACCAAAGAAACGGTTAAATATGCTTCGGAGGTTTATCCGGCCATTGAGTTTCCATACAATTATGCAACTGTCTTTAATGGTAAAAAAGGCGGAGGTATGGAGTTTCCAATGGTAGCCAATAATGCCGAAATAGCTGATACAACAAGCCTGCATGGTTTATGTTTTCATGAGGTGTTTCATAACTATTTTCCGTTTATGATGGGCTTTAACGAAAAACGATACGGCTTTATGGATGAAGGTATGACTGAGTATTATACCACCCATTACCAGTTAAATAAAATGCAAAAGCCTTTCAAAACAGGTAGAGGTCCTGTGGCTTATTATAACAGGGCTTCGGTATATGCCGATGCACCACTTATTTATTCTACAGCCATGGAGAATCGTTTCAATACTGGTTTACTTGACTATATAAAGCCTCAGATCGCTTATGAATTATTTTCGGAAATGGTAGGAGAGAAAGCATATATTAATGCCATGCAACAATTTGTAAAACGTTGGCAAGGTAAACATCCTGTGCCATGGGATTTCTTTTATACAATGAATGATGTATTGGGTCAAAATTATAATTGGTTTTGGCAAGCCTGGTTTTTCGATTTTGGTTACGCCGATTTAGGACTGAAACTAGAAGGGAAAAAATTAAC
Organism: uncultured Carboxylicivirga sp.; assembly: GCF_963668385.1. Taxonomy (GTDB): domain Bacteria; phylum Bacteroidota; class Bacteroidia; order Bacteroidales; family Marinilabiliaceae; genus Carboxylicivirga. Next base: position 3,100,386 of record NZ_OY764327.1, read on the forward strand.
CATTGAACGCGTAGGAGTAAACTCGCTACCAGTTCCGGTGTATTTGATTATTACTTTTAAAGATGATAGTTATAAGTGTATTTATAAATCGATGGATGTTTGGAAAGATGGAGCGCAACAGATCATCTTTAAGTTGAAAGATATTGATAGAATTAAATCAATTAGTATTGATGTTGATAGGGTGCCTGATGTAAATTATGAGAATAATAAGATCGTTTTGGATTAAAGTAGGATTTGTAAAAAAAGATTAAGCAAACTCTTTCTATCTAGTGAAATACGAAGTAGATTATAGTAACTTTTAACGAGTTTATTAATTTTATAAGGATTGGTTAAAGATGTATGATGACAGGAGTGTTTATCATACATCTTTTTTTGTGTCTGATATTACAACTAATTGAAATTAGCCCGATCGCTTATTGAATTTCTAGTGTGATGTTTAGAGCAATTGGTGATATTATTTAACCACATATTTTGAATGTTAGACTTTCATTTTCGGACTTTTGTCAATAAAGTAGAATTAAACTGGAAAAAATACACTTTAGAACGTAACTTCGTTAAATATAAGTTTTAGTGTTTGCTGTGTATCTATCCTCCTGATATTGCTGCTAATAAAACGATTGATTGGAAAAGTGTAGTTGATTGTTATGATTAACATGTTAAATAAACTAGATTCGATCAAAAGATGAAATCACCACTAGTAGTATTGGGAATATTAATTGTCACTTTGGTTAGTTGTAAAACTGGTAGTCATTATACTACCAATAAGTTTATGGATACTTATACCGTTGATCTGGGCGAAGAATTCATGGTTAATTTGCGTTCCGATTTATGCAACGGTTATTCTTGGCAGTGGGTTAATAAACCTGATAATGTGGTTGATTCGGTTACCTGGCGATACATTACTCTTAATACTAATTTAACTAATGTTGGAGGAACTGAAAAATGGGAATTTAAAGCGATTAAAAGTGGTGAAGATTCAATTAAATTGAGGTATTTTGCATGGGAAGATCAAGCTGCTATTGATTCTATTTATATTGTTATTCGGGTAAAATAAAATCTGTGATAATTTAAGAATTGTTTAAATAAAGAGACTATCTTGTTTAATAGTTAATCAACTAATAACCTAAAACAGAAAAATGAAATCAATCTTTATCTCTTTTGTTCTTCTAGTCCTGATTTTTTCAGGGTGTAAGTCGGGCAGTAATTTGGCATCTAAAAATACGCCCGATCATTATACTATTAATGTAGGTGAAGAATTCTCTATTAATTTAAAATCCAATAGCACCACAGGTTACTCTTGGCAGTGGATTAATAGCGAAAGTGTGGAAATTGTTGATTCAATTGATTGGCGATACGTTACTCTTAATACCAATTTAATAGGAGCAGGAGGTACCGAAAAGTGGACATTTAAAGGAATAAAAAGTGGAATTGATTCCATTAAAATGATATACAGCCGACCATGGGAGGCGGATTCTGCCGTTGATTCAATAAGTATTGAGGTAAAAGTGCTATGAATGATGTAGCAATCTTGTGATAATGTTAGACTTATCAAAAAGATATTTTTACATTTAGGCAACTAAACCAAATGGAATGAAATATCTAGCAACTGCAATGATTGTTTTAAGCTTATTAGGATGTAAGCAGCAATCAGAAGTGTCGTATCAGGCACCTATTGACAAAAATGATGGATTATCAGTATCTACACTTGAACAACATCAATTCGAAAAATCGGCTTTTGAAAAAATTAGTAAAGAGGTAGTCGATGGTAAATATGGCAAAGTTCAAAGCATTCTTCTTATTCATAAAGGAGAATTGATAATTGAGCAATATTATAATAATTGGGATCCAGAGAAATTGCATTACATGGCTTCTACCACCAAAAGTATGAGTCCAATTTTAATAGGTATTGCTATTGATCAAGGAAAGATAAATGATACGAAAGAAAAGATGCTAGATTATTTTCCACAATATGCATCTCTTCGAAATGATACATTAAAAAATCAGATTACTATTCAAAACATACTGGCCAGTACTTCAGGCTTTGCCTGGGATGAGGTTTCGTTACCAATAACAGATCCTGAGAATATGGGAGCAAAAATGGATAAGATGGAGAATTTGTTGGATGCATCTTTGAATCTCCCCATGAGTCATGTGCCAGGCTCGCAATATGCTTATAGCGGACCTAATAATATCATTGCCGGTGAAATAATAAAAGCTGCAACCGGACAGAATATCGCCGATTTTGCCTATGATAATCTTTTTAAACCACTTGGAATTTCATCTTATTATTGGTTTGAAAAAAATGGAGTTTATGATGTAGGAGGAGGACTTGAATTAAGATCCAGGGATATTGCGAAATATGCGCTGATGCATTTTAATAAAGGTAAATGGATGGATAAGCAAATCGTTTCGTCCAAGTGGATTGATCGAATATTTACTCCATATATCGAGATTAAGCATCCGCTTTATGGCGGTTATCAGTGGCAAATGGTAAAAACTGAGTTTGGATTTGACTCTTGGTTTATTCCCGGTAATGGAGGGCAAATTATCAACATTGTGCCTGAATTGGATTTGGTAATTGTTATTAATGCTGATAATAAGCAGATACCTAAAAATAAGCGTACTCCACTAGAATTTTTGATAAAAGATCTTACCAAACTTCATCCTGAATTGCATAACTAAAATTTGTTACTTCATTGGCTGGATATTTAATTTGAAGAAGTATAACTTTTAATAAAACAGATTGCTGTTATCTTTGTCGCTTCAAAAACACAATTTTATGAGCGAAAAAACACCGGCCTCAGAATTAAAAATGAGGATGGACGCATTTTGCCGGATTATGAATGATAATAATCCCGATTGGCAAATGGCGATGATATTCAGTAAAGTCAATTTATTATATTTCACAGGCTCAATGTCGGAAGGAGTGTTGATTGTTGAGCGTGATAACGGAGCTATATATTGGGTTCGTCGTAGCTATGAACGTGCAATTGAAGAATCAGCATTTGAAGATATTCGCCCAATGGGTAGTTATCGTGATGCAGCTCAACTATATGAGAAAAAACCTTCAGTAGTTTATCTCGAAAGCGAATTTGTTCCTTTGGCAATGTTTAAGCGTATTCAAAAGCACTTTTTGTTTGAATCGTTTAAAGGGCTTGATTTTCAGGTGTCGATGACGCGAGCTGTAAAAAGTGCCTGGGAACTTAATTTTATGGAGCAAGCAGGGAAAATACATCAGCGTGTGCTAGAAGATAAAGTGCCAGCTTTATTGCGCGAAGGAATGACTGAAGCTGATTTAGCTGCTGAATTATACGAAGTAATGGTGAAAGAAGGTCATCAGGGCACAGCTCGTTTTGCCATGCACGATACAGAGATTGTGGTTGCTCAACTAGGATTTGGAACAAGTTCGTTAGTGCCAACAAACTTTGATGGCCCGGGTGGAAATCGAGGACTAAATGCTGCCATGCCAAGTTTAGGAAGCCGACAGCGCAAGCTAAAGAAAGGCGATTTGGTATTTGTTGATATGGGTGTGGGAGTAAATGGATATCATTCTGATAAAACCGTTACTTATATGTTTGGGCAGTCGTTGTCCGATGAGGTTATTAGCATTCATAAGCAATGCGTTGATATTCAAAATAAGGTTGCATCAATGTTAAAACCTGGTAATTCGGGCGAGATGATTTATGAATCCATCATGGATAGCTTGTCTTCTGAATTTCAGACTAACTTTATGGGATTTGGTAATCGACAGGTTAAATTCTTAGGTCATGGTATAGGATTAACTGTTGATGAATTACCAGTTTTAGCAAAGGGATTTGATATGCCTTTTGAAGAAAATATGGTGTTCGCAGTGGAACCTAAAAAAGGTATTGAAGGAGTTGGAATGGTAGGGATTGAAAATACATTTGTGGTAACTCCCGATGGTGGACGATGCATTACCGGAACTAATCCTGGATTGATTTTGGTTGAGTAAAAATCTTATAATAGAACTGAACGGAGTCGGGATGTTTTGTCATCTTGCTCCGTTTTTTTATTTGCTTTTATAGAGCCATAGTGACATTATCTACGAGTCTATTACTAAGAATATCAGTAAAGTTTATATTTTTAGGTTGTTGACCAATCCTTTAAAGACCACTTTATGATTAGATATGCATTGCTGTTTGTTCCTTTATTCAGTTTATCTTCCATAAAAAGTCAAAATAACTTTTTTTCGCAATTAGCCGATTCTGCACTTGAATTGACTCAAAAACATGTTGTTTACGATCCTTCGTATTTTAGTATCCCTTATCCAAATGGTGATATCCCAACTGGTAAAGGTGTTTGTACCGATGTAATTATTCGGTCTTATCGAACGTTGGGTATTGACTTACAAAAAGAGGTTCATGAAGATATGAAAGTACATTTTGAACTTTACCCCAAAATATGGGGGCTAACGTCTACGGATAAAAACATTGATCATCGACGGGTTCCAAATTTGATGACATTTTTTGGCCGGTTTGGAGATGAACTTACCAAAATAAATAATCCCGCTGATTATAAACCGGGTGATATTGTTTGTTGGAATTTGGGGGGAAATATCACTCATATTGGAATAGTATCAGCAATTAAATCTGGAGATGAAAAACGATATCAAATTATCCATAATATTGGAGCGGGGCAGGTTTTAGAAGATTGTCTGTTTAGCTACAAAATCATTGGGCATTACCGATATCAAAAATAATCTAACCTAAATATTATAAATATGAATTTTGATAATGTTATTAACGCGATAGAAAAAGGAGTTTCTGAATGGGAGGATGTTTTAAATAGATTAGATTTACAAATAATATCCAAACGAAGAAACGGTCAAGATAGAACCATTAAACAAATAGTGGGACATATGGTGGATTCTGCTTCGAATAATACACATCGCATTGTTCATTTGCAATATCAGCCTAGTCCTTTTAAATTTCCATGTTATGCCAGTAATGGTAATAATGATCGATGGATAGCTATCCAAAATTATCAGAATGAAGATTGGAAGCAATTGATTCAACTATGGAAGTTTACTCATCTCCATTATATTCATGTTGTAAAATTTATCCATCCTGATAAACGCCATAATCAATGGGACTCTGGTGATGGTTTGGTGACATTAATAGATATGGTAAATGACTTTCCCCGACATTTTAATTTACATATAAACGAAATTCAGGAATTAATTAATCAGAATTAATGATGATGGTGTTCTTTCTTTTGCATGTCTAATAAAGTTGAACCGGAATCTCTCAGTAGCCCAACCGACCATTTGATGATAACCAATGAGCTTATAATAGCTGCTATAGTATCGATAAACGGAATATTCCAAAACATGGCAGCTGTTAATCCTAATATGGCGGATAAACTGGTTAACGCATCTGCAATAACATGTATGTATGCCGCACGTATGTTATGATCGGAATGTTCGTGATCGTGATGTAAAAGAAATGCACTGGCAATGTTTACAATTAACCCGATGATTGCTATTAATATTGCCTCTTTATAAGTTATATCCTGAGGATTGAAAATCCGTTCGATCGCCTCAATCATAATAACGATTGCAAAAAGCAATAGCAACAGTCCACTGCTATAACCCGAAAGTGACAAGATCTTGTCTGAATTACCTGTAAAACGTTTGCTTTTTACTGCTTTACGAACAAATATGTATGCCAGCCAACTTAAACCGATGGCTAGTACATGTGAACCCATGTGAATTCCATCTGCCAACAGGGCCATTGATTTGGTGCTTAATCCATAAAATATTTCAACAGCCATTGTGATAGCTGTTAATATTACTACCCAAAAGGTTTTTCTTTCATGATTGTGTTCTTGCATAAGCTTGATATTGAGTTAGTAAAATTATAAAATGTCAGGATTATTGTGAATCCCAATAAGTAGGGATTTTAATTAATTGTCATGGGTGAAAAACAAACAATCGTGTAAGAAATTACTGTGGTTTCCTACAAAAATGTAAGAAGAATTTTGGGAGATATGATGTATTGTCGCTGTAATTCAAGATGATATATTTTGTGGCACTGTATTTATAAAGGTTTGAATATGAAGTCACCATTTACTATTAGTAACCATGTCGAAATCTACAAGTTTGATCAACTTTTTGTGAATCAGAAAAGGATTGATTTACTGTGTTTGGTTCACGATAAGGGGTCGATAAATGCAGCCTCAAAAGAGATGAAAATGTCTTATCAGCAGGCATGGCATTTTATAAAAGAGATGAATGAGTTGTCTCCTTTGCCATTAGTAATTAGGCAGCGTGGAGGAAGTAATGGAGGAGGTGCTGTAGTTACCAAGTTTGGATTAAAAGTAATTGCAAGGTTTGAGTTGATAGTGAATGAGATGAATAGTTGTGAACAGAAAATGAAAGAGCAATTAGCTGATGCTTTTTTTTAAAGAGCGTTATACATAAAAATGAATAAAGATTTTTTTTAAGTGTCGTTATTCATCTGGTTGAATAATGACTTTTTTAACCTGTTCGTTATACTGAATTCTGAATAACGCTAAGTATTAATTAAAAACGTTAAACCATAAACCTTAACTATGAATAAAGCAATATGTTGGAAAGGGATTTTTCTTGGATTGGCTTGCATTTTTTCTATTTCAGTGATGCAAGCCCAATCTAAGGGAGATGAAAAATCCATTTGGCTAAAGCCGGATATGGATAAGGCTTTTAAGCCTATTGTTTGGATTGAAACATGGGCAACTTACAGCTCTCAAGAAAAAGATGATGATCACGATTACGTTAATCGGAATGATACACAAATTCGTAGGTTTCGTGCCGGAGCTCAGGGTAAGCCCTATTGGTTTTTGTCTTATAGTTTTCAGCTTCAGCTCGATCGTTTAGGGCAGGATGGGTACTCATCAACCAAAGGAGCCTATGGTGGTATTGATATTTGGAATGCTTTTATAACGGCAAAGGTGTTACGTAAAAGTGATTTGCTGAATATTCATGCAGGATACTTTTGGGCTGCTACCAGTCGGCAGTTTAATACATCGCCATGGGCTGTGAGTGGTTTTGATAAAACACGAGCCTGTTGGTACATGCGTTCGTTTACAACTGGTAAAGGAAATGGTATTGAGAGTGGGATTGGTTTAGGAGGGTTTAAAAACTTTGATGGTTTTGGTATTAACTATCGTGTTGGAGTCTACGAACCTGAAGCATTTGAATGTCCTGAGAACTCAAGCCGATTGTTTACCGGGCGATTAATGTTTACGATAGGAGATCCGGAACAGACTAAATACAATTACATGCTTCCTGGTAATCAATGGCGAAAGCGAAAAGGTATAACATTAGCAGCTGGAGGATCCCATCAAAATGAAGGTTGTTTAAATCAGTCGCTTTATTTCGAAAAAACTCAATCGTACGGTGGAGATGTATGTATAGATTATATAGGTTTTCATCTTGATGGAGAGTATTATAAAATGCGCAGAACGGCCGAAGGATATGAAAGCTTTACCGGAACTGAAGCACATATGTGTGTATCGTACAATGTGATTATTGCCAATAAATATTTCGAGCCAAGTGTTACTTACGATTATTATGAGGGAAAAGGACCAAAGGATTTGTTTAAGCATATTGGTGAGGATGCAACGTGGGATGCCGGTATTAATTGGTATTTGAATAAAGATAGATTGAAAGTGTCGGCTCATTATATTATACAGAGTGGATCAGTTGCCAGTCGTGTGGGGAATTATGCCGGGTTAGCTCTTCAATTTAGACTCTAAGTAGTAGTTAGAAATAATAAAATCATTATTGTCTGGTTAATTATGAAATTTTAAAAGGAGTAATGGGTTGTATATTATTTGTTTGTGACTTAGAAGTTAATTTTTAAGTGTCTATCTCACTCGGGAGGTATGGCATCAACGTCAGAGAAGTTGAATATCTGTAGAATGTAAAAATATGTCCATTAAGCACAACTCCAGAGGAGTTGCATATAAACAAAGATACTCATTGCAAAATAAATTATTAACCGGACATCAACGATTAAAAGAAATTAGAAAATAAGAGAGAAAATATGAAAAAGAATATTATTTCACGAATAGCGCCGATTCTGATATTATTACTGTTTATTTCTGGCTGTAGCGGAAGTAAATCAAAAGAAAAAAAAGATGAAGTGATGGTGTTTGCCGCAGCCAGTTTAACTGATGTTTTAGCTGAAGTGGTTGAATTGTATCAGGTAGAACATCAAACAAAAATAAAGTTAAACCTTGCTTCCAGTGGCTTATTGGCGCGTCAGATTAATCAAGGAGGGCAGGCAGATATTTTCCTGTCGGCCAGTAAAACATGGGCCGATTATGTTGACAGTCTTGGTGTTGTTAAAGACGGAAAAAGAGCGAATATTGCCCAAAATGAGTTGGTTTTAATTACTCCTATAGCTTCAGCGTTTGATAATATATCAATTAATGATTCAACTGATTTTATTGCAATGCTAGGTAAAAGTCGATTATCCATTGGTGACCCTTCGCATGTTCCAGCAGGCCGATATGCCAAACAGTCTCTTGATTATTTTAATGTTTATGATGGTCTGAAGGATCATTTGCTTCCTTCAAAAGATGTACGATCTGCTCTGATGATGGTGGAACTGGGCGAGGCACCTTTGGGTATTGTGTATCGAACTGATGCAATGAAATCGGGGAGAGTAAAAATTATTGGTACTTTCCCGAATGAATCACATAAGCCGATAGTTTACGTTGCTGAAGTTTGCAATTCAACCAGGAATGCAACGGAGTTTTTCAACTTCTTGCATTCGGATGAATTGCAGCCTGTATGGCAAAAATATGGGTTTAAAAAGTAGTTATTTGTTAATGCTTCGTCGGTAAGCTGTTGGCGAAATGCCGTATTGTTGTTTGAAACTATAGCTGAAATAACTAATGTCGGTAAAACCGCATTTATAGCCAATTTCAGATACCGCGTAATCCGACTCTTCTAAAAGTTTTGTTGCATTTAATAGTCGCATCTTTTTAATAAAAGCATTGGGATTAAGCTCTACAGCTTTCATTAGTTTACGATATAGCATAGAGTTGCTAACACTCAGTTCTTCGGCCAGCTGTTTTACTGTAAAATTAGGATCGGATAAGTGTTTGTTAACAACTTTGTTTACTTCGTTTAAGAATTTATTATGGACTTGATTTTTTGAAGTCGTACTTTTAATAATTGGATTTGATTCGGAACTTGTTTGATTTTTTTGTTCCATCAAATTCTGTACTCTTAATAATAATGTGTTAATGTCAATTGGAATAGGAAGGTAGCTATCAGCTCCAGCTTTGTAGCTTAAAGCTCTTTCTTCTTCCGATGGACGACCCGATAATAAGATAAAAGGTAGATATTCACCTTGCTTCTTTTTCTTAATCTCTTTACAAATATCAATACCTGATATATTTGAAGTTGCATTGTTGGAAATAACCAGATCAACTGAGTGTTCGGTAATGTATTTCAATCCACTTTGTCCATTACCGGCTTCCTTCATATTAAAGTATGGATTTAGCTGATTTACTAACACTCCTCTCAAATCAGCATCGGGCTCAATAATCATGATGGTTGATCGCTCGTCTTTGTTCTGATTCAGATTTCGTAAACTGGTTATAATTTCTTCTTCAATAGTTAAAGTGTTTTTCAGAAAATCCATTTTTGCAGTTGAAGAAGGTTGATCGGGTATATCATACGATTCCTTTGAAATAGGAATGCGGAATAAGGTTTGTATTTTATTTTCGCTATGTTCTTCGGGCCATAAATTACCTTTATGTAGTTCAATCATTTGTTTGGTAATAGCCATCCCAATTCCAAAATCCTCCGATAGTTCATATTCTTCATTATTGATGTTTAAATCTTTTTCAACAATTTTATGAGCATTGTTCGAAGTTGTATAGGTTAGCGAGAAGGTTGCGTAGTTAATATTGTTTTCATTCTCGGTTGATACAAGTAACGTGATTGTTCCTTTGTAGGATGAATGTTGTATTGCAAAGGCAATTAAATTATAGAGTACAATATCTATTTTTTCGTAATCGAAATATGCTGTAGGATTATTTATTTGAAAATCATAGCTCAGTAGAATATCTTTCTTAATTAATAGCATCTTAAAGTTGTTGGCTATATTTTCAACCAAATCCTTTAAATCATATTTGTCAATAGATAGAGAAATTGTATTTGTTTCGGCAGAGCTGTAATATAACAGTTGTTTGGTGTATCTGATTAGACGGTTTATATTTCGTTGTGCTAGATTTAAATCATTAGGATCCGGAATCTGTTTTTTATGCTTCCAGTTTTGAATAAATACATGTAAAATATTTAATGGAGTTGTTAGTTCGTTTGAAATGTTAGCAAATAACTGCTTTTTAAATGTTAATAGTTTTTCTGATTTCTCATGTTCGATGTATTGAATTTCTAGAGCCTGTTTAAGCTTTTGATTATGCCGTTCTTTACGTATATAATAAACTACTCCGGTTATTAATGTAATAAAATAAAAAGCAATGGCATACCATGTTTCGTATAGGGCTGGAACAACCTTAATTGTAAATGTTTGAGGAGTCGAATTCCAAACGCCATTATTGTTCGATGCGTTGTACGATAGAGTGTATGTTCCGGGTTTTAAGTTTGCATACGTTACAGTTCTAGACTTTGCATCGGTATTTCTTTGTTCATTATCTACTCCGATTAACTGCGTTGAATAGTGGTTGTTTTGAGAATCGGAATATGAAAGAGCACTTAAAGTGATGGAGATACTGTTTTCGTGATGAGAAAGTGTAATGTTAGAGTTGAGAAAATCAACCGGGTATGATTTATTTCCAACCTGAATTTTTGTAATAACGGGTTTAGGAACATATGGATTGCTTCTTACTTCTGATGGATCGAAATAATTAAAACCTTTGTTTCCTCCAAAGAATAGTTTGCCATCATTTGTTGTCAAAGCGGCATGTCTGATAAACTGATTGCTTTGAAGTCCATTAGCTTGAGCGAAGGTGATGCTTTTGGGGTGTGGTAATGATTTCATATATTTAATTAACCCATGGTTGGTTGATATCCATAAATTCTGATTAGCATCTTCGCAAATACTGTTGATAACAGAACTGGATAAATCAATACCTTCATTAATCGTATGAAAATGGTCTTGATCACTTGTTTTTTTGAGTAGGTCACCACTTGCTGTTCCTGCCCAAACAGTTTTATTTGCATCTTCAAACAATGTCATTATCTGGTTCGAGGGTAAGTAATCATTGCCTTTTTGGTGGTACCCATAATGCTTAAAAATAGCGGGGTAATGTGTGTCAATACTTGATGTTAATAAATTAATTCCCTGATCAAGTGTTGCAATCCATATCTGATTATGAGAGTCAAGAATTATACTACTTACCTGATCGCTGCTAATACTGTTATTATCATTTTGATATCGATAATTAACCAAACTGAAATTCTTTAGATCAATGGGTTGATGAGGTATGATTTTGTAGACACCTTTTTCTGTTCCCACCCAAATATGATTCGAATGGTCTTCAATAATACTAGCTACCTGTTCGGCTTCAAAATCGTAATTATTCTGATTAAGTATTATGTATTCCTTTTTATCAACATCTGTTTTTATAAGCCCATGATATCGGGTTCCTAACCATAAATAGCCCTTTGAATCCCAGAAAAAACAGTTAATAGCATTTAGGTTCGTAGGTAAAAAGTTGTAGGTTGATGATTCGGTATATGGTGTAAAAAGGTGATTTTTTAGGTCGTAAATTCCAAAACCTACACCTCTGGCACTAATTAATAACTGCCCATCTTTATCAAACGAAAATGCAGTAACGGTTTGAGTATATAAGTTTGTGTTTTCAATGGGTAAGGTATATGGGGTGAATAATTTTGTAATTGGATCCCAAATGCTAATTCCAGTAATTGTGCCACACCATATAAGTCCGGTTTGATCGCAATAGATCGAATAAACTTCATATTCAGGAATCTCTTTTATATCTCCTTTTATTGCTTTAACACTCTTAAATTGAGGGTTGTCAGAATAAGGTTTGTCTAGTAATACTATACCATTGGGCGTGCCTAACCATATGTTTTTATTTTGGTCTAACTCAATGTCGTATACAATAGTGTTGTTTGGATTTTTATTGATTAATTTAGTTTTGGTAATTTCTTTTTTATCGGCTAATTCAAATCGTAAAACACCTTTGCCCCATAAACCAAGCCAATAAGTATTGTCTTTGCCTTCGGTAATGCAGAATGGTGATGTTTTGGTGAAATCAATGTCTCCATTTAAGTTCGACCAGGCCTTATAGATTTCATCCTTTTCGTTGATAAGTATTAAGTTTCCTTCCCAGGAGCAACACCATATATTATCTTTCGAATCACAATAAACAGAAGTGATCCACTCCGAATTCATTTCAATGTGTGAGCTGTTTCTAGAATATTGAACCAACGAATCTTGCGACTGTAAGTATTTGTATACTCCACTTCCTGCTGTTCCAATCCATAAATTGTGTTGATTATCGAATGTAATTGAGTTAATCAAGTTATAAGTATTCTCACCCCAAGTCTTGTTAATTGGATTAAAGAAAGAAAATTCTTCAGTGATTAAATCTAATTTGGCAAGGCCATGATCTGTAGCACACCATAAGTATTGACTATCATCCTGAGTTATGTCTAAAAAGTTATTGGTTATTAATCCTTTGTTTAAAGAGTTTGAGGTGGTAAAAGTTTTAAACTCATAACCATCGTACCTTATTAATCCTTCGGCAGTGGCAAACCACATAAATCCTTGTTGATCCTGGTAAACTCGTTTAATCTCTTCCGATGATAATCCATCTCTGCTTGTTAGTATATAAGATAGAGTTGTTCCTTCTTCTTGAGCTCTTAATGATATGAATGAAAAAAAGCCTGAAAGTACTATACTGTATAGTAGGAATAGTCTTAGGTAGAGCGATGCTGTTCTAATATTATGGAATGTTTTTTTAACAGAAGTTGATTTTTCCATAAAGATTCGATGATATTTTTTCATTTTTTAAGAATTCATCCTTTTTCGACTAGCAATATTTATGCATGCTAAAAAAAGAATGTGAATTATAATTTACAAATAATATATTAAAGAGGTGAAAATCAAGCTTTAGAGGCTGTTTGTTTCTTGTTTGCAAAGATAATGAAATGATTTATAAACAATACTAAATGAATAAAAAACTACAATCATTCGTTCTGTTTCGCGTTTATTTGCACAGCTTTCATTTAGGGAAAGTAATATTCAATTGTTAAATATTATTTAAATTCAAAAATAAGTTGTTATGAAAAAATGGTTTCTAACCGGGAAGCTACTAGCATGCATGTCGCTGTTGCTTTTAGCTTCTTGCGATGATGATGATAAGAGTTGGACAGCTACTTCTGATCCGGTTCTTGCATTCGCATCAGACAATATCCATAGTCAACCTGGCAGAACTCTTACTATTGGAGGTACTGTTACCGATGAAGTTGGTCTTAAGTCTATAGAAATTAATATAGATGAATGGTTTTTGGATAAAACTATTGAAGTATATAAAGGTGATGAAGTTAAGCAGAAATTTGACTTGAACTATAATTTTTTAGTTCCTGCAGATTCAGAAGACAAAGAGTTTATTATTAAGGTTACTGTTACAAATTTAGGAGGAAGAACTACAACTAAAGACTTAAGTGTTTTTATGGATGGTGATTTTGAAAATCCAACTTTAGATGTAACTAGTCCGGCAGATGGTTTAACAGTTGAACCTTCTTCTGAACAAGAACTTACTCTTTCTGCTAAAATAGAGGATGCTCGTCAATTAGGTTATATAGTTGTTGAAGAACCAACTTTAGCATTTTATGATAGTATTTCTTTTATGGGCCAAGGTTTAACTAGTTACGAGTATGCTAGTACCGTTACATTGCCAGCCGAAGTTGCTGAATATAGTTTTAATTTTTCCGTTGCCGATAGTGCGGGTCTTGTAGTTAATGCAACCAGAGGGGTTTCTGCTTCATATGTATATGCTAAAATGTATTTAGCTGACGTTGCAACAGATGCTGAATTAGTTTCTGATTTATTTGGTGTTCCTATGTTGATTAAAACAACTGGTACCAATGTTTTCCAAGCTGAATATTATTCTGCAGTACCAAATACTGAAGTTAAATTTATTCCACAAACTTCTAGTTTTGCTCCTCACTGCTTTGGTATTGATCCAGCTAATTCAGAGAAGTTCATTGATTCACAAAATGCACTTCCAGTAGTACTTCCAGAAGTTGGTTACTACAGAATTAATTTTGACTTGAATGATTTATCTTATAGTGTTGAGAAATTCACTCCAGATTACTGGTATTACGAATCTCGTACAGAATCAACCGATGATGACTATATCAGTTCTACATGGATTGGTGAGTTAGGTATTGTTGGTAAAGGATTTCCAGAGTACGATCAAAACTGGGGTACAGGTAACCCAATCACTTTTGACAGAGATCCTGATAATTTATATGTTTTTACTAAAACATTAGACTTATATGGTGATGTTGAAATGATCTTCTCTCCTCAGCACCCTTGGGGATGGTGGCCAGAGCCATTCTGGAGATTTGATAATGGTTCTAATCCAGAAACAACGAAGCTAAACGGTGGAAATAATATTTCTATGAATGTTCCAACCAGAACAAGATATACGATAACATTTGATAGTTACTTAAACAGAGTTAAAGCTGTTAAAGTTGAATAAATAATAATTCTCCCGATGCAGCAGTGTCGAGGGGTATTATTATGAACAAATAACACAAATCAAATTAACAAGAATGAAAAAAATCATATATAATAAGTTGTGGCTAACAACTTTACTGCTATTGATTAATGTGTTGGCATTTGCCCAACAAAAAACCATTACTGGTACCATTACCGACCAGAGTGGACCTATCCCTGGTGTTTCTATCCTTATTAAAGGGACGACTTCGGGTACCATTACAAATATTGATGGACAATATATGCTAGATGCTGAAGTGGGTCAAACTTTAGTTATTAGTTTTATTGGATATCAAGAACAAGAAAAACAAATTACTGCAGCAGAATCTAAAATTGATTTTGTTTTGGTAGAAGATAATATTGCACTTAACGAAGTAGTGGCCATTGGTTATGGTAAAGCTCGGAAAAAAGACCTTACCAGTGCTATATCTTCAGTAAATGGAGATGAAGTTAAAACCATGAGTGTAAGTAATCCGGTAGAGGCGTTGCAAGGAAAAGCTCCTGGTATTCAGGTTACTTCAACAGGAGGCGCTCCGGGTAGTGCACCAAGGGTTTTAGTACGTGGATTTACCTCTGTGAGTTTAAGTACAAGCCCACTTTATGTTGTGGATGGTGTCCCTATGGGGGATAATCTCAACTTTTTAAATTCAAATGAAATTGATCATATTGATGTGTTGAAAGATGCTTCTGCATCGGCTATTTATGGTAGTCGAGCTTCTAATGGTGTGATTTTAATTACTACAAAACGAGGATCAGAAGGTAAAACAAACTTTTCGGCTGATTTAAGCTATGGAGTTCAAAGGTTTAAAAAACCATTTGAAATGGCTGATGCAACTGAGTATGCTCAAATTATGAATCAGTCGCTTAATAATGCCGGATTAGCAAGTCGTTTCGATGATCCTGAATCTTTAGGAAAAGGAACTGATTGGTGGGATGCTGGTGTGAACGATTATTCGCCGCAAACAAACTTCTCATTTCAAGCTTCAGGAGGTTCTGAAAAATATAAGTATTCTGCCTCAATGAGTTATTTTAATCAACAGTCGTTTTATAACTCAGGTGAATGGGAAAGATTTACTGCTCGTGTTAACCTAGACTGGAAATTTAGTGACAAAGTGTCGGCGGGATTTATGGTAAACCCTCGTCGTGAAAGATGGGATAATACCCCTAGCTGGTATCAAGATTACTTATTAATCGATCCTATTACGCCAATTTATCGTCCTGAATCTGAACAAGCAGGATTAAATGAATATAGTATTTTCCAACGTTCGTATTATACTTATGTATGGAACCCAATTGCGCGTGATGCTCGTAGTTTTGGAACAGGTGGATATTATGCAGCAGCAACAAGTTTGTTTGTAGCTTATAAGCCAATTAAAGATTTGGAAATTAAATCACAAATAAGTGGTGATTACCGATATAATCATAAGGATGATTTTGCTCCTGATTTTGTGATTGATGGAGCTCATGAATGGAATGCTGTGAACAGTGTTTCTAGGGATTATCAATTTGATGATTATTATAACTGGACAAATACAGCTACCTATGATTTCAAACGAAACGACCATAGCTTAAATGTATTGGGGGGTGTTACTTTTGAAAGATGGAATTATCGTAATATAAAAGGTAGTAAAGAGAATATTCCAAATAATACTGAATTATTACGTGAATTGGATGCTGCTACAACCAATGATAAAATCTATGGTAATACTTGGGGTAATACATTAGAATCTTTCTTAGGTCGTGTATCTTATAACTACCTAGGAAGGTATTATATTACCGGTACTTATCGTGTTGATGGAGCATCTAAATTTTATGGTGACAATGTTTGGGGTTCATTCCCTTCTGCATCTGTAGCATGGCGTATTTCTGATGAATCATTTATGGAAAGTTTATCATTTATGGATGATATGAAAATACGTGTTGGCTGGGGACGATTAGGTAACCAAAATATAAATAATGGTTTGTTTAATACTTTATTAGCTAAGAATTACTATGTCTTAGGTAATGGAGGAAATGTAGTTAATACAACTGCAGTTGATCAGGTGGGTAATCAGGAATTAAAATGGGAAACTGTTGAAGATGTTAATGTCGGTGTTGACTTTACTTTGTTTAACAGTAAAATTACCGGATCAGTTGAATATTATCAAAAGAAAACCATTGATATGCTATTCTCAAACGGTTATCCATATTACAGTGGATATCCAGGATATGCAAGTGTGATGACTAACATTGGCTCGATGAAATCAAATGGGATGGAATTTGCTGTAACCTATCGCGATCAAGTGGGAGACTTTAAATATGATGTTACATTAACAGCAATGACTGGTAGTGTTGAGATGACTGAATTGTCTGATTCTTCTCCTATAATTTATAGGAAAGATGAGAGATCGAGAACTGAAGTTGGTAGTGAACCAGGTTATTTTTACGGATATAAAACAAATGGTTTATTTCAAAATCAATACGATGTCAATTCTCATACAAGTGATCAAGGAGATTTATTACAACCATTTGCTCAACCAGGAGATATCCGATTTGTAGATTTAAATGGCGACGGAGTATTAGATGGGGATGATAGAACAAAGCTTGGTAGTCCATGGCCTGATTTTACAACAGGTTTAAATATTAGTGTATCTTATAAAAACTTTGATTTCTTAGCAAACTTATACGCATCGATAGGTAACGATGTTGTAAATGAAGTTAAAACCAGTTTATATAGTACAACGGCATCAGAGCACAATGTTATTTCAGGTTTGTTAAACGATGCTTGGCACGGAGAAGGAACAAGTAATGATATTCCTCGTGTAAATCATATTGATAATAACCAGAATTACACTCGTTTTAGCGATTTCTTTGTGGAGGATGCATCATTCTTACGTTTGAAGAATATTCAGTTAGGTTATACTTTACCTGAAAATATTTCGGGTAAAGCTGGTTTAAGTCGTTGTAGAGTTTATGTATCGGGTCAAAATTTAATGACTATTACCGGATACGAAGGTGTTGAGCCTGAGGTAGCAGGAGCTGCTATGGAAGCTGGTTATGGTGGATGGACTTATCCTGTATTGCCAATGTACTTAGTAGGATTAAACATTAACTTTTAATCCAATAGTCAATTATTGATAAATATTGAATAGACATGAAAAAAAATAAATATATTCTAATAATAGCTTTGTTTCTAGGAATTCTCACTTCCTGTAAAGATTATTTAGAAGTTGATCAAAGAGGAAAGCAGACTCTAGATAATTACTTTGCTAATGAAACAGAGAGTGAAGTTTTTATTAACGGATTATATCGTTCTCTTACTTTTTATAGCGATTGGTGGCAACAGTATATGTTTATTACCAATAATATGGCGACTGATGATGCATGGATGGGTAACATGAGTCAGGATCCTAGTGGTAACTACCCATACGCATTCTATACTATCGATGCTTCTAATGCACCAGGTAATTTACTTGACCAATATGTTCACGATTATTACCATTTGTATAATTGTAACATTGCAATTAATCGTTTGCCGGGTGCAAATATTGAAGAAAATTTAAAACAACAGTTTATTGCTGAAGCTAAATTCTTGCGTGCTTTTACTTACTGGGAATTAGTTCAAAACTTTGGTGATGTTGTGTTAGTGACTGAGCCATTAGCGGTAAGCGAATTAAACATGGAGCGTTCTCCTAAAGAGGTTGTTTATGCGCAGGTGGTTAAGGATTTAAAAGAAGCTGCAGCTGTTTTACCTGAAAGATTTACCTCTGAAAATGTAGGGCGTGCAACAAAATATGCTTGTCAGGCTTTATTAGCTCGTACTTATTTGTACATGAAAGATTATCCAAATGCATATGCATATGCTGATAGTGTAATCAGAAGAGGTGGATATCAGTTAGAGCCTAACTTTGTTGATATCTGGAGTGTATACAATCACAATGGACAGGAATCTATTTTTGAGGTTCAAACAAGCGAAAATCAGGATTTCTCTGTAGGTAATATGTTTTCAGTAGTAATGAATGCTCGTTCTGAAATTTGGTCTGATGATGAAGCAGATAAAATTATGGATGGTTGGGGATGGAATGTTCCTTCTTCACATCTTGAGCAAGCTTACCTGTCAGAAGGTGATGAAATCAGAAGAAAGAGTACCATTATTCGTTACGGCGAGCCTGTATATGGTGACGAGGAGTTAAATCCAAATTATCAGTTCAACATTGATATTAATAAATCAGGTAGAACATGGCGTAAATTTTATGTGCCTATCGAAATGCGTAGATCTATCGCAAAGAAAGATGGACATATTCCATTGCCATTTGTTTTACTTCGTTTAGGCGAAATGTATTTAACAAGAGCTGAAGCAGCATATTTCAATGGTGATATAGACCAAGCTCATCAAGATATTGCTACAATCCGTGGCCGCGTTGGTTTAGGTGATAAAAATGATTTAACAGGTAACGATTTATTATATGCTATCTGGAAAGAACGTAGATTGGAAATGGCTTGCGAAGGCCAACGTTTATTCGATTTACGTCGCGAAATTGATCCTGTACAAAACAAACCAATGATTGACTTGGCAATGGGTCCTAATGGATACTTTGTGAAATATAACTTGGAAGAAAGTACTGATGAGTACGAAACTATCCATCCAGGAGAAGATCAAAGTAAGGGTTCTTTCTTTGTTGAAGGAAGACATGAACTTTGGCCTATTCCTCAGTCAGAAATTGACCGTACCAATGGAGTAGTATCTCAGAATCCAAATTACTAGTAAGATAAAATATTGAAAGGGTTGGGCCTGTCTTAGGCTCAGCCCTTTGTCTTTTTATATTATGTATACCTTCCCTAATTCTATTCTCATTACCATAATACCACATAGATAAATTACATCATATGGCATTTATAAAAATATCGACTTGCCTTGCATTTATTATAGCTTTAACGTGCTCATGTAATAGCAATAAAAAAACTTCAACGACGGGTGCACAGGAAGTTTTGATCAACTCAAATCAAAGTTTTCAAACCATGGAAGGGTTTGGAGCATCTGATTGCTGGACACTTCAGTTTGTTGGTAAAAACTGGCCCGAAGAAAAGAAAGAAGCAATAGCCGATTTATTATTCAGTAAAGAAAACGATGCAAATGGCAATCCTAAAGGTATTGGTTTGTCGCAATGGCGATTTAATATTGGTGGGGGTACCGCTGAACAAGGCGATAAAAGTGAAATACCAAGTAATTGGAGAAGAGCCGAGTGTTTTTTAAACGCCGATGGAACTTATAACTGGAATAAGCAGATTGGACAACAATGGTTTTTGAAAGCTGCTCAACAGAGAGGGGTTGAATCATTATTGGCCTTTAATAATACAGCGCCTGTTTACTTTACCAAAAATGGAAAAGGATGGTCGCCTGGTGGTCATCAATATAATTTAAAAGCAGATAAGTACGACGACTATGCTCAATTCTTAGTAGAAGTTTGTCAACACTTTGAAAACGAAGGCCTGGCTTTCGATTATATCAGTCCATTTAACGAACCTCAATGGGACTGGAAAGCTCCTGCAACACAAGAAGGCAGTCCTGCCTGGAATGAAGAAATTGCTAAGTTAGTAAAGGAATTATCACCTGTTTTAGCTCAGAAAGTTCCTCATGCATTAATTGCAATTCCCGAAGCTGCTCAGCTTCAGTTTTTATATGAAAATAGAGGGTATAAAAATCGCGATAATCAGATAAAAGATTTATTTAATTCGGCATCCGATATGTCTGTAATAGATCTTCCCAATGTAAAAAAGACTGCGATGGGCCATAGTTATTTTACAACTAATATTATGGATACCCTTATTACTGTAAGAGAAAAATTACGCGATTATTTAGATAATAATACAAAGGATGTCAATTATTGGCAAAGTGAATTCTGCATTCTTGAATCGCATGAAGATATTGGTGGAGGACACAAAAGAGATTTGGGTATGGCCACTGCCTTATATGTAGCAAGAGTTATTCATGCTGATTTGGCAATAGGTAATGCTTCACTTTGGAGTTGGTGGACTGCCGTTTCGCCTAATGATTATAAAGATGGTTTGGTATATATTGATTTAGGACCAGAGGTAAAACGAACTGAAACTTACGATGCTCAGTTGCAAAAAGATGGATATGTATACGATTCGAAATTGATGTGGGCATTGGGTAACTATTCTCGTTTTATTTCTCCGGGAATGGTTCGCATCGATACACATTTAGAGAATTCTCCATCTCTTAAAGATCAAATGACTCAGTTGATGATTAGTGGATATGGAACAGTTGAAAAGGATAAATATGTTTTTGTAGCTGTTAATTATCAGGATAAAGAAACAGATCTTTCATTCAATGAATTTATGAAAGAGAATGATGATATGACAGCAAGTTGTTATATCACATCTGACGATAAAAATCTGGAAAAAACCGAAATAAATGAATCGGATATTCACATTCCGGCTCGCTCTGTAGTAACATTCGTTTTTGAACGATAAATAAGGAAAGAAATGAAAAAAATACTTTTAAGCTTATTAGGGCTTGCTTTTATTGCTATGTCGTGTAGCGATAGTTCAAGCGACCCCGCCCCTGGACAAGAAGATGACAACAAAGTGGAAGATCCTGCTGCAAATATTGATTTTACTCAGCCTATTAGAGGGGTGAACTGGGCTGATGCAAGAGATAATTTTGTGGATGGATTGTTATTGCCAAGTGGTTTAACCTCTGGCGATAATTATTATATGGTACAAGTTAATGCGCAATACATCATTAATGGTTTTATTAAAAACATGGATGCCAATACGGTTCGATTACCTATAAATTATGCAACGGTAAGCAGCTCTTGGTGGAATGGTTATAAAGGTGCCATTGATAAAGCCGTTGAAAAAGGAATGAGAGTGATACTTGCCTATTGGGAAGGAGATAGCTCGCGTGATGGCAAGGTGGATGATGCTGCCGAGTTCTGGGAAATGTGGGCAACTGTAACAACTGATTATGCCGATAATAAAGGGGTTTATTTCGAAGTGATGAACGAACCTCATGGGTATTCTCTTACTGAATTAACTGATTTATATGCTTCGTGGTTAGAGGAGTTTCCTACTATTCCTCATAGTCGTATATTATTGGGAGGAAAAGGTTGGAGTGAAGATGTAACCGGAGTTGGTGCCGATGCTCGTTTTTCTGATTGTTTATTATCATTACATAATTATGCTTTCTGGGCTGAACGATCAGCCGACGAATGGAGAACTGATTGGTTAAACCGAATTGGTGATTATGGCAGCAGAACTGTTGTAACCGAGTTTGGAAGTACCATGACTCAAGGTAAAGATTATAACTCAACTCAGGAAGGGGATAATGAGGTGGATTATATTCAGGCAGCTACTGCAATATTCCGCGAAAAGGGAGTGCAAAGCGTTTATTGGCCTGGTTTGCGCGATGGCGACTGGTATAGTATTCAAACATACAATCCTGCAACATATACCTTGAGTACCACTAACCAATCGGGTTTAAGCCAGATCCGATACGGATGGGGATTTAATGATTAGTAATACTAAATAGTTTATAAATGAAGTATATATATAAATTAGTCACGATTGTTGTTTTGAGCTTGTTACCAGTTGTGGGATTTGCTCAAAAAGCTACCGATGCAAATAAGTATTCAGCCTATCTATTTACCTATTTTACCGGTAATGGTATGGATCAAGAGCAAATTCATTTTGCAATTAGTGAAGATGGCTACCATTTTTCAGCTTTAAATTATGATGCTCCGGTAATTAAATCAACCGAAATTAGTTCAACAGGTGGAGTACGCGATCCTCATATTTTAAGAGGCGAAGACGGAAAAACGTTTTACATGGTTGTAACCGATATGGTGTCGGCCAATGGCTGGAGCTCGAACCGTGCAATGGTGTTGTTAAAATCAACCGATTTGGTGAATTGGTCTTCAAGTGTGGTTAATATTCAAAAGAAATACGATGATCAGGAAAGATTAAGAAGAGTTTGGGCCCCTCAAACTATTTTTGATCGCGAGGCTGGCAAGTATATGATATATTGGTCGATGATGTACGAAGGTGGTGGTGATATTATCTACTATGCGTATGCAAACGATGATTTCACCGATATCGAAGGTCGTCCAAAACAATTATTCTTCCCTAAGAATAAACTGTCGTGTATCGATGGTGATATAATTTATAAAGATGGTAAGTACCACTTGTTTTATAAAACCGAAGGACATGGTAATGGTATCAAAAAAGCCACAACTACTTCGTTGACTTCCGGTAAATGGGAAGAGCAGGATAATTATCTGCAACAAACAACCGAGCCTGTTGAAGGTGCAGGTGTGTTTAAGCTGATTAACGAAGATGCCTACATTTTAATGTACGATGTGTACACAGCGGGTAAATATCAATTCACAAAAACTACTGATCTAGAAAACTTCACCATTGTGGATCAGGAGGTAGAAATGGATTTTCATCCTCGTCATGGAACGGTTATTCCAATCACATCTGAAGAATTAAACCGATTGAAGGATAAATGGGGGCAAGCGTTTACTGCCGATATTCAATTGGGAAGCAATCCTGTTTTGAAAGGATATTATGCCGACCCGGATGTATTGTATTCGCACAAAACCAACAAGTATTATATCTATCCAACCAGTGATGGTTTTGATGGATGGTCGGGTACTTTCTTCAAAACCTTTTCGTCGAAAGATATGGTTGACTGGAAAGATGAAGGTGTAATTCTGGATTTGAAAAAAGATGTGAAGTGGGCCGATCGTAACGCATGGGCTCCTTGCATCATAGAAAAAAAGGTAGGTAAGAAATATAAATACTACTATTATTTTACTGCAGCGCAAAAAATTGGAGTTGCAGTTGCCAATAAACCAGAAGGTCCATTCAAAGATTCGGGTAAGGCGTTAATTGCTGAACGTCCCGAAGGAGTTAACGGTGGTCAGGAGATTGATCCGGATGTGTTTCAAGATCCTGTAACTAAAAAATCATATTTGTACTGGGGTAATGGATATATGGCGGTTGCCGAGTTAAACGACGATATGGTGTCGATCAAGCCCAATACTACCAAGGTGATTACTCCGGATAATACATTCCGCGAAGGAACAACCGTTTTGTATCGCGATGGATTATACTATTTTTTATGGTCGGAAGATGATACCCGCAGTGCAAATTACCGTGTTCGTTACGGAGTATCTAAATCTCCGGTAGGTCCTATCACCATTCCTGATCATAACCTGATTTTAAAGCGTGATGATTCAAAAGGTATTTATGCTACCGGGCATAATTCTGTAATTCAGGTGCCAGGAAAAGATGAATGGTACATTGTTTATCATCGTTTTCAACGACCTGACGGTATAAAAATGGGAGATGCCGCCGGATTTCATCGCGAAGTTTGTATCGATCGAATGCAGTTTAACGAAAAAGGAGCTATAGTGCCCGTTGTACCTACAAAATAGGATTATTTAATGATTACAATACGTTACCTGGAAAGGCTGCATTAGCGGTCTTTCCAATTTTATTTTATATTATGAAGTTACCAAGACTATCCATTAGGTTTAATTTAAATGATGTAAAAGTTAGTAAGCGACTAATTATTAGCTTTGCAGTTTTGATTGTACTGATGTTTGTAGTTGGCGCATTTAGCGTGCTTACTATTCGCAGTACTGAGGAGGGGGCTGAGATTCAAGCCTATATCGAGAATGCAATATCGGATGTGCGCGTTATTAATGAGCACAATATTGCTTATCGATACGATCGTAATGATTATCGTCCGGATATTATTCGCGATAAAGTGGGTAATGGAGTGTGGGTCTTAGATCAGTTACAGCCATATGTACCTGAATCTATTCAAGCACGTTTTGATTCTGCTTATACAGATTTGTTTAGTCTAACAGAGTTTACCGAAGACTATTTTCAATCGGCCTTAACATACGACAGTTTGGCTAATTTAGGAATTGATCAAGGGGCAGAATTGATAGCATATTACGAAGATTCATCTTTGCCTTTCTCGCAAAAAAGAGCTGCTTTTCAAGCTTTAGAACTACTGCATTTAGAATTAGTGAAACATCGGTTGCATCAGGGAATGATTAAAGACTTTTCTCCAATTGATCAATCATTAGAAGTGATTACTGAACAGGTTAATTCAACTCACCCCGACGAGCAGGCCTTTGCAATGGTAAGTGATTTGAAAAATACCATTGATCAGTTTAAAACGATTCATGAGCACACAGGCTGGGTTAACTGGAAAATTGAGAATGTTTCGTTCAATGCCATTACTAATATCGATACAATGTCAACTCGCTTTAAAACGTACTTAAGTGATGAAATGAAGCGTAATATTCTGATTATTGTACTAACTATTGTGTTCTCTTTATTGTTTGCAGGAGGTATTGCTTTTGCGCTTATCCGATCGATTAATGTGGGCTTAAGCGAGGTAATTGACATTGCAGGTCAAATTGCCAAAGGTAATCTTAGTTTAGATGCTTTAAATAAAAGTAAAGTACGCAAAGACGAATTTGGAGTGTTAAAACAAGAGTTTGGTTTAATGTTACAATCGTTGCGCAACAATGTAAATAGTTTACTTGAAATGTCGAGTGTGTTGGAATCAACGGGTGATGCTTTGTTACAAAGTGCTCAGCATATATCGAATAATGCAACTGGTCAGGCTGCATCGGTTGAAGAAATTAGTGCTACCCTTGATGAAATTGCAGTTGATATTGAAAGCAGTGCTGAAAATGCCAGTAAAACAAAACAATTATCTAATGAGTCGATGCAGTTTGTTGAAAAGATTGCAGAGCGTAATCAGCTGATGATTGATAAATCGGTGCAGATCGAAAGTGAGTCGGAGACTGTAACTCAAATTGCTTTACAAACCAATATTCTAGCTTTAAATGCAGCGGTTGAAGCTGCCATAGCCGGAGTAGCTGGCAGAGCCTTTGGTGTGGTTGCAACGCAGGTGAAAGAACTGGCAAATACCAGTAAAAAAGCTGCTGATCGAATTATTAATCTATCAAAAGAAGGAGTGGAGTCATCAACCGAAGGTGGTGAGATGGTAAATAAAGTACTTCCTAGTCTGCAACAGATCGATGAAAAAATCGATGAAGTGGCATTTGCCACTAACGAACAACGTTATAAATCCCAACAAATTATTAAAGCATTACAAAATCTGAACGACCTGTCGCAGGTGAACGCAACTCAGTCAGAGGAGTTATCTGCCAGTTCCGAAGAATTAAAAGATCATGCTATTCAGTTAAAACATCAAGTCGATTTCTTTACATTATAAGCAAGGTAATGTAAATCAATATCGAATTGTATTATCCCGTGTGTTGTTTCGGGTTTAATTATCTGAATAATATTTAAACTTCATTTATAAGCCTTCTCACTCAGTACGATTTCTCAAATTTTCTTACTTTTGCAATCTTAAACTAATTGCATAACAAAGTGGGGAGGCTTCCTCTTTTGTTTACTGTAATGGTAAATGCCCATAAAGCATTAAAAGGGTGTTTTTTATTCAAACGAAAAACTCTTTTTGTTTGAGTATGGGTAATGTAAAAATGCACATTTAAGTAGATAAAGTTAGAATATGGAAATTGCAAGCAAGTACAGTCCTAATGCTACTGAAGACAAGTGGTATAAGTATTGGATGGACAAGGGATTTTTCAAATCGGTACCCGACGAAAGGGAGCCATATACCATTGTAATCCCACCGCCAAACGTCACCGGGGTCCTTCATATGGGACATATGCTTAACAATACCATTCAAGATATTTTGATTCGTCGTGCCCGTATGATGGGTAAAAATGCCTGTTGGGTACCTGGTACCGATCACGCTTCTATTGCTACCGAGGCTAAAGTGGTAAACCGCCTTAAAACGCAAGGAATCGATAAGTCTGATTTAAGCCGCGATGAGTTTTTAAGTCATGCCTGGAATTGGACCGAAGAACATGGTGGTATTATTTTAGAACAGTTGAAGAAACTAGGCGCCTCGTGCGACTGGGATCGTACCTGTTTTACTTTAGATGAACCTCGCAGCAAAGCGGTGATCGATACTTTTGTGAAATTGTACGAAAAAGATTTGATTTATCGTGGTATTCGCATGGTAAATTGGGATCCGGAAGCCTTAACGGCTGTTTCGGACGAAGAGGTGATTTACAAAGAGGTTCATTCAAAATTGTACTATTTAAAGTATAAAATTGAAGGTGAAGAAGAGTTTGTAACCATCGCTACCACTCGTCCTGAAACTATTTTGGGTGATACTGCTGTTTGTATCAATCCAAACGACGAACGTTTTGCTCACTTAAGAGGCAAACGAGTAATTGTACCATTGATCAATCGTTCTATTCCTATTATCGAAGATGAGTATGTGGATATGGAATTTGGTACCGGTTGTTTGAAAATTACACCGGCTCACGATATTCATGACTACGAAATTGGTATGCGCCATAACCTGGAGAGCATCGATATTTTAAACGATAACGGTACGCTTAGCGAAAAAGCCGGATTATTTGTGGGTAAAGATCGTTTTGTGGTTCGTGATGAGATTATTCCTGAATTAGAAAAAGCAGGTAACCTTCTTAAAGTTGAAAACTACGATAATAAAGTAGGATGTTCGGAACGTACAGGTGCTGTTATCGAGCCTAAATTAAGTACCCAATGGTTCTTAAAAATGAGCGATATGGCTAAGGTTGCCCTGGATGCTGTGATGAATGATGAAGTGAAGTTTCATCCTGCTAAATTCAAAAATGTGTACCGTCACTGGATGGAAAATGTAAAAGACTGGTGTATTTCGCGTCAGCTATACTGGGGGCACCGTATCCCTGTTTTCTATTTAGAGTCGGGCGATTTTGTAGTGGCATCAACCATCGAAGAAGCGGTTGAAAAAGCAAAAGCTAAAACCGGAAACGAGGCCTTAACTACTGCTGATTTATCACAGGAAGAAGATGTATTGGATACATGGGCATCGTCATGGTTATGGCCAATGTCGGTTTTCGATCAGAATAACGAAGTAGATTATTACTACCCAACCAACGATTTGGTGACGGGTCATGATATTATCTTTTTCTGGGTAGCTCGTATGATTATGGCGGGTTACGAGTTTAAAGGAACATTCCCATTCCGCAATGTGTATTTCACAGGTATGGTACGCGATAAACAAGGGCGTAAAATGAGTAAGCAGCTGGGTAATTCGCCCGATCCGTTGGATTTGATAGCTACTTATGGTGCCGATGGTGTACGTGTGGGTATGTTGTTGTGTTCGCCTGCTGGTGGCGACTTGTTGTTCGACGAGAGTTTGCCTGAACAAGGTCGTAACTTCTCTAACAAAATATGGAATGCATTCCGTTTGGTAAAAGGTTGGGATATCGATAACTCAATTGAGCAGCCCGAATATGCTAAACAAGCTATTAGTTGGTTCGATGCTAAGTTGGATCAAACCATCGAAATTGTTAATGATCATTTCTCAAAATATCGTATTTCTGATGCTTTGATGACAGTTTATACTGTTTTCTGGCAAGAGTTCTCGTCGTGGTATCTCGAGGCTATCAAGCCTGCCTACCAACAGCCATTAGACGGTGCTACCTATAAAGCAACCGTTGAATTTTTCGATAAGATGTTACGTCTGTTGCATCCTTTTATGCCTTTCTTAACCGAAGAAATCTGGCAGACTTTGGAAGAGCGTAAAGAGGGCGAGAGCATCATGGTGGCTGATATGCCGGTTGCCAAGCCTTTGAACGAAGACTTGTTGGATAAGTTTGAGTTGATGAAAGAGGCTGTAGGTGGTATTCGTACCATTCGCAAGGAGAAAAACATTCCAATGAAAGATGCTTTAAAGCTGGATGTGAAGGGTGGCGATAATTATGCTGATGATTTTGATGCTGTATTGGTAAAAATGGCCAATATTAGCGAAATGACCATGGTAAATGAGAATACCGAGGGTGCTGTGTCGTTTATGGCGCGTACAAATGAGTATTTTATTCCGATGGATGGCATGATTGACGTTGAAGCGGAGTTAGAAAAGCTACGCAAAGACCTTGCTCACCAGGAAGGATTCTTGAAAGGGGTGATGAAGAAGCTGGGTAACGAGCGTTTTGTGGGCAGTGCTCCCGAAGCAGTAGTTGCCAAAGAACGTCAGAAACAAGCCGATGCTGAGGCAAAGATTAAAACCCTTACCGAAAGCATTGCTCGTTTAGAAAAATAGAAAGAAGTACATAAGTATATAGCAAAGGGCTGCGATTGATCGCAGCCCTTTTTGTATATCAGTAAATTGTTATTGTCTGATGATTAAAAATGGATAGCTTAAGATTTGAATAAGATATCTCTACATGTAAAGATACTATCTTAACAATAATTGGTTTGAACTAATATTAGTTTATAGATTCTATATAATGAAAATTGATTTATAAATATTAGTATCTAGTTTCTGATACTGAAAATAGAATATCTAATTATAAAAATAATAGTCTAAAAATATAAAGAATGTATCTATATTAAAATATGAATATATATTAATAATAATAAGAGAATAAAACTAATAATAGATAATAACAATAATTAAATAGATAATTACAAAAGAAAAAAAGAAAGCAACAAAAGAAAACTAGATTTAAATATTAATAATTAGTATTAGAATCGAAAATATAAGAATATAAATGATATAATAAGGAATCAGTTTTTTAATAATAGATAGATGTTTGAGGATGGAATAGACTCTCTCTACCTTTGATTAATCATATACTAGTAAAGAATTAAGCGGATCGAATTTTGTCTAACGAAATTGGTTGGAAAAATCATTAAGCATCATTGGAGTAGCAAGCAGCCATCAGCAAGCAGCTTTTTTTATTGGTAATCTATTAAGTGCGGTATCTCTGCCGCAAAGGCATTTGCGATTTAAATTTGGTTGGAGAGTGCGGCAGTAGTTTGTTTTGTGCGTCCCGGGGTTGCGTTCGTTTCTTCGCGAAGCTCAGATGCCTCATTTACCCCGGGCTATTCATATTTAACCTCTTCGAGGTTATTTTTTAGGAGATATGGGAACCTCATATGTTATATGGAAATAGCTAAAAGCTAGCAGCCAATAGCCAGTAGCTTTTAATTGATAATCGTTTAATCGGGTAATGGAATAATGGTCTCATCGATAATTGATAATCATTCACAGTCGTCCCTCGGGGACTTGCTGTTGCAGCTAGTATACACAGCACTTACGTACTGTGCTGTTACAGTCAGGCCTCCGGCCTTCGAAAGTTCAGGAAGCTCATTCTATAGTATTAGAGAAAACTTTTTTACAGCCATTGTAATAGCTAAAAGTTAGAGGCCAATAGCCATCAGCAAGCAGCTTTTTTTATTGGTAATCTATTAAGTGCGGTATCTCTGCCGCAAAGGCATTTGCGATTTAAATTTGGTTGGAGAGTGCGGCAGTAGTTTGTTTTGTGCATCCCGGGGTTGCGTTCGTTTCTTCGCGAAGCTCAGATGCCTCATTTACCCCGGGCTATTCATATTTAACCTCTTCGAGGTTATTTTTTAGGAGATATGGGAACCTCATATGTTATATGGAAATAGCTATAAGCTAGCAGCCAATAGCCAGTAGCTTTTAATTGATAATCGTTTAATCGGGTAATGGAATAATGGTCTCATCGATAATTGATTGTTTATTTCAATCAGAAAGTATACCAGTATTTCAATCCAAAAGTATACCATTTCTTTTAAAAAGGAAAGAGAGATGATCGTTCTCTGGGGTACCCCAGAGAACGATCATCTGGTGCGCGGATTTTTTTGTTTTTTTCATTTTTTCATCATTTGCTTTGTTTCTTTTAGTCTGTACGATTCACCATTCATATTTATTAAGTATGCCTTATGAGTCAGTCTGTCGACAAGAGCAGCTGTTAATACTGGATCTCCAAATATTTCTTCCCATCGATCAAAACCAAGATTGGTTGTAATAATGGTTGATTTACGTCCAACCCTTAATGATAAATGGTTAAAAAGAAGTTCAGAACCTTCTTTATCAAAGGAGATATAACCAAATTCATCACATATAACCAGATCGTATTTTTCAAACTTAAGTTCCATTTGGCGTAATGAACGTTCAGAGTGAGCCTCTCGTAGTTGGGTTAGCAGTCGGTGCACCGTTGTAAAAAGCACTTTGTAGCCTTGCATGCAAGCTTTAAGACCTAAGCCTGTTGCAATATGAGTTTTACCCGTTCCCGGATTACCTGCCAATACTATGTTTTGACCTTCAGCGATAAAATCAAGCCTTTCCAACAATGGTAGTTTTTCATTTGCATCGGGTGGCAACTGGTCTCTTTTTAAATCACCCAGATACATTTTAGCAGGAAAACCGGCTAACCTGATCTGTGATTTCTTTCGGTTTTCAAGGCGTACTTCAAACTCTTTTTCCATTAATTTGAGCAGATATTGTTCGTAATCCAGATTTTCTTTGGCTGCTTCCTGGGCTATATGCTTAAAATCTCTTCTGAAAACAGGCAATCTAAGCTCTTTGCTGTATTTGATGATTTCGTTATTTGTATAATTATCCATGACTTGATTTTTTAATTTAGTAATGCTGTTATTTGAGATAATTGCTGTTTGGCCAGTCCGGTTGTTAAATCTGCTTGCTGTTGATAATTACTGTCTTGCTTATTCCCCAATAAGGCTTTTATCTGTTCTGATGTAATTTGTTGCACACCGCAATCCAACAACCTTTTTACTGTGTTTTCAAGCCGTTCTCCTTCAATAGCGTATTTTTGGCAATAGGTTAATAGCTCTATAAAATCCTTAGGTACATCTATAAAAAATTCATCATACAGACCTTTAAGATATTTACTGCAAGCCAGTGCTACACTTCCTTTTAGAGCTCCGGGCTTTTGCTTAAAAGTGGTAAGATAATGCTCTATGGTTATGACCCATTGATGCAGCCCATAACATCGGGCATGCTTTGCAAGTAAAACACCTTCGGCATAAACAAGTATGTGATGGCTCATTACCCTCACTTCCAACATGTGCCCAACCAAACGATCCGGCACTGAGTAACGATTGGTTCGGTAGCAAATAGTGGCATATTTGTCTACCCTAAGAAATTCTTCTTCGTAACACGATAATTTAGGAGGGCAGGATAATAAGGCTTGCTTCTCAATAGCAAATAACTCTGCTGCTGTTTTTCCGGTTAGTTGTTGTTTGGTACTATTGACCTTTTGTATGGCTGTGTCAAGTTTCTTTTGTGCTGATTCGATAGTGTCAAAATGATCTGTCAGACTAAAAGCTTTACGTCTTATGTATTCAACACTTCGTTCTACATGTCCTTTTTCATTGCCTCTGTAAGCATTGCAAAAGCGATGACTAAATTGATAATGACCTCGCATCCTTAATAGTGCTTTTGTGGGCTCTTTCTCATGTCTGCCAACAAAATTTGCCACTGCAACACGCATATTATCATATATCATTTGCTTATAAACTCCACCGGCAAATTCCATGAAAGAAACATGAGACTCCATAAAAGACAAAGTATCCTGACGCTGGTAAATGGCTGCATATCGATAATTGCTGTAAGTAGAGGTAAAAACAGCTAATTGTAATCGTACCAATCGTCCCTGGATGTAAAGTTTTATTTCACCCCAATCAAACTCACAACTCTCTCCAGGTTGGTACTCCTGGCGGATATATGCTTCTTTTGATGATGGAATGTTTTCTTTTTCCCGGATGTAATTACAAACGGTGGTATAGCCTATTTTAAATCCACATTCATTTAACTGCTCATGAATATCCTTTTTCTTCATTATTTGCTTGCGCAAACCGCCTTTTTGCTTTTGTGCATTAAGCAACAATAATCGGTCTATTTCTGCTTGAACTTCTTGTGTTAGCTTCAACTTGCTTCTGTCACCTTGTTTGTATTTTATTGGCTCTGTAAGGTAGTGTGTTAATAATGTTGTTGAACTCTTGTTTGACTGGCAATACTGTTCGTATTCTTCTATGTACTTTTTTACCGTTTTTCGGCTAATATTTAGTTCCCTTGATATGGCACGTTGACTTTTGCCTTCTCGGTAACTACTTATGATTATTTCTTGCTTTGTATACATACTTATCATGTTTTATGAACGTAATAATCTTCGTTCATTTATGAATAACAAGTGGTATACTTTTCGATTAATATGTGGGGTACTTTCTTATTAATATATACATAATTGATAATCATTCACAGTCGTCCCTCCGGGACTTGGTCTTGCCTCATGTGCACACAGCACTTACGTACTGTGCTGTTACAGTCAGGCCTCCAGCCTTCGGAAAAGGTTACTGAGCCTGTCGAAGTAACCTTGTTATTTGTAAGTAGAGGAAATAAATCATTAAGCACCATTGTAGTAGCAAGCAGCTAGAGGCCAACAGCCATTGGCTTTTAATCGATAATCGTGTAATCGATAATTGGTAATCAATCACATTGGTTAATTGGATTATCATTAAAGCGCAAACTCAAGCCCCAGTTTAAAAGCCCAGTTATCAATTCCTTTATCTAACTGATAGGCTCCATAACGGTAATGAACCGACAAACCATATCGGAAAATAAAGTTAGATAAGAGATTGCGGAAGTATACGCCCGACTCGTAATAGCCTTTCTCCATCGATTGGATGCCTTTGGGAGCCTCGCCCCACGCGGCATTGGTCGAAAGTACAATCTCGGGTTTAATGCGTCGGTTCGTGTTTAAAGATAGGGGTATGCCATGCGAAAAATAAACAGCCGAAAATTGATCGCTGGCAAACTCATTCAGGCGCATGGTGGCAAATGAGTTGGGTATGTATATAGTAAGACTCTTGTACGATCCCAGCGAGCTATACAAAAAGGTAGTGGGGTAATCGCCGTATAATTTGGCAGCTTGCAACCTTATGTTGGTATACATGGCGTTGGGATAATTAAAAGTCTTTTCAATCTGCCCCTCCAGTTTCTGGTAGTCGAACGTGCCGTTTTGTTCCAATTGCCCATAGCAAGCATTCAGCCAAACTTTCGGATATTTAGTGCCTTCCGAAATTAATCCTAAAGCAGTGTTGGTAAATCTTTCGCGGTGCGCCCATTTTAAACGTACCGATGCTTCCTGAAAGTCAAATCGCGGAGCAATCTCTTCAGTATCTAAAAAGCGATACTTCTTTTTGGGTGTAACCGATGCATTTCGATAATACAATCCGGTTTTAAAATATTTTAGAAAACGAAATTCAGTACCAGTTTTCAATTCTTGAGTTCGGTCCATGGTTTCGATTAAATAGCCACGAAACATTTCAGCCGAATTTATTTGAATACCATCCATAAAGCTCAGCTCACCTGTTGCAAAAACATCATCCTTGTAATCGAATATAAAACGGTTTTCCTTTTTACTGAATGGAGTAAGATTAAGCGAGCCTCCGTACTTCCATTCTTTATCACCAAAACCATATGTAGCATATCCACCTGTCGAAAATTTGGTCGAAATCTTGGGGCCGGTATACAATCCCATTCCCACTTTAAAACCTTCGTAATCGTTATAATCGAAAAAACGACGTAAATCCAACTGAAACTTACCGGCAGGAATGTAGCCTTTAATCATCGACATTTGCAGGTTTACAATAGCATCAAAATGCATGCGTTTACCCAAGCTGTCGAGCAATTGATAGGTTAACGAATCGCTTGCAGTTAAGGGTTCGTATCTGTAGGTGCCAATATCGGGCGATGTGCGCGCTAGTGTAGCATCTTCAAATACCACATTGTCAAAATCCTTGGCAGTAAAGTCTGGGTGGGTATCAATGGCCGTTACATAACTCTTACCTTTTCCTATTAAAGGATAGGGGAGTTGCTGCGACGATCCAATGCTTTTAAACTCCAAACTACTTTCGAGCTGGTGTGGAAACCATAATCCATCTTCGTTGGGCTGATAAATTTGCTTGATGTAAAGGTTAAATCCCTTGTTTGATCCTGCTGTTTTGGCAACTACACTTTTAATGGCCCAATCGGCCTGATGTATGTGAAAGGTACCAATTAAACCTCTGAAATTATGTGTTGGTTTGGGATTGTAGGATATATAGAAGATCGAATCGCCTTTGTTATCAACAATGGTATCGAGCAGTTGAAAGTAATAGTTATTTAACCCTGCTTTGGATGCGGGGTTCAGGTAGTCATTATCAAGTATGTTTAGGTACTGATCGTAGAACGAAAAGGGTTGAAGCAATGCAGGCAACGAAGCTAGTGTTGAGTTTTTCATTCCACTAACGCGGCCTGATAAAATGCGCTCTTTATCCATTCCTTTCTTAAAATGTCTTTTCTCCGAAACCGATTCAAAAAGCATCAAGTAACTATCTTTGCTTAATCCCATTTCGTTCATTAGTATGGGTAGCTCTTCGTCGCGTATTTCTTCCGGCATATCGTATTCCATCACCATTTTATGATACAGAATACAACTAAAAGGTTGGTATAACGACGGGTTGTGCCGGTCGCTGTTGGCAATTACATTTTTCATGATGGTAACAGCCGGATTCTCGCCTGGTACTACATTAATTTCGTCCAGTTCGTATTGTATCGGATGAAGTCGGATCGTTAGAAATGGGTCCACATCTTCGCTTTTAAGTTCCGATGGATAATACCCCAGACACGAAAACTGAATATTGGATGAATGAGTGTAGCCGCTTATTTTAAATTTCCCATCGATATCGGTAATGGTACCTTTCTGCTTGCCATAAATAACATTTACAAACGGAATAGACTGACCTGTGATGGCATCAACTACAGTTCCGGAAATTTCCTGAGCATTACTGCTGATGCCGGGTAGAATTAGGCAGGTAAGTAATATAAGTTGGATAAAGTGTTTTAAAGCTCTGGCAGGCATAGGAATTTTAAAAATGGTTAGCGAGCGAAAAATACAAAAAAAAGAGCCAATATAAAGGCTCTTCTTATTTATCTTAACATTCCGGCTTTGAGTCGGGTTACTTCTTTAGCTGATAGATAGCGCCACTTGCCGCGCGGTATGTTTTGCTTGGTTAATCCGGCAAAATAAACACGGTCGAGTTTTACAACTTTATAGCCCAGGTGTTCAAACATACGACGAACAATGCGGTTACGTCCTGAGTGAATTTCAACACCTACCTGTGTTTTGTCATCCTTATCGGCATAGCTGATGGCATCGGCATGAATAGGACCATCGTCAAGGGTAATTCCTTTAGCTAACTGATCGATGTGATTGGCAAAAACAGGTTTATCTAAAAATACATGGTAAATCTTCTTAACATTGTATTTAGGGTGAGTAAGCGTTTTAGTTAAATCGCCGTCGTTGGTTAATAAAAGCAATCCTGTTGTCATACGGTCAAGGCGGCCTACCGGGTAAATACGATTGGGGCTTGCATCGCGCACTAAATCCATTACCGTTTGCTTGGCATGGCGGTCTTCAACTGTTGTAACGTAATCTTTTGGTTTATTTAAAAGAACGTAAACTTTTTCTTCGGCATTTAATTTGCGTCCCTGGTAACGAACGTCATCTTTCATCGATACACTAACACCCATTTCGGTTACTACTTTACCATTAACGGTAATTTCACCATCGGCAATTAGTTTGTCGGCCTCACGGCGACTGCATACACCTGCATTGGCAACAAAACGGTTCAAGCGGATTTTATCCTTTGTAACCGATTTATCAACCTCGTTGTATTTGGGAGGCTGTGCCGAGAAATCAGACGGCTTCTTTTTGATAACTCGTCGGGGCGCTTGCCTTCTTTCTCCTCTTTCGTCCTGATCGTTAAACTTACGATCGGGCTTTCGCTTAAAATTACGTTCGTTACGCATTTGCTCGTATATCTAAATTCAAAAATGCAAAGTTGATAAAAAAACAATTGACATACTGTAGCTTTCATCGAAAAAATACACATGAAAGATCATTTTACTCTTAATTGTGATTTTTATTCGTTAATTAATTATGAAATCCTATCAAACAGAATGAAAAGGCTATCATATATCATTTGTATTGTAAAAAAAATAAATCAAATTTGTCTTTCAGCAAAACAAACACATAATTTATGACATTAATTAAATCTATTTCAGGCATCAGAGGAACAATTGGAGGACAACCAGGCGAAGGGCTTTCGCCATTGGATGTAGTGAAATTTACATCTGCTTATGGTCAATGGGCCAAACAACGTCATCCTAATAAAAAACTAAAAGTAGTTGTAGGTCGTGATGCACGTATCTCTGGCGAAATGGTTAAAAACCTTGTTATTGGAAGTTTACAGGGCTTAGGTATTGATGTAGTTAATATCGGTTTGGCAACCACACCAACCACCGAAATTGCAGTTACCGAAGAAAAGGCCGATGGAGGTATTATTCTTACTGCCAGTCATAATCCAAAACAATGGAATGCTTTAAAGCTTTTAAATGAGAAAGGTGAATTTTTAAATGCTCAGGATGGGGCAGATGTTTTAAAAATTGCCGCCGATGAGAGTTTTATTTTTGCCGATGTAGATGATTTAGGTAGCGTAGAGGAAAAAGACACATACAACGATTTTCATATTAAGCATGTACTAAATCTTGCAATGGTAGATGTTGAAGCTATTAAGCAAGCCGATTTTACAGTGGCTATTGATTGTGTTAATAGTGTTGGCGGTATTGTTTTACCTGGCCTATTGAAGGCGTTGGGCGTTTCTAACGTTATTGAATTGTACACCGAACCTAATGGACAATTTCCGCATAATCCCGAACCACTTCCTGAACATTTAACAGATATTTCAAATACCATTAAAGAGAAAAAGGCCGATGTGGGTTTTGTAGTTGATCCGGATGTAGACCGTTTGGCAATTATCAACGAAGATGGATCGATGTTTGGAGAAGAATATACCTTGGTTGCTGTAGCTGATTATTTATTGGCGCATCAAACAGGTAATACTGTTTCGAACCTATCATCAACTCGTGCACTGGCTGATGTTACCCGTGCTTACGGAGGCGAATATACCGCTGCTGCAGTAGGTGAGGTTAATGTGGTAACTACCATGAAAGAAACCAATGCTTTAATTGGCGGAGAAGGCAACGGTGGGGTTATCTATCCTGAAAGTCATTATGGACGCGATGCTTTGGTTGGTATTGGTTTATTTCTTACTCATTTGGCAAAATCGGGCATAAGCTGTTCTGCACTTCGTGCTAAGTATCCGGAGTATAGCATCTCGAAAAATAAAATGGAACTAACTCCTGATATTGATGTTGATAAAGTTTTGGAACAAGTAAAAGAAAAGTACGCTGCAGAACAAATCAACGACATTGATGGATTAAAAATAGACTTTGCCGAAAAATGGGTGCAGTTACGAAAGTCAAATACCGAACCGATTATTCGTATTTATGCCGAAGCTAAATCAACAGATGAAGCAGGTGAATTAGCCGAAGCCATCATCTCGGATATAAAATCGATAATTTAACATCTGAATTAACATTAATTAACAAAGGCTCGTTTAAACAACGGGCCTTTTATGTTTACTTTGGGTTTTCATCGCATGTCTAAACCCTTTAAATAATGAAATTTAATAAAAAGACCTACTTTATCCTTGGCGCCCTTGTGTTAATTTTATTAGCAATCTGGGTATTTTTCCCATCTAAAAATGATGGAACCAATTACCTAACAACTCCGGTTCAAAGTGGCAACTTCATCTCGCAAGTGTATTCAACCGGTCAACTACAAACCGAAAATTCTGAATTAATTGTTCTTCCCAAAGAAATTAACAGTCGTAGCATCGATCTTTACGAGATTAAAGTTACCAGTATTGTAGACGAGGGAACAGAAGTTGATTCGGGAGGCTATGTAGCTACTCTCGATCATGCCGCTGTTGAAGAGCTCAGATCCAAAGCTTCAGAAGATTACGAAACGGCATTCAATGCCTACGAAGATGCTAAGATTGATACTAATCTTAATTTAAGCACGCTTCGTGACGAATTGTTAAATGCTCAGGTCGATCTTGAAGAGAAAAAGATTGTATTGGATCAATCTATTTACGAATCACCTGCTGTTAAGCGTCAGTCGCAATTAGATGTAGAACGTGCTCAACGCGATTTGGATCAAAAGGAGCATAACTATTCGCTAAAACAAAAACAGGATGAGTTTAAAGTTTTCAGAGCGTACGAATCGGTTCGTAAACAACAAAAGAAGCTTGATGATATTGAGAAACTGTATGGTAAGCTGGAGGTAAAAGCTCCTAAACCAGGTTTGGTCATCTACAGCTACGACCGAATGGGTAAAAAAATCAAAGCTGGTTCCACTATTAACCGTTGGATGCCTCAAATTGCCGAGCTTCCTGATTTAAGCAGTATGATTTCTAAAACATTCATCAACGAAATTGATATTTCGAAGATAAAAGAAGGTCAGAAGGTTAAAGTTGGAATTGATGCTTTTCCTGAGAAAAGTTTTGATGGAGAAGTAATGAAAGTGGCCAATATTGGTCAGGTTATTCCCAATGGTGATGCCAAAGTTTTTGAGGTAACCATTAAGGTTGAAGGAACCGATAAAGATCTACGTCCGGCAATGACAACCAGTAATGTTATAAATACAGCTAGTCTGCAGGATGTGTTATATGTTCCGATGGAAGCAGTTTTTTCAAACGACTCGTTAAGTTACGTGTACATTGAGGGACGAAAAAATAAAAAGCAGATTGTTGAATTAGGTGCAACAAACGAAAATTTTGTGGTAATAAAAGATGGCGTAAGTCAGGGTGATATTTTACTGATGAACCAACCCGATAAGCCAGATGAGATACCGTATAACGGTTTGGAGATTTATTCTCGTTTAAAGTCAATGGAGAAAGACAGTTTGACTGTAAATTAAATCTTATCTGAATCTTTTATTATGAAAAATATTAAGTCACCTTTTAAATTATATTTACGGTACTCTCATAATGTTATAATTGCAATCGAAGCTATTTTATCCAATAAGGTTAAATCGTTTTTAACGGCTTTGGGTATTATGTTTGGGGTTGCTGCCGTAATTAGTATGTTGGCCATTGGTAAAGGGGCCCAACAAGAAGTGCTGGAACAGATTAAACTGGTGGGTGTGAATAATATTATCATCACACCGGTTGATCAGTCTATCGAATCGAGCGATAAGAGTGCCGATAACGAAAATTCTAAGAAGAAGAAATTCTCCAAAGGTTTGCATCAAATGGATGCTCAGGCCATTCTCGAAACCATACCAACGGTTAATAAAATCAGTCCGGTAGTATCGTTAAATTATCATGCTGTTAAAGAAGGGAAGAGTTATCCGGTAAATCTCGAAGGCGTTTCTCCCAGTTATTTCGAAATGCTGAATATTAATATCGATAAAGGAAAAATATTTAGCCAAGAGCAAACCAATAGTGGTGTTCCTGTATGTATTATTGGCGATAATATAAGAACTAAGTTTTTTAATCAGGATAATCCGGTTGGGCAATATATCAAGTGTGGTCAGGTTTGGTTGCGCGTGATTGGTACCATCGAAAAACGTGATTTTACAACATCGGCATCCGATGAGATGGGAATTAGTAGTACCGACAATACTATTATTATCCCTATAAAAACCATGTTAATGCGCTTTAAAGATAAAGGCGCAATCAATCCCGAAGTGATGGATAACATGGCCGGTGGTGGAGCAGTCTTCTTCATGGGAGGTGGAGGAGATGATTCTGAATCAACACCTAAATCAACAAAAACAGCCAATCAGTTAGATAAAATAATTGTTCAGGTAGACGAAACCGAACAATTGTCAGTAACAGCTGATGTTATTAAGCGGCTTATTTTGCGTCGTCATTCCAATATTTTTGATTTTGAAGTAACAGTGCCGGAGTTGTTATTAAAACAGCAACAAAAAACCAACGAGATATTTAATATCGTGTTAGGTGCTATTGCTGGTATTTCGCTTATAGTAGGTGGTATTGGTATTATGAATATCATGCTGGCTTCGGTATGGGAACGAATACGCGAAATAGGAACACGTCAGGCTATTGGTGCTTCACGAAAAGATATTATTGTACAGTTTTTGGCCGAATCAACATTGATTAGTATTTCAGGTGGTTTAATTGGTATACTGCTCGGGGTGTTATTGGCGCACCTCATTCATCTGACAGCCGATATTAAAACAATTGTATCGTTTTTCTCTGTTATTGTAGCTTTTAGTGTGTCGGCTACTGTTGGAATTATTTTTGGTTATATTCCTGCTAAGCGTGCAGCTGCTCAGGATCCTGTTGAATCTTTAAGACATTAAAATATGTACCGTATATTAACCCTGATTTTAACCGTTTTATTTATTGTAAATTGTAAAGCTCAAGACGAACCCAAAGAAAAGAGTTATGAGGTGAAATTGACTCTGGATGAAGCTATCAACCTGGCAAAAATGCAATCGTTGAATAGTTTTCGTTATAAAAACATGTATCTGGCCAGTTATTGGGATTTTCGTAGTTATAAAGCGTCGCAATTACCTGGTTTGAATTTAAATACTACACCTATAAATTATAGTAGGGCGGTAACGCAATTGATCGATACAGAAACGGGTGAAAACAAGTTTGTTTCTAATGAATATCTAAATTCTCAAGTAGGATTATCGATCGATCAGAATGTGACACTTACAGGTGGTAGGTTAAGTTTAACTTCTGATGTGCAACGTTTGGAAGATATTCGCTCCGAAAATGTGAGTTATACATCTATTCCTATTAGTATCCGATTAACACAACCGTTAAATGGATATAACGAGTTTAAATGGCAATCGAAGTTAAAACCACTAGAATTTGAGCAGGCTAAAAAGACATTTCTTACTAATATGGAAGTATTATCTCAACGTGCTGTAAGTGTCTTTTTTAATACTGTAAGTGCCGAAATTGATTTAAAAATTGCAGAAACTAATCTGGCTAATGCCGATACTTTATTTAATATTGGTAAAGGGCGTTTTAATATTGGTACAGTTACGCAAGACGAATTACTCGATCTTGAGTTGAGCTACCTTAATGCTAAAATGGCAAAAACACAAGCTCAGGTAGGTTTAAAACAAGCTCAGAACTTATTGAATTCTTTTTTAGGTTTTGATAAAGATGTGACGATTCAACCAATAATTCCCAATAAAATTCCGGACTTAAAAGTAGAAGCTGACAAAGTATTAAGCTTTGCCAAGGAGAATAATCCTGAAATTTTGGATATGGAGGCGACGATAATACGATCCAAGCAGAATGTTGCTGAACAAAAAGCTTCCAGTGGATTAAATGCCAGTTTACGTGCAAACTTTGGTATCAATAAACAAACCGATGAATTTAATGACGTTTATAATACGCCGTTTGGTGACGATCGTGGACTCGGGGTGTCTTTAAATGCTCCAATTATTGACTGGGGTACTCGTAGAGGTAGAATACAAATGGCAAAGGCAGAACTTAAAAGAAGTGAAGCAGAGGTAAGTCAGTCTCTGATCGATTTTGAACAAGAAGTTGTAATGCAGGCTATTCAATTTAATTTGCAGGAAGAACAAGTAGAAATATCAGCCAAGGCAGATACTATTGCTCAGCTAGGTTTTAATGTAACCAAACAACGCTTTATGATTGATAAGGTGGATGTAATTAGGTTGAATGCAGCTCGTTCGTCATATGATCAGGCTAAACGATCATATATTAGTTCGTTATCCAGCTACTGGCAAATGTATTTCCGAATTAGAGAGCTCACTTTATTCGATTTCGAAAAGCAACAAACGCTGATTAAAGAATTAGATTACCTTCTAGAAAAATAATGGTTATGAATAAAAAAAAGATAGGCATTGGTTTGGGGGTAATATTAGTCATCATTCTTTTAATATGGCAGCCCTGGAAGAAATCGGACGAAACGCACCGGATTGTTGAAGTTCAAAAAGGTCTTTTCGAAACAACAGTATCGGCTATGGGCGAATTGAAGGCACAACAAGCATTAGATATAAACATTCCTGAGGTAAGTTTTGAACGCGAACTTCGCATTTGGGAGTTGAAAATAATGAGTCTGGTTGAGGAAGGTAAGATTGTAAAAAAAGGAGATGAGGTGGCTACCTTGGAACCAACCGAGGTGCAAGAAAAATTGACCGAAACCAATGATCGCTTAAGCGAGTTGTATACTTTGGTTGAAGACGCTAAAATTGATTCGAGTATCACACTGATGGCGGCTCGTGAGACGATTCAAAAGCAGCGAGATAATTTATTGGATGCAGAGCTGAAAGTACAGCAATCGTCCTATGAATCAAAAGCGGTTCAGCGACAAAGCCAAATTGAGCTTGAAAAAGCACAAAGATCACTGTCAAAAGCAAAACGCGATTTAATTACGCAAACTCAAAATCATAAACGAAAGATAGCTCGTCATCAGGAACGCGTTGATCGTTTCGAGCATCGTAAAAAGTTATACGAGCAATTATTAGGTGAAATGAGTATTAAATCGCCTGCCGATGGAATGATTATATATGGTTATGGTTACGATGGGCAAAAAGTTAAAGTTGGTTCATACGTTGGACGATGGATGCCGTTAATTGCTACTCTGCCAGATTTAAATACAATCATTTCAGAGATAGAAGTAAAAGAAATCGATATTGCTAAAGTTGCTATGGGACAGAAGGTGAAAATTAAAATTGATGCCTTCCCTAAAAAAGTTTTCAGTGGTGAAATAATTAGCATAGCTAATGTGGGTCAGGAAATACCCGGCGAATTTCAGAACGGATTTAAAGTGATTGTTAAAATCATTGACTATAAAGATGCGCTGCTTCCGGGTATGACATCGACCAATACTATAGTAACCAACAGTATTGATAATGCCTTGTTTGTTGAGAAGGCAGCGGTGCTTGGAAATGATAGCTTACGTTACGTTATCAAAAAAGATGGTTTGTCGGTTGTTAGGCAGGAAGTAAAAGTTGGCTACGAAAACGAAATGTTTTATAGTATTGAGAAAGGACTTTCCGAAGGTGATAAAGTTTATATCAATTACGCAGAAAATGCCAAAGACAAAGAATTAGTAAGACTTCATTAGAAAATTATAAATACAATTTATGACAAAGAATCCAGTTACCCGACTGGATTTTTGTCATTATGTCATATCATCCTGTCATAAAAAAATACTTTTCATACCGTATCGTGTCAATTTTTCCTGAAAATTGGTTAAAAACCGAATGGCACACCATTTGAAGTTTAGGGCTGTGTGATTAATAATAAATCAAGAATTAAAAAATAAAATAATTATATAGTAATGGGAAAAATTATCGGTATCGACTTGGGAACAACCAACTCATGTGTATCTGTAATGGAAGGAAATGAGCCTGTTGTTATCCCTAATAGCGAAGGAAAAAGAACAACGCCATCTATTGTGGCTTTTATTGAGGGAGGAGAACGCAAAGTAGGTGATCCTGCAAAACGTCAGGCTATCACAAATCCACATAAAACGATTTATTCTATTAAGCGTTTTATGGGTTCTATGTTTGATGAGATTCCAAACGAAGTAAAACGTGTGCCATACGAAGTAGTTAAAGGCGACAACAATACACCTCGTGTTAAAATCGATGATCGTATGTACTCTGCTCAGGAAATTTCAGCAATGGTACTTCAAAAAATGAAGAAAACAGCTGAAGATTATCTTGGACAAGAAGTAACCGAAGCAGTAGTAACTGTACCTGCTTATTTTAACGATGCTCAGCGTCAGGCTACTAAAGAAGCTGGTGAAATTGCAGGTTTGAAAGTAAGTCGTATTATCAACGAGCCAACAGCTGCTTCTCTAGCTTACGGTCTTGATAAGATGGATAGAGACATGAAAGTGGCCGTTTTCGATTTAGGTGGTGGTACTTTCGATATCTCAATATTAGAGTTAGGTGATGGTGTATTCGAAGTAAAATCTACTAACGGTGATACTCACCTAGGAGGTGATGACTTTGATGATGTAATCATTAACTGGTTGGCTGATGAGTTTATGAAAGACGAAAACATCGACCTACGTAAAGATCCTATGGCTCTTCAACGTTTGAAAGATGCAGCTGAAAAAGCAAAAATTGAATTATCGTCTTCAACAAGCACCGAAATCAACTTACCATATATTATGCCAGTTGATGGTATTC
Organism: uncultured Carboxylicivirga sp.; assembly: GCF_963668385.1. Taxonomy (GTDB): domain Bacteria; phylum Bacteroidota; class Bacteroidia; order Bacteroidales; family Marinilabiliaceae; genus Carboxylicivirga. The sequence continues at coordinate 3,145,138 of NZ_OY764327.1, forward strand.
CAAAACACTTGGTGCGTAGCTTGTCACGTGCTCAGTTTGAGCAACTGGCTGATGGTTTGATTCAACGTACATTGGAACCATGTAAAGCTGCATTGAAAGATGCCGGAATGTCAGCATCAGAAGTAGACGAAGTTATTTTAGTAGGTGGTTCTACTCGTATTCCAGCTATTCAAGAAGTAGTTGAGAAATTCTTCGGTAAAGCTCCATCAAAAGGTGTAAACCCTGATGAGGTAGTTGCTGTAGGAGCTGCTATTCAAGGTGGTGTGTTAACTGGTGAAGTTAAAGACGTATTGTTATTAGATGTTACACCTCTATCGTTAGGTATTGAAACAATGGGTGGTGTTATGACTAAGTTGATTGAAGCAAATACTACAATCCCAACTAAAAAGTCAGAAACATTTACTACAGCTGTTGATAACCAACCATCGGTAGAAATCCACGTATTGCAAGGTGAACGTTCAATGGCAAACGATAACAAAACTATCGGACGTTTCCACTTAGATGGAATTCCACCAGCACCACGTGCTACACCACAAATTGAAGTAATTTTTGATATTGATGCTAACGGTATTTTACACGTTACAGCAAAAGATAAAGCTACTGGTAAAGAGCAAAGTATCCGTATTGAGGCTTCTTCAGGTTTGTCTGATGACGAAATCAAACGTATGAAAGACGAAGCTGAAGCAAATGCTGATGCAGATAAGAATGCTAAAGAAAAAATTGATAAACTGAACGGTGCTGATAGTTTGATTTTCCAAACTGAAAAGCAGTTAAAGGAATTTGGTGACAAATTGCCTGCTGACAAAAAAGCACCTATCGAGGCTGCTTTAGGTAAATTAAAAGAAGCTCACAAAGCTCAGGATATTGCCGCCATCGATGCTGCTACTACTGAATTGAATACTGTATTCCAGGCTGCATCTCAAGAGATGTACAATGCAAGTCAGGCACAAGGTGGCCCAGAAGCTGGTGCTCAACCTGGACCTGATGCAGGAGCTCAACAAGGTGGTAAAGACGATGAAGTAACCGATGTAGATTTCGAAGAAGTTAAATAATATTTCGTAAATATCATCTCAAGAAAAAAGTCCTCTGTACAGAGGACTTTTTTTTATATTTTTGAAACTGTTTTTCTCTTGTCAAGTATCAACAAAAAGCATTTGTATCGAAAATATTCATTCAAAAATAATTCAACATGAAATTATCATATCGTCTTTTTTCTTTTTTAATAACAACACTTTTAGTCTTAAATATTAATGCACAAACAGATGTGTTTGGAAATAAAATTCCGGCTAAGAAAAAAGCGGTAACACCTATTCCGGCAGGTTATAATAAAACAGATGCCAATGGGCTTAAACAAGGTCCCTGGGAGAAGCGTTATACTGATGGTACAACACTGTATAAAGCAACATTTAAAGATAATAAACCCGTTGGAGAGTATGTTCGTTATTATCCAAATGGAAAGATGAGCTTGCGTGTAGTCTATGATGAAGCCGGAGTAAACGGTAAGGCTGAAATGTTTAATGATAAAGAGGAATTAACTGCCGAAGGTAATTTTGTTGGAAAAGATAAAGAAGGTACTTGGACTTATTATACAGGCAAAAAGCAAATAGCATCAACTCAGGAATATAAAGAAAATAAAGCCCATGGTAATACTATCATCTATTATTCAGATGGTCAGATTGCAGAATCATATGTATCGGTTAAAGGATTAAAGAATGGTGCTTGGCTGAAGTTTTTTAGAAGTGGCGCTCCAATGTTAAAAGCAACCTATGTTAAAGATCAATTACATGGTAAATATCTTTACTATTTCGAAAATGGCCAGCTCGAAATTGATGCTAATTATAAGAATAACCTTGAAGATGGAAATTGGACTTTCTATGAACAAGATGGATCAGTTAAATATTTGTTGAAATATAAAGAAGGAGAAATATTAAATCCAGAAGTGTTAGATGCAAAAAGAGCTGCAGAACAGGCCGAATTTGAAAAAAATAAAGGGAAATTGAAAGATCCGGAAAAGATGCAAAACGATCCGGAATCATATTATAGATAATTTAATGGGAAGGTTATTCACGATTATATTTTTGCTATTCTTTTTTGCTGGGCTCTACGGGCAAAGCAAAGGATATTTTGTGCAATTCACCGATAAAAATAATTCTACTTATCGAATTGATCGACCTGAAGAGTTTTTAAGTCAGCGTGCTATTGATCGACGAGCAAAGCAAAATATTGAGATAACAGAAGAAGATCTTCCTGTTTCAAAAACATATATTTCGAATCTTCAAAATTTAGGTATCGATGTTCGTTTTACCACTAAATGGTTAAATGGAGCTATTGTTTTTTCTGATGACGATGAACTAATGAATGGCCTTACCAATCTGGATTATATATCCTATGTTGAAATGACAACTAATACCTACAACCATGTAAGCTCAATAGTTAAGTTTAAAGAGGGCTATGGCATGATGAAATCTCAAAATTCGGAAGTATATGGCAAGGCGTGGGAGCAAATTGGTACGGTTAATGGACAGCAGCTGCACGAAAGAGGCTACCGCGGGGAAGGAATACACATTGCTGTTATTGATGCCGGTTTTGATTCTGCAGATCGAATGCCAACTTTAGACCACTTGTGGCAGAACGAACAAATACTGGGTTATAAGGATTTTGTAGATCCAAATTCAAATATTTTTACTACCGATTCCCATGGAATGAAGGTGCTATCAATCATGGGGGGAAAGATTGATAACACATATATAGGTACTGCTCCTGGAGCTTCGTATTGGCTATTGCGTACCGAAGATGCTGCCAGTGAAACCCCTGTTGAACCGGATTACTGGGTTTGTGCAGCCGAATTTGCAGATAGCGTTGGTGTTGATGTTATTAATAGTTCTTTAGGTTATTATGAATTTGATCCTCCTTTTACATCTTATACCTACGCAAATTTGGATGGAACATCACGAGCTTCAAAAGCGGCAGAGATTGCAGCTTCAAAAGGAATGATTGTAGTAGTTAGTGCCGGTAATGAAGGAGGAGACGATTGGCATTATATAGGTGTGCCAGCCGATGCTAACAATATTCTGTCGGTTGCAGCAATGCAGACAGATAGCACGCGAGCTTACTTCTCTTCATATGGGCCAAGTTATGATCAAAGAGTGAAGCCTGAAATAGCTGCATTAGGATATCCTGCCGCAGTTCAGAGTTTAGGAGGAGGTATCGAGTTTGGTGCCGGAACATCATATTCATCACCGGTAATTGCTGGTTTAGTGGCATGCCTATGGCAGGCTTTTCCAAGCTTTACAGCATCTAAAATCGTAGATTTGATAATAACGAATGCAGATAATTATGCAAATCCGGATGATTCGTTTGGATATGGAATACCCGATTTTAATGCATCGTTTATAACGAAAGTAACAACCATTCCCAAAGATGTTATTAACTGGTCGCTTAGTCCTAATCCGTTTACAAATTATTTGCTGATTAAACCCGATTTTGCTGATGCTCGCATAAATATTGTTACTATTTCTTTATACAATTTAGCGGGGAACTGCATCTTTTCAGAGAAAAGTAATGTGTCGGAAATGATTAAGCTAGAAGGTTTTTATTCTATCCCCAAAGGATTGTATATCTTAACCATTGATTCTGATTTTGGAAAACAATATTATAAAGTATTGAAAAATTAGCTTTATGCCCGATTCTATTTCTCTATCCGATTTAAATAAACGAATAAAAGAAGTTATCAACGTTTCATTACCAGAGACCATCTGGGTGGTTGCCGAAATAAGTGAAATAAGAACGGTAAGAAGTGGGCACTGTTATCTAGAGCTAATTGAGAAAGATGAGGAAAGTGGTACTGTAACAGCTAGGGCAAGAGCAACCATATGGGCATTTACCTATCGAATGTTAAAACCCTATTTCGAAACTACTACAAAACAAGAACTAACAAATGGATTAAAAGTATTAGTTAGGGTAAGTGTAGAGTTTCAGGAGATTTATGGTTTTAGTCTGAATGTAAAAGATATTGATCCATCCTACACTCTGGGTGATATTGCCCGTAAAAGGCTTGAAGTAATACGCCAATTGGAAGATGAAGGTGTGATGGACATGAATAAAGAAGCTTCATTAGCCTTGGTTCCTCAAAAGTTGGCCGTTATTTCTTCACCAACTGCAGCCGGATATGAGGATTTTATCAACCAATTGGAAAATAACCCCTGGGGATATAAAATATACCACAAACTATTTCAGGCTACGATGCAGGGCAATGATGCAGAACAATCGATTGTTCAGGCTCTGGAAAGAATTTATGAATACGAAGATTTTTTTGATGCCGTTATAATAATTAGAGGAGGAGGATCAACGGCCGATTTAATGTGTTTCGATGGATATTGGCTTGCAGTTAATATAGCACAGTTTCCACTGCCTGTTTTAACAGGAATAGGTCACGAAAGAGATGAGTCGGTGGCTGATTTAGTTGCTTATACTCGATTAAAAACTCCGACAGCAGTTGCTGAATTTATCATTGATCGAATAGGTGATTTTGATGCAGAATTAAATGGGCTGAAGGAACAGTTCACTGATGAAATAATCAATCGAATACGGCATCAGAAACATCGTTTAGATATAGCTGTAAGTACATTAAAACCTGTGGTAAGTAAGGTGATAATGAAAAATAGAAGGCGTCCGCAAGAAGCTGTACAACGATTAAGTTTTGTAATTCGATCTTACTTCGATAATCAGCAATTGTATTTTAGTCATGTAAAAGAATCAACCTTTTATTTGGTGAAAAAACAATTGGCAGCAGGTATGAAACAATGTCAGTTTAATCAAACACAGCTACGAATGGAAGTTGTTTCGTACCTCAAAAATAAGAATCAGAAACTCTTATTAGTTGAAAAAACAGTTAAACTGTCGGATCCTGCAAATGTGTTGGATAGAGGTTATTCTATAACTTATCAACAAGGGAAGCCTATTAAATCAGCTCAGAATTTAAAAGAGGGAGATACCCTTGAAACAATACTTCAGAAAGGCACTATTATCAGTAAAATCGAAAAAATATTAAAGTAAACAGTTTGAATGTTAAAGGCATTTTTTAAATTTATAACGTTTATTAACAGGGGAGAAGTTATAAATTAATGTTTACAAATCAATTGCGATGTCTGATTATCAGCTTGATAGTCTTGCTGAATTCGGGAGTGTATGCACAACAAAGGAAAGAATCGGAACTTATAGATTCAATTGAAAGAAGTTATGATTCGAAGGAGTATCGTACCTCTTTAAGTAAATTGGATGATAGTGATCACGTTTTGAAAGTTTGCTCATCGATATTAAAAAGTGTCAATTCCAATCAGGATAGGTTTTCATTATATCTCGAAACCGGTATTCGGCTATATGATATAAACGATCAGCAAAATGCTGAAGATTATCTGAACAAAGCTAAATCTTACACAATTTATATCAAGTCTGATGAACAGTTAAGTCGCTTATATAACTATATTGGATGGTTGGCATCTGATAATAAGTCATATACCGAGGCTATAGGTTATTTTAAAATAGCCTCGCAGCATTATAGCAAAGCTGACTTATATGTTGAACAAGGGAATGCATATAATAGTATAGGAGCCATGTATTGGTATCAACGGAATTATGCCCTGGCTTTAAATTATTTTAATCAGGTATATGAATTAGGCAGAAAAAACGACGATATTGAGTTGATTTTAAAGGGGCTCACTAATAAGGGAGTTGTGTTGAATCAGCTTGCACAATATAACGAAGCTTTGGATTGCTTTGAAAAGGCTTTAGAATTGAATCAGATTGTTGGAGACGAAATTGGTCGAGCTAGTATATTTAATAATTTGGGAAATATTCATTATGGATTAAATCAGTATTCATCAGCTATAAGGTATTATAACAGTGCTATGGAGTTATATACAAAACTTGATAATCTATCGGGAATTAGTAGTTGTTATAATAATTTGGGTGAGGTTTACCTAAAGCAGGGTAATGTATCCGAAGCATTAAAGAGTTATAAAACTTCGCTAAATTATATTGATGAAGATAAAGATAGTTCAGCAATTGCTGTAGCATATGTAAATATAGGAAGAGCACATCAAAGCAATAAGTCATATGCCGAAGCAATTTCTTATTTCGAAAGAGCACTTAAAATTATGATGACTCATGAAGATGTTTCTTTGGAGGCAGAAGCTTATCTTCATTTGGCACAGACAGGAATAGCGTCAGATAACTTGGCACAGGCACAAAAATATCTTACTAATGCGATTTCTATTGCACAAAAAATTGGAGAGAAAACCATTCTAGCGGAGTGTTATAAATCATTTAGTAAACTTGCAGAAAAGGAAAGTAATTACAAGAAAGCTTTAATTTATCAAAGACTCTACTCTGTAGTTAATGATTCTATTACCGATGAGCAGGCCTTGATAAATTCAGCCCGGATGGAGGCCGTTTATAATTTGCTTCAAAAGGAAGAAACAATATCGAAGCTGGAGAAAGATAATATCTCTAAGGATGAGGATTTGGAACGAATGAAAGAAACCCGAACTCTTTATCTAATTATAAGTGTTGCGTTGTTTGGGTGTATAATTTTCATGATTTTATTGTTCAGATTAAAACGTAGAACATCAAGCCAGCTTGAGCAAAAAAATGTAGAATTAGCACAACTAAATGCAACAAAGGATAAGTTCTTTTCCATTATAGCTCATGATTTAAAAAGTCCTTTTAGTTCGTTGTTAGGTTTTGCCGAAATGCTTTGTCTTCATGCCGAAAGTAAAAATACAAAGGAAGTAATAGAGTATTCACAAGTTATTCATAATTCTACTAAACGATTATTAGGATTAGTTGAAAACTTATTGCAGTGGTCGAGAACACAGCTTGGTACTACCGAGTATAAGCCAATGCAACTAGATGTGTCGATTCATACTAACAACATTGTATCTTTATTACGCTTGAATGCCGAAGAAAAAGACATTCTTATCAGTCCTAAGGTTGAAAAAGATTTGGTAGCCTGGGCTGATTTAAACCTTTTTAGTACTGTGTTGCGTAATTTAATTAGCAATGCGATTAAATTTTCGAGGATTGGAAGTGTAATATATGTTATTGCAAAAAAAGTAGATGACATTATTCAGGTTTCGGTGGTGGATTCTGGAGTTGGAATACGACACGAAGATCTTCAAAAATTATTTCAGGTCGATACTGCTTTTACCACTAAAGGAACATTTAATGAAAAAGGAACAGGTATTGGTTTGGTTTTGTGTAAGGAATTTGTGGAGATAAATAAAGGACAAATAAGTGTAGAGAGTGAATTGGAAAAAGGTAGTACTTTTACATTTACATTACCAACTACTAAAGATGAATAAAATACGATTATGACTAAGAAGAAATTGAGCTATTCAGAAGCAATGGGTGAGATTGAGGAGATTCTTCAACAAATTGAAAATGAAGAGTTAGATGTGGATGATTTATCAGATAAAGTGAAGCGTGTAAGTGCTTTAATAAAAACCTGTAAAGATAAACTTCATAAAACAGAAGAAGAGGTAGAAACAATTCTTAAAGAAATGGATGAATAAAAGAGGCGTGATTAGCCTCTTTTGTTATTTTATAAAGAATGAGAAACAAACAGAATCTTTGTTTTCCTAGGGTGTAATACCTCACGTTAAAATTCGCATGCAATGAATTTCTTCAATTATTGAGCTGAAATATACAGTGTTTGTATACTTGAGTTGATGTTTTATTTGTTGGTTGCCTCAGGTTGCAGTAGTCTTGATACACTAATCAACAAGTTTTATTATTCCAACAATTAGTGATTACACACATTTTTCTATACCTGCCTATTTTGTTAACAATGAGTGTTAAATATTGTCAATATTAGCTACTTGACTACTTGAATAAGGCATTTTTTACTAAGTTTGAGTACTTACCAAATAAGAGCTTCAGCTCTCCGATGAAAATAATCTAGCAATAGGTTTTATTTGCAATAACTATGAATAAAAATATATCAGCAACTATGAAAATTAGGAATTTCATTTCTTTATTTCCTTTGATGTTAATTTCCTGTGTAAATCAGCCAAGTAAAGATGTTTATGAAAATACAATGTGGTATGCTCAACCTGCCGAACAGTGGGAAGAAAGTCTACCAATTGGAAATGGTAGAATTGGCGCTATGGTTTATGGCCGAACCGATACAGAGCACATTCAACTAAATGATGATTCGATGTGGCCGGGAAAGATGGAATGGGATAATCCTGTTGGTCGACCTGAAGATTTGAAAAAAATCAGACAATACCTTTTCGAAGGTAAAAATGATAAGGCAGATGCCCTATTGATTGAGAAATTCTCGAATAAAAGTGTTGGTAGATCGCATCAAACGTTAGGTGATTTATTTATAGAATTGAATCATGACAATGTTACCGATTATCGTAGAGAATTGGATTTAGAAAAAGCGATCACTTATACATCCTATAAAACCAATGGAAAAGAAGTAACAGAAAAGGTTTTTGCGACGAATCCTCATCAGGCCATTATTATTGAATTGAGTTCTAAATCTGAAGAGGGATTAAATGGGAAATTATTGTTTTCTCGTCCTGAAGATGAAGGTCATCCAACCGTAACCGTTAGTGTGGATGATTCTGGTAATTTGCTCATGGATGGGGAGGTGACTCAGTATGGTGGAGCTTTCGATTCAAAGCCTGATCCAATTACCTATGGGGTGAAGTTTCAAACTCGTTTGAAAGTGGTTAATCAGGACGGTGAAGTTATTTCTGGTGATGATTACTTGCAGTTGAAAGGTGTAAAAAAGGCGGTGATCTATTTGGTTTCAAATAGCTCGTTTTATCATGATGACTATATTATCCAAAATAAAAAGCAACTGCAAAATGTTGTTAATACTGAACTTGCCAAAGTTGAGGAAGAACATATAAAAGATCATCAACAATTTTATTCAAGGGTTCATATTAATCTTGAGCACGATAGAATGGATACTATCCCTACTGATGCACGATTAAAACGAATTCAGGAAGGTGCAGTTGATTTGGGTATGGAAGAGTTGCTGTTTAATTATGGTCGATATTTATTGATAGGTTGCTCGCGCGAAGGAACCTTACCCGCCAATCTGCAAGGATTATGGAATCCTCATATTTTCGCTCCCTGGAATGGAGATTATCATTTAAATATCAATCTTCAGATGAATTATTGGTTGGCTAATAATACCAATCTGGATGAGTTGAATATGCCTTTGTTCGACTATGTGGATCGTTTAATCGAAAATGGTAAAGAAACAGCTAAAGTGAATTTTGGTTGTCGTGGCTCATTTATTCCTCATGCTACAGATATTTGGGCAGTAACCTGGCTGAGAGCTCCAACTGCATATTGGGGAGGTTCGTTTGGTGCCGGAGGTTGGTTAATGCAGCATTACTGGCAACATTACGAATATACTCAGGATAAAGAATTTCTTAAAAACAGAGCCTATCCTGCCATAAAAGAAGTGGCTCAGTTTTATTCTGATTGGTTGATAGAAGATCCTCGTGATGGAAGGTTGGTAGCAGCGCCATCAACATCTCCAGAAAACCAGTTTTATAATACCGATGGAAAAGCTGTGGCAACCTGCATGGGCAGCGCCATGGATCAACAGGTAATTGCCGAAGTATTTGGTGAATATGTTGCGGCATGCGAGGTGCTGGGAGAAGATAATGAGTTGCTTCAAACCATTAAAGAACAATTAACTCGCCTGCGTCCTGGTTTTCAAATTGGCTCAGATGGAAGAATTCTTGAATGGGACAGAGAGTATAAAGAAGTGGAACCAGGGCATCGTCATATGTCACATTTATATGGATTTCATCCAGGGATTGCCATCAATGAAAGCAATCACCCTGAGTTGATGGAAGGCATTAAAAAAACGCTTCAATATCGTTTGGATAATGGTGGTGCCGGAACAGGGTGGAGTCGTGCCTGGCTAATAAATTTATATGCCCGTTTGTTGGATGGAGATGAGGCACATAAGCACATACAATTCTTGTTTCAACGATCGATGTATGCAAATCTTTTTGACTCACATCCACCATTTCAGATTGATGGAAATTTTGGATATTCGGCAGGTTTGGCAGAATTATTGGTACAGAGTCATAAAGGATATATTGAGTTTTTACCTGCATTACCATCTGCTTATGAAAACGGAGCGTTTGATGGTTTAAAAGTGAGAGGAGATGCTGTAGTGTCGGCTCAATGGGAGAATAACCAACTCAGAAAAGCTAAATTAGTAGCCTTAAAACAAGGCGATTTTAAAATATTAAAACCCAAATCAGTTAGAGAAATATCAGCCAAAGTTGATGGAAAGAAAGTAGAAGAGAGAGAAGAGAATGGTTTGTTGCAAGTAAGTCTGAAGAAAGGGCAGGTACTTGAAATAAGCTGTTCGAATTAGATAATAAACCTAGAAGAATTACTTAAATGCGCAGAACGATTTTTGGTGTTGTTGCCTTACTTAGCTGGCAGCTTGGTATGGCTCAGTCAAAGGTTCCTGATCCGTTGTCTGATCCGTGGTATTACACGGAAGATATTAATGTGTTGGAATGGAATAAAGAGCCGGCTCATGCAACTTTTAACTCCTTTGCTGATGTTGATAAGGCCTTAGCAAAAACTGATGAAGGAAAGATATTTTACAAATCTTTAGATGGAGTATGGAAGTTTAATTGGGTATCAGATCCTGAGAAACGTGCCGTTGGTTTTACAAAAGAAGGCTTTTCAGCTGAAGGATGGGATAGTATCCCTGTTCCAGCTAACTGGGAATTGCATAGATTTGGCGATCCTATTTATGTGAATCATCAGTATGAATTTGCTGATTACAAAGCTCCGATTTCTAAAGAGATAACTTTTGTAGATGGTAAAATTCCGGCTAATCCGGGACAGGTTCCTCATGATATTAATCCGGTAGGTACTTACTTCAGGCATTTTCAGTTTGACGGAAGTGCTGATGAGAATGAAATTTTCCTTCACATTGGAGCAATGAAAGCGGGTGGCTTTGTTTGGATAAATGGTGAGTATGTTGGATATTCTCAGGACAGTAAATTACCCGCTGAGTTCAATATTACACCTTATCTAAAAAAAGGTGATAATACCATTGCAATCCAAATTTTCCGTTGGACAGATGGATCTTATTTAGAATGTCAGGATTTTTGGAGAGTAAGCGGTATTGAGCGTAGCGTATACTTGTATGGCCAGCCTAAACTTCGGGTGCGCGATTTTCAGGTGGTTTCAACTTTAACTAACGATTACAAAGACGGTAATCTGGAAGTGCAGGTTGATCTAAAAAATCATCTGGATAAAAAGCAGAAATCAAGATTTTTAGCTCAGCTATTGGATGAAAACAAAAAAGTGGTTTGGTCAGAATCAAAAGCTGTATCTATCGAAGCTGATTCTGAATCATCAATCAATTTTGCGACTACTATTCCGGATGTTAAATCATGGAATGCAGAGCATCCGCATCTATATACTTTGACTTTCTATTTGGATGGAAAGAAAATAAAAGGTGAAGCCATTGCGACTGCCATTGGATTTCGTTCTGTTGAAATTAAGCGTGGATTACTATTGGTTAATGGTGTGCCTGTTACCTTGAAAGGTGTAAATACCCAGGAAACCAATCCGGAAACGGGGCATGTAATCAGTCGCGAGCAGATATTGAAAGATATCACACTTTGGAAAGAAAACAATATCAATGCGGTTCGTACCAGCCATTATCCACAGCCCGAAATGTTTTACGAGTTGTGCGATAAATACGGTATTTACATAGTGAACGAAGCCAATATTGAATCGCATGGTATGTACTACGGTAAATATTCGTTGGCAAAACGTTCTGAGTGGGAAATGCCACACGTGTCACGTATGCGCAATTTGGTGCTTCGCGATAAAAACCATCCGGCAGTAATTATCTGGTCTATGGGTAACGAAGGCGGTAACGGTGTTAACTTCTATGCGGGTTACAAGGCTATGAAAGAAGTCGATGCTACCAAACGTCCTGTCCAGTACGAAAGACCTTACAACGAATACGACGGAACCTATTGGAATCAGGATTGGGATACGGATATTATCTGTCCTCAATACCCAAGTCCGAAGGCATTTCAATGGATAGCTGATAATCCAACGGATCGTCCGTTTATTCCAAGCGAATATGCGCATGCCATGGGTAACAGTACCGGTAACTTTAAAGATTACTGGGACATCATCGATAAGCATGTAAACTTACAAGGTGGTTTCCTTTGGGATTGGGTGGATCAATCAATTTGGAAAACTGATGAAGAAGGACAAAAATACTACGCCTTTGGTGGCGATTTTGGCGAGAACTTGCCAAGTGATAATGCCTTTTTGAATAATGGTTTGGTATTCCCTGACAGAACGCCTCACCCCGGTTTGGAAGAAGTACGTAAGGTACATGAGTTTATCAAATTCAGCGATGTAGATATTAATTGGGCGAATGAATTTCGTTCGGTAATCACCAATCGATATGATTTTACCAACACCACAGCTTTTGATTTTATTGCAACGATAAAAGCGGACGGTAAAGTGATTAAAACATACGAAATACCAGAACTGGATATTGAGCCTAATACGGGTAAGATCATTCATCTTCCTTTAAAAGATGTGACGTTTGAACCCAATACTGAGTATTTCATGGTTATTGAAGCGCGTACCAAAGAGCAATGGGGATTGCTTCCTAAAGGATACCGAGTGGCTCATGAGCAGTTTGAGATTTCGAAGAAATTTAAGGCTGAAGAGGTGGCTGTTGAAGCAGGTGATGCATTGACTTTAAAACAGACTAAAAGCGATATCAATATATTTAATAAGGATGTGTCAGTTGTATTTGATAAAGCTGAAGGACATATTACATCGTATTTATTTAAAGGTAATGAGTATATCCTGAATGGTGACGGACCCCGACCTAACTTCTGGCGTGCAGTAACCGATAATGACTTTGGAAACCGAATGCACGTCAATAATATAGAGTGGAAAAAAGCAAGTTTATTTGCTGAGGTTAAATCTATCAAGGCTAAAAAGTCTGCAGAAAATAAGGTGATTGTTAATGTGGTTTATGCCTTGCCCGGTGTCGAAACCGAATTTGAAAGTGTGTATACCATTTGTGGTAACGGAGTTGTTCAGGTTGATAATACATTGAACGAAACTGAATATAAGCCTGATATCCCTCGAATTGGATTGAAGTTTATGATGCCTGCCGAATACGAGCAGTTTACTTATTTCGGACGCGGACCATGGGAGAATTATACCGACAGAAAAGCAGCTTCGTTTGTCGATTTATATAAGTCGACGGTGGCTGAGCAGTATGTGCCGTATATCCGTCCGCAGGAAAATGGTAACAAAACGGATATTCGTTGGGCAACCTGGACAAATGACTCTGGTAATGGCTTGATGGTGGTATCGGCAGAGTATGATAAGAAGGTATCGGTAACAACGCATAATGTGCCTAACGAGGATTTTGATAGTTCGGAAGGTTTGGATTATGGTGCGAACACAGAAATTGAGCATACATATCAGATTGATGGTATTCCGGAAGTAAATATCAGCAAGCATACCATTGATATTGTGCCTCAGGATTTGATTCAGGTAAATATTGATCTGAATCAGCGTGGTGTTGGAGGAGATGACAGTTGGTATGCCAGTCCTCAGGAAAAATACATGATGCGTGGAAACAAAAAGTATCAATATTCATTCTATCTGGTGCCTTTCACTGATGGGAAGGTTGATAACTGGATTGATACATCAAAGAAATATATTAAATAATAGTTTGTTAGTTTTTAGACTGAAGGCAGTAGTTTGCTCTGGTGCTGAAAAAACTTTAACAGGCTAACAAATTATGAAATTAAAAAAGATGCTGTTCTCATTTGAGGGCAGCATCTTTTCTTTTGAAATGAAATTTTTGCAATTAATCTATTTCTTCTGCCTGTTCACCTTCAGCCTTCTAAACAGCTTGTTTTAATTTGTTATTAACCCGATATTGTAGACAACAAAAATCCCTTCATATGAAAATTATCAAAACCGGAATAGCTTCTTATGGTATGTCAGGTCGTATCTTTCATGGGCCTTCGTTAAAAGTGTTAGGCGAACAGTTCGACGTTGTCGGAGTATTTGAACGGACAAAGAAAGAATCAACGCAATTATTTCCTCAGGCTACTATTTACCGTTCGTTTACCGAATTATTAGCCAATCCCGCAATAGAACTGGTGATCGTTAATACGCCTGATCATCTTCATTACAGTATGACTAAAGAAGCTTTACTGGCCGGGAAGCATGTGGTGGTTGAAAAGCCTTTCACTTTATCTGTTGAAGAGGCTGATGAGTTAATAGAGCTGGCTAAAAAGCAAAATAAGGTGCTATCCGTCTATCAAAACAGGCGGTATGATGGCAACTTTAAAACAGTTAAGAAGATAATTGAACAGGGTTTATTGGGGCGTTTGGTGGAGCTGGAAATTCATTACGACAGATATCGAAAAGAAATTCGTGAAGGAAGCTGGAAGGAGGAAGGTGACGACAGGGTAGGAGTGTTGTTTAACCTGGGAGCTCATCTGGTTGATCAGGTGGTACAATTGGTGGGCATGCCTGAAGGGGTTACGGCAAAACTGGCTAAAGTAAGAGATAATTCGGTGGTGAATGATTATATGAATATCCGTTTGGATTACCCGTATCTGCAGGTGATTCTGCGATCGTCATATCTGGTAAGATCACCAGGACCCATGTATGCTTTACACGGAGTTGAAGGATCGTATGTGAAATATGGTGGTGATCCACAGGAAGAATTATTGGCAAAAGGAGAATTACCAATAGGCAATGACTGGGGAAAAGAAGATGAAAAGAATTGGGGTAAGCTGGTAACTAATTTTGAGGGGATTGATTACAATGGCACCATCGAAACAGCAGCCGGATGCTATCCTGATTTTTATCGCGATTTATACGCATGTATAGTTATGGGTGAAGCTAATCCAGTTCCGCCGGAACAGGTACGCGAAACCGTGCGGATTTTAAATACCGCTGTCGAAAGCCATTTAAAGGGGCAAACTATTTATAGGTAGTTATACCGATCGTTTATCTCAATTCTAATGAACATCACTTATTATATTGTGTGAGGTATCTACCGTAATGTTTCCGTGATAATTCAACTTTCGAGCTTTTCCAGGCTTTACGCTGATACGTGCATCGGGGTCGGTAGGGCTATAATGCGTTTTGTTACTGGTGTATTTTGATCGTTTGGATTTGGCTCCTTGACGTGTATTCTGCTCGGTGGACCATTTCTTTTGACGAGCAGCTATCTCATTGAGTTCGTCTTTAGTGGCCGAAACTTTTCTTTGTGAAGCTTGAGCTTTATCCTTCTTGGCTTTTCTCACGGCTTGCTGATCACCATGAGAAATGGCTCTTATTTTAGATAAATGTTCTTCCAGTTCTTCTTCCGGAACTTTTAACTCCAGACTATCCATACTTGCATTGGCCTTGATAGGGGCGGCATCGGTAGCCTGAGTATGTCCGCTAACCAAACCACTGTCAACACACAATTTAAATATACGAGTAAATACCTTTTCGAAAATATCTTCGGGAAATAACTGACGGGTGCGGCTAACAGTGCTGTGCCAAGGCAAGGGTTCGTCAATATCATATCCCAGAAAATACAATATATCCAGACGCATTGAACAATGCTCAATTAATTTACGATCACTAATGATATTCTCTAGATAGCCCACAATGCATAACTTGAAAAAGACACGAGGATCAAGGCTTTTTTGACCGCAATTACCATAATAAGCTTCGGTGTCTTTTAGTAAAAAATCCAGATTCAATACTGACTTTAAGCGGCGGTAGAAGTTATGCTCTGGAACAACTTGACTGAGCTGAAAACTAACAAATAGCTAAGCCTGATATTCTTTATTGCCTTGCATGCCTTAAGTTAATAATTTTTTGGCGATTTGCTAGTTGTGCAACAGTTACATTTGTTGTGCTGCGTTATTTTTTCTTTTTTGATAATCCATTAAATTTAATTTCAAAGTAGCTTGCAAATTGTGTATTTGGAATTCCCGCTTCGTCAAAATTTAGTATTAACTTATCATCTAAAATCACTATCGTATCAGGAATAAAGTTATTGTCATAAGGTTTATTGTGAAAGATAATTTTATTTCCTTGTAATTCATATTCTCCTTTAAACCATTCGTCTCCGAACATATGGTAACTCTGTAATTCGAACTTGTTATTTTCTCTTAATACCAAATTCATTCCCGTTAAATCATCACTCAAATGCGCTTCTAAAATTTTGTTACTTTTAAATAATTCCCAACTAAAACTGTCAATGATTATTATTGATAGAATAGTCAAAAAGCCTATTTGGATAGATTGTCTTTTTTTCTTTATAATTGAGAGTCCTAAAAGAAGCAAAAATACAAGTCCTAATACTCCCAATGGTAAGTATCCAAAAATCCAAAACTTACTCCATAAATAGTCTTTGAATATGTAACTTAGGATGACAAGGGCTCCAAATATTATAATCGATTTACTTTTTTTCACTGTGTTTGTTTCTTAATGCTGCACAACGTTAAGTATAAGAAACGTAAGTGATTTCGAAGCACTTACCTATCAAATTGCACTGAGCCAAATTTGCGTTTTGACACAAATTTAAAAGATTTAACAAAACCGTCAAATCGCAGATTTGGCGGAGCTGATTAAATGCTCTAAAATTTCGTAATCCACTGAGCCACTTATGTTTTTTATACATTGTTGTATGGCGTTTTTATTCATTCCCCCATTCATTTCCTGTGAATTTAATATCTTCAATCACAGGCTTTATAAATTTCTTATTCGCAGTGTATGTAACGCTCCAAATTACTTCATATTTCGAACTACCTTCAAGATACTCAACTGTTTCAGGTAAACTCATAACCTCACGGGATGTTCTTCCTAAATTCTGATAAGCATCCAAGAAAGCTGATGTACTACCTTGCAAATTTCCTAATAGTGAAGCTGTGGCGGTCGGTCTATTTAAATCGGAGAGTCTTCTTGTTGCAGAAGGGTTATACTCTTTTTTGTATGCCTTAAGGTCAACTTTTACGGTGCTACTCCACCAAATACGCTGCTTTTCTTTTTTTACAAAATTTACTGGGGAAATATACCATGTGCCAGTTTCAACTTTTGTTGCTATTGAATCAGGTAATTTATATAATTCTGTATTAAATTTCTCCTTTAACGCTTTTCTTATTTCTTCTTTGTAATATATTGTTTCAGGATTATCAGGCTCAAAGAACAACTCAGTTGCACTGCTTGATATTTCTGTAATAAGTTTCTCTTCAATCTCTGATACTAATATGTTTATCAATCCTTTTAAACCCGTTAAATCACTAATGTATCGAATATTATTGCGTTCTTTAGTTCGTTCTTTAACTGCATCCATTAAAACTGAATCATTACAAACAAAAGCAATTCTACAAGAACTAGCTGTTTTTGGGGAAGACTGTACTAATTGGTCAAATGCTTCAAGTATTAAGCAGTCTCTAAATCCTTTTTCGCTTTTATTGTCCTCAAATGGAGGAACTCGTTTAAGAGCTTTTTTAATAAGGGTATTCCATTCAATACTTTCAGTATCTAAAATTATTTTGCTCAGGTGATTTTCTTCGATTTGCTTTAAAATATTACTTTTTACCCTATCTTGTATTATCTCCTCTGTAATATTTAAATTGTGACCTAAGAGAGTCTCTAATTTTCCAATTGGTTGAAGAAATTCAGTTCCCTTCTTTATCATCTGAAATTCTCTTTCCTTAATTACTGTATCAGGTAGATGCCAAGAAATATCTAAATCATGGTGAGTCAAATTATCTTTAATAAGGTCTGTTAGTTCTATATTTATCAAGTAACTAGCTGTACCAGAATAAATAGCATTTGTATCAAATACAACCTTAAGTTCAGGTTTCTTCTTTCTTTTTGCCATATACTAATTTACTTAAATAATTTTCATTGCAGCACTATGCCAAATGCCATACAACGGTTGCTGGATGAAGTCGTGGCGCATTAGTCGTGGTGTCGTGTCACCCGCTAGGGGGACTAAGACGGTAGACTAAAGTGTCAGGACGAGCCGACCGAGCCATGCTTTATTTCCAGCGGGTTGTGTTTAGTTCTTTATTTATCTATTAATCTCAATACAATTAATTGCGTAGGAGTTATCGTATAACCGTCCCAAATTCCAATTTCACCGATGGCATACAAGTTTTTTTCATAATGTTTCGGTTCATCAAATAAAGTCATTGCCTGATAATTCTCTTGAATACTAATAGTTCCGCGACCAAGTCCTTTATTCTGCTTTAATACATATTCAAATTCTGTCTTGCTTTGTCGTTTTAATGAAATCAAAGATTCGTTTTTTGAGATTATGTCAAAGGAACTATATTTAATTTTCTCAGGTTTAACGTCAATCACTTTTATTCCCCATTGTTTCGTGTTGTCTGAAGGTAACGGGACTTTCCAGACCTTTATATTTAATATCTCCAAAAGGTCACTGTCAGAAATTAAGTCTTGGCTTGTTTTACAACCAAATAATGAAATCACAAATATAACTAGTAACGATAATCTCATAAGTTCACTTTTTTGAATTAAACACAACTATTCTGTAACCGTCGTTCTATGACGGTTATATTTTCTATGTACGCTGTTACTTTCAGCTAATGTAATATCTTTTTTTAACAGTATTATTTATTTGTAGGATTATTAGTGGGTGGTAAGCTCTATAACTTACTATGTAGCCTTTTGGGGTAATGCCTTTTTAAATGAATTATTCTATGAGTTAGTATCGCTGAATAGTTTATGTATTTGTTGCGTTGAAAAATAAATAGGAAACATATAAAAATAATTAGTAAATTATACTAGCTATTTAACTAATAAACATTGTTTATTATAAGAAATTTAAATCAGACGTGAGTTTGTAGTATTTTTAATTAAACACAAATTAGTATGACAAAAATCAAACTGTGGTTGTACGACAATCCACTTACAGAAAACCCTAACGATTACTCGGCTAAGGTATCTTCAGCCGGTAGTTTGAACTTAGATGATGTGGTAGATGGTATCATTGCCAATAGGAGCGAATACCAGCCAGAAACCATTCGAAGCATCGGAACACTCATATTTAACGAGATAGGTGATAAGCTTAAGGATGGATATAACATAAATACTCCTTTGTTTTCAGCATCGTTAGCTGTGTCGGGTGTCTTTAACAGTAAAACGGCCTCTTTTTCGGGCAGCAATCACAAGCTTAAAATTAATTTACGTACTCATGGTGCTTTTCTTGCCGAATTGCAAAAGTTGGAAGTGGAAGTACTGGGTGTGGCGGATGTAGGTGGTGTTATTGGTAAGGTAATCGACTCTCAAACGGCTGAGGAAGATAGCACCATTACACCCAACGATGTTATACAAATTGAAGGAACCAAAATAAAGGTAGAAGGAGAAGCGGATACAGTTGGTGCCTTTTTAGTTAATCAAACCAATAGTGTAAGGGTTAAAATGGATAGGATCGTATCCAATAATCCATCCGAATTATTGGTGTTGCTACCTGCTTTGGATACAGGCGATTATCAACTGCAGATTGTAACGCAGCACAGTGGGGGAGGTGTATTATTACAGGCTCCCCGAACCATTATCTTTGACCATTTATTAACCGTATTGTAACGCAGGTAGTATAACAGGTTCGGAGGCTTGCCTCCGGACCTTCCGATACGGTGCCTCCGGACCTTCCGATACGGTGCCTCCGGACCTTCCGATACGGTGCCTCCGGACCTTCCGATACGGTGCCTCCGGACCTTCCGATACGGTGCCTCCGGACCTTCCGATACGGTGCCTCCGGACCTTCCGATACGGTGCCTCCGGACCTTCCGTTAGTTAAGTATTTTACATCTTGAAATAATTACAGGGGATTTTCTGGCACATACAGGGTGATTATTCAATAGGTAAGTAGATTTTTTCAAAAGAACATTTGTACTCACGGATTGGTTATGATTGTAAATCAGAATAACTATGCAGAAAATAACGTTGTTTATAATAATTTACCTGTTGATCGGTTTAAATACGTTTGCACAAGAGATTGTAACTGATCGACCTGATCAAACGGAGTCATCGTCAACTGTTCCGCTTAAAAGTCTTCAAATCGAATCGGGTTTGATGATTGAAAATATGAATCGCTCAGCCGACAGGGCTTATTTTATACCTACAACCTTGTTTCGTTATGGTTTAAGTAAAAACTTTGAATTACGATTGGGTGAACAACTGGTTAATTATTCCGACCAAACAGCTTTAAGCGATTTAGAACTGGGGTTTAAAGTGCAAATTTTGCGTAAAGAAGATATTGACACTGAAATTGCTTTTTTGTCGCATGTGATAGTGCCTACAGGAGCCGATTGGATCTCATCGAGTTCAATAGGTTCGGTAAGTAAACTAGCCTTATCTCAAACCTTTACTGATGCTTTAGGCATAGGAGCTAACTTTGGATATTCCAATTTTGGAGAAGGAAGTGGAGATCTTACTTATTCGGCAGTATTTGGTATTGGCATTACAGAGCAGTTAGGCTCTTATTATGAATTATACGGTGAACTAGCTGATATGAATGATTGGATCTCGAATTTTGATGCCGGATTGACTTATCTTCTACAACCGAATCTTCAATTTGACTTTTCATTTGGTTTGGGATTAAATCAAACCATGAATTACATGGCTTTGGGTGTTAGTTGGAATATTGGTGGATACAAATAGCTGACATTTAGTTTTGTTAAAATAAATCTCAAAAAATAGTGATACCTTTAATTAGAGAATATAAGAGCTTTTTATGGTATTGGTTATAAAGATGAGGATATAGAACAGAAAATTAGTGATAGTATAATGCAATAATAAACCAGGTATATATAAATGCAAATATGTGTATTTTTAAACTTGTTGAAGTTGTATTTGTTCTAGTTGTGTAAATCAGGTAGGAACAGTAATTGTTCTTTTTAGAGGGGGATTTTTTAGTTAATAGTTCAGTTTAATATGAAAAACAGGGGACGAAGTGAGCAGGAGTTGTTAGAGGAGCTTAATGCATTAAAAGCAGAGAATAATCTGTTAAAACAAGAAAAAACATCGTGGAAGAAAGTTGTTGAAAGTACTTTCGATTTAGTCTTTAAACTTACTCTAAATTCAAAGGCTGATTTTCTATATATAAGTCCATCTGTAGAAAAAAACTTAGGGTATAAATCCAATGAGTTAATTGGTGAATCGATATATCGTTTGATCTATCCTGAGGATAAAGAAACGTTTATTGAACATGTTCTGTTATGCAAATACACTGAAGGAAAAGATGGCGTTAATTCTCAGTTATCAAACAAAAAAGACACCATTGAATATCGAATAGTAAGTAAAGAAGGAATCCGCAAATATTTTCAAAGTCGTATAATAATACAAAATGAAGAGTTACTTGTTGTTTCTCGTGATATTACCGATTATACTTTATTAAAAAAGGAATTAAATCGTAAAGAACACTTTTTTTCAGAATCGGGCAAAATAGCTAAAGTGGGAGCCTGGGAATTATTATTTCCCCACATGGAATTCAATATAACTGATAATTTGAGGAGTATTATTGAGATGCCTGAAAATCAAAAGTTATTTTTAGGTGATATCTTTCAATTGGTGCATCCCGATGATAGATCTCATGCACAAGAAGTACTGCAGCAGGCTATGCAAGGTGAATCTTTCGATTTTAAATACAGAATTACAACAGGTAAAGGAAATATTAAGTGGTTGCACAATAAAGGAATTTGTGAGAAAGAAAATGGAGAAATACGAAGAATTAAAGGTGTACTTCAGGATATTACGCAGGTGAAACTTGCCGAGCGTGAGATCTTAAAAATAAATAATGAACTTAAGCAGTATAAAGATAATCTTGAAAAAAAGGTTGAAGAGCGTTCTCATAAGCTAGTGCTTTTTTCAAAGGCCTTAGAAAGTAGTTTGGCCTGTATTGCTATTACCGATAAGCACGGAATTATTGAGTATGCAAATGGTGCATTTTTAAAAACAACGGGATATAACACAGACGAAGTAGTTGGAAAGTCATTTTCCTTCTTGAAGTCTGGAGTACATTCATTTGCTTTTTATACTAAGTTGTGGAATACCATTTTAGAAGGTAATACCTGGAAAGGCGAAATATGTAATAAAAAGAAAAATGGTGAATTATATTGGGAATCGGCCATTATTTCGCCTGTAAAAAATTCTGAAAATAAAATAACTCATTTTATAACCGTAAAAGAGGATATTACTCAAAAAAGAAAAGTGCAGGAAGAGCTTGAAAAAGCAAATGTACTTTCATCTACTGCTTTAAAATTATCTAATACTGGATATTGGTATGCCGATTTTGGAACAGATCCGCTTAAATTATATGCAGCTGCAAAAACATTGGTGATGTATGGAATGGATCCTTCATCTGAAGGAACAGGAGTAGATGTTAATGTGTGGTTAAATGGGGTGGCTGCTGTTGATCCTAAAACGGCCGAAAGAGAGTATGAAGCATTAAGATATGCGATAGAAAATCGTGAAAGTCAATATGAAAGGGTTTATCCTTTTAAAAGATTAGACGATGGCAAGCTAGTTTGGTTTAGAGTAATAGGTGAAAAATGGTATGATAAAACAGGTAAGTTATTACGGATATATGGATTCTCGCAAGACATAACCGAACAGGTAAATAAAGAGAATGAACTAATTGAATCAAGAGAAAATTTACAGGCTTTATTTGATAATATGACATCAGGTCTGACAGTAAGTGAGCTGATACATGATGATCAGGGGAAAGCTATCGACTTTAGAATTATTAGTTGTAATAATGCCTATAAAAAAATTCTCACTAATTTTTCTGAAAGCGATATTGGAAAGCTTTTCAGTGAATTATATGATATATCAAATATTGATTTAAATATTTTTGATAATGTTGTTAAAACGCGTGTGCCTTTTCAGGCAGAAGTATATTGGGCTCCTATTGCAAAATTCCTTTCATTAAAGGTTTTTCCTGATAACCAAGGGCGTTTCTTCTCCCTTTTTGAAGATATCTCAGAACGTAAACGACAAGAAGCTGAAATTATCGAATCGCGCGAACAGTTTGAAATATTGTTTGAAAATATGGTTACCGGTTTTGCCGAAAATGAAGTAATATTCAATGATGAAGGTAAGCCCATTGATGTTAGAGTGCTAAGATTTAATACTGCTCTTAAAAAAATGGTGCCATCTTTATCCGATGAAATTAAAGGAAAAAGATTAAAGGAATTATCAATACCTAGTTTGTTAGATTTGAATATTGTAGCTGATATTGCAACCACAGGTATACCTAAAAGGTTCCAAATTGAAAAAGATAATAAGCATTATAGTCTAAATGTATTTTCTCCCAAAAAAAACCATTATGCTGTATTAGTCGAAGATGTAACTCAAAGAGTTAAACAGGAGGAAGTATTACAAGCAAGTGAGCAGCGATTTCGTAATCTGTTTGATAATGCACCCGTTGCCTATCTTTCTCTGGATATCAATGGTAATTATATCGATTTTAATAATTGGTGTCTTAACCTACTTGGTTATAAAAGAGATCAATTGTTAGGTAAATCTTTCAGCAGCGTATGGAGTAATACATATAAAAGTGAATTTGATAAAATAATCACTAAAATAAAACAAAGTGGATATATATCAACCGAGTTAATTCTTCTCAAAAAAGATGGTTCTGAGATAGTGGTTGTTCTAGAAGGGCGCGTACAATATAATCAGGAAGAAACTCCCATAAGGATTCATTGTATTTTAGTAGATATTCATGAGCGGAAACAGCAGGAATTGCAAATAAAGCAAAAGGAACAGAATTTTCGTAATCTGTTTGAGCAAAACATGAATGCAATTTTTATCTTAAATGAGGCAGGATCTTTAATTCTGGATTGTAACAAAAAGGGTGTTGAATTGCTGCATGCTCACTCAAAAAACGATATTGTTGATAAGTCACCCATTGTATTCGGTCCTGAAATACAGTCGGATGGAAAGGTCACCATTGAAAAGATAAAGGAGCAGATAGAAAATACACGCAAGGTTGGTCACTGTCAATTACAATATCAGTTACAAGATACCAATAAACGACTCTTCGATTCCAATATTAATATGGCATTAACGATTTACAACGAGCAAATTGGAGTCTTGTGCATGGTTGATGATATTACAGAGCGAAAAGCACTGGAAGAAAAGCTTAGAGAGAATGAGCTTCGATGGCAGTTTTCAATCGAAGGAAGTAATATTGGTATTTGGGATTGGGATTTTGAATCAGGGAAAGTTCATCTTTCAAAGCAATTGTGTAATATTTTGGGTTATGAGGAAGGAGAAGTTCCTTCTAACTGGATCAAAGATTTAAGTATTATCCATCCAGAAGATAGAGATATTGTGCTCAATGGTATGCAGTATCACATTAAAAACAAAACCGATTTATATCAGAATGAACATAGAGTAGTATGTAAAGATGGATCGCTAAAGTGGGTACTAGATCGTGGTAAAGTTGTAAAGTGGGCCTCAAATGGAAGCCCTATTAGAGTGGTGGGAACCTATACCGATATTAGTGATATGAAGCGGATGCAGGATGAGCTTTCGGAGGCTAAAAATGCAGCAGATTCAATCATCGATAATAATCCCAACCCTGTAGTCGTAGTTGATCTTAGTACAAGTGAATTGTTACGCTATAATCCGGCTGCGAAAGAGTTGATGAATTTGTCTACCAATTCGTCAAATAAGTTTTTTACGGCCGACGATAGCAATATCATTATTTCATCAGAAGATGGAGAAAAACTCATGCGAAAGCTTATCGAAGATGGTGCAATAATAAATTTTGAAGTACAGGTTTATGATAGAATCAGAAAAGAAACGCGGGATAGTTTAATCTCGTTACAGCATATTCGTTACGAATCGAGAGACTGTGCAGTGGCAGCAATGTTGGATATTACTGAGATAAAGCAAATACAAAACGAACTAAAGCAGCAAACCGAATTGCGGCATATATTAACCGATATTTCATCTAATTATATCAATATTGATATCAATCAATTAGATGATGCTATTAACGAAGCCTTAAAGCGCATAGGAACTTTTATTAATTCAAATCGGGCTGCAATTTATTCATACAATCAAGATCTAACAACATATAAAATTCAGTATCAATGGACGAAGGATGGCGTACAACCTATTACCGATAAGTTGCAAGAAATACCAGTTAGTAATCTAGCTTCCGAATGGGTGAAAAAGCACTTGAACAATCAAGTTGTTTATTATTCAAATATTAATCAGATTGAAGACGTTGAATTGAGATATACTCTTGAAGAAGATGGATATAAAAGCCTACTAACGATTCCGATGCTTAGTGCAAACAGGTTGATTGGATTTATAAGTTTTGATATTGTCGATAGTGAAAAACATTATACAAAACAGAGTTTTGAATTACTTCAGCTGTTTTCTCAGATTTTAATTAATATCAGTAATCGAAAAGAATTCGAAAATCAAATTATAGTAGAAAAAGAAAAAGCAGAATCTGCGAGTACAGCTAAGAGTGCATTTTTGGCAAATATGAGTCATGAGATACGTACACCAATGAATGCCATAATTGGTTTTTCTGAAATTTTATCCAAAAAAGTTGAAGATCCTACACTGGAAAATTACGTTAATTCTATTTATTCGAGTGGAAAAACATTGCTAAAACTTATTAATGATATACTTGATCTTTCAAAAATTGAGGCTGGAAAACTTGAATTGAATTACGAAGTGGTTAATCTTAGAAATGTTTTCAGAGATATCCGGATGCTTTTTAATCAGAAAGTTCAAGAAAAAGGATTGATACTTCATTCGAATATTTCAAATGAAGTACCTGAAGCCTTATTAATAGATGAGCTACGGCTTAATCAGGTATTGATAAATGTTGTTAGTAATGCTATAAAATTTACTCAAGATGGAAGTATTTCAATACAGGCTGATATTAAAAATGTAACACCTGAAAACGGCACTCTTATTATTAGCATAACAGATACCGGAATTGGAATCGCGAAAGATAAACTGGAGATGATTTTTGAAGATTTCAAGCAGGAGGATGAATCCATATCTCGCCAGTATGGAGGAACGGGATTAGGATTGAGTATTTCACGGAAAATTGTTCATTTATTCAATGGTAGTTTTCAGGTAGAAAGTAAGGAAGGTAAAGGTAGTACATTCATCATCGAATTGCCGGATGTTAAAATAGTGAATGACTCACCTCCGGTGCAAGAAGAGGAGTTTAATGACAGTGAAATTTGTTTTGAACCTGCAAAAATACTAATCGTTGATGATGTGAAAAGTAACCGCGATTTGTTGGCAAGTCATCTTCTGTTGTTGGGATTTGAAGTATACGAGGCCGTGGATGGAGCAAGTGGTTTTACACAGGCAGTTGAGGTTTTACCTGATTTAATTTTTATGGATTTAAGAATGCCGGGTGAAGATGGTGGAGAAGTAACAAAACGCTTAAAACTACAAACTGAAACGAATCGCATACCTGTAATTGCATGCACAGCATCCGTTTTAGATGCTCCCGAAAAATTATTGCATTCTGGTATCTTTGATGGGTCCTTAACCAAGCCTATATTATCCAATGATTTGATTGGGATTTTGATTAAATACTTTAAATGGAAACAAAAGGAAGAAACTTCAACACATGATAGGACTTTGCATTTTTCGGAATCGGACTTAGATTATCTAATAAACAAATTAAGTGATATTTGGGATCAAAAGAAGCTACGAAAAACTGTAAAAGGGCAAAAAACATTGGCCGAATTAATTATACAAACAGGAACGGAATTAAACAATAAAGATATCGTAAATTTAGGTGAAGATTTTAGAGACGCGATAATAGGATTCAATCTTAAGAAAGTGGATGAAATAATTAAAAAACTTGAGGAAGTTCTTAACTGAAATCATTTTAAAATATTAACAATCGGAAAATAAAATCATATGGGGAGGGTTTTAATTGTTGATGATAATGCACGAAATATTCAATTATTAGGGAATATTCTTACAGAGAATAGTTACGAAGTTGAATATGTGCTAAGTGGAGAAGATGCCTTAGATATGTTAGAATCAGAAAATTTTGACCTTATACTAATGGATGTAATGATGCCGGGAATGGATGGTTTTGAAACCTGTAAAAGAATAAAACAAACCAATCGGGCGGATATACCTTTGATTTTTCTTACTGCCATTAATGAAAAGGAAAGTATAACAAAAGGATTTGAAGTTGGAGGAGTGGATTATTTATCAAAACCTTTTAATACAGCAGAACTTCTTGCCAGAATATCTACACATATTGCCTTAAAGAAGAGTAACGATGAATTAAACGATATAAACCGTTCATTAGAGCAAAAAGTAATAGAAAGAACAGAAGAGTTGTTAATCGCGAATGATAAACTTAGGCAAGCAAATGATGAATTAGCTGTATTGGATCAATCAAAGAATGAATTTTTAAGTATTATCAATCACGAAATACGTACTCCTTTGAATGGAATTATTGGTTTTGTTAATGTAATTAAGGCCAGTGTTAAAGACGAGATTCTATTAAATATGATCACTCAATTAGATGAATCTTGTAATCGATTAGAAGAATTTTCATTTCAGGCATTAGATATTTCAAATTTAACCACAAGGAGAAGTAATACTCTTAATCTAGTATCTACAGGTGTTGATCTTTTAATTAATTTGGCCATAGACAAGTTGGATACGAAATTGTTGAAAAAAGAAATACATATTAGTAGTAAGATAGAGAGTTGTAACTTAAACTTAGATGTTAAGTATTTTTCGAAATGTATTTATTTATTAATATCAAATTCAATTAAGCATTCAGCACATCGTAGTAATATTTCAATAGTTGGACGAAAGTCAGATCAATCATATCATATAAACATAAAAGATGAAGGTGTAGGGTTTCCTGAAAAATTATTGAAAAATGGAATTAAAGCTTTTGTATCAACACATATTGATAATAATCCAGGGCTGGAACTCTATTTGTGTAAATTAATTATCGAAAGTCATAAGGGAAGTTTATCTATTCAGAATGATAAAGGAGCTTTGGTGCAGATACAACTTTCGTTATGATGAAATGCTTTGTAAAATAAATGAAAATAGAGTATCCAAATTTGAATACTCTATTTATCTTGCGGAGAGAGAGGGAACTGAAAAATTGCTTTAAGTGCCCAATTCTCAATATTTTACGAATTCAATTTTTTAAGTCCTCTGTAAGTCCACCAAAATAGGGTCAAAAATGCCCGTTTTAAATGCGTTTTAATGAACTCATTTCCCTTCAAAAGTAGCAAAAAGGAACCGAACCTAAAAATGAATATTCAAACAAAGATTATCTCAAATAGTAATTAAATAAGATATTAATTATTTATATACATATTCTAATAGACCTTCTGGGGATTTTATGGTGAAATACTATTTAAAAATGAATAAAATTAACTACCTAATTTTTTGTTTGTTGATGAATTAGTTATGTGTCCAATAAAGTTCTCTAATTTAATTGTAATTAGAACAGAATTGCCGTAAATTATGGTTTTATCAATCACGAAAGGAGTTTTAAATAGACGCAATAGAAACGACATACAAATCCAAGAACAGAAGAATACTTAATTAAAAAAATGAAAAAGCAATAAGAAGGTATTCAAAAAATGTTTAATAAAAAACTAGGGATAATTAAATTTAAAGACTCAGAGTCAGAGTGTTATGCTTAATATAGGTTGAAAGTGTTGTTGCAGTTAAGGGGTGAATTAAAGTTTGTTATATGGTTCAAGAATAAGGTGATAACCCTAGAAATTTTCAACAAATCTATCATAGCTTATAGGTTAGAGTTAAAAAATGAAGGTTAATAATTTTAGAAGATATGATACCAGATAAATACAAGAATTACTATTTAGGATCGAATAAATTATTTTTCCCTGAATACGAGTTCGTAATTAAGTTAAGCTTTCCAAGAGTTTTTGTTCGTTTTTTGCGTGTTGAAGGCTATTATTCCGATTGGGATAAATTCTTTCAGAATGTAGCTGAAGTACAATATATTGAAGGTAGTAAACTATCGAAAATAGAAGAACGACAAATATTAAATGAAGTCTGGGATTTTTTAACAATGGAAAAAGGACCTAATAAGGCAGATTTTTATGGGAAAAACGATAAGTTATAATGATTAGAAAAGTAAGTTAATTTGAAAAATTGGACACAAAAGAATTTTGTACTAATCGTATTGTTATTAACTGCTATTTTAAAATATCTGCTGATAGATTGGCTGAATGTTAGAACTATATATATAGTCGGAATTTCTTTTTTTTGGATTGGATATATATTGTTTCGTAAAAGAACGAATAAAGAGTTCGAAATATTTAAACTGCAAGATTTTAAACAGTCTTTACTAATATTATTACCTATCATTCTACTTAATGGTTCGGCTTGTGTGTTTTATGCATACACCAATAATACGCTCAATGTATCCTGGCATATTCTATTGGTTTTACTTTTATATCCATTTTGGGGAGTCATACAACAATTTATCATGCTTGACATTATATTGATGAATTTAATTGCATTTTTCAAAGGTAAAGTCAGCGCTATTCTTTTGGTTTTTATAGTCTCAATCTTGTTTGGTATCATTCATTATCCAAATACTTTTTTGATGCTATACACCTTTTTCCTAGAGTTGATTTTGGCTTCAGTTTTTCTTAAATGGCGTAACCTTTGGGCAATTGGGATCACTCACGGTTGGATGGCGACTTTTTTACTTTATTATGTAATGGATCGTAATCTTTGGTCAGAGATATTTATTGGTATTTAAATATGAAAAAAACGTTTTAACTCTATTCCCTTTTTAAGTTTATAATGCACAAAAAACAATAAACCGGCAATGGGCAATAATGATACCCCGGCAATAATACTCCAGTTAAGTCTAATGATTTGATGAGAATACAGAGATATAAAAATTTCAATGCTAAGTAATAATATGGCTATGGCCAAAAAAATGACAGCTAGTATATTGAATCCAATCTGATTCGATACACGAATCAATACTAAAACAATAAGTGATAAAATATAAAAGGACGTCACAATAGGAATTCCGAGTTGTATCCCCCAGTAACTTTCTCCATTAAAATAATCTATCATCAAAAACAAAATCGTTAAGGAGATCAAACTACTAATGAGCAAGACGAAAGGTTTTTTTCGAAAAAACACAACGAAACTAATGTTAGAAAAAGCTACTAATGAGGCAATTAAATTATACTTAGCCCAATTAATATTGTGACTTATTATGAAGTTTATTATAAGTGTGATTATAATACCAGACATCAGAATAATTCCGGATATCTTCCAGATAAGCTTTCGTTTTTGAGTAAAGCTGAGTTTTTCAATTTCATTTAATGTTTTATCCCTGAAATCGTGATGTTTCTCTTTGGGAATATCAACAGAAATAGGTTCTGCTCCAGCACTAAGTCCACATAAAGGGCAGCATATCATATCTTCATCCAATTCTACTTCACAATTCTTACAATAATCCATAAACTAATTTTAGTGTTTCGTAATTCTAATATTTATACCTTGCTGAGAGAGAAAGTGAAGATATCTTCGCTCAAACTCATTAGAGTTAGTAATATTGCCAAAACTTAAGGTAAGCTTATCCTCATAGCCAATTACACCACAATTAATCTTCAACCGCTTGTTAGGCGGTGGAGGTGAAATTGTGAAATAGTCGACTTTATGGCGAATAGGATCCGGTAATTCTATTTTGCCTAAGTTGGTTAGTACACCACTATACATATTGGTTCCTTGCGAATGATATTTATAGTACAGAATGATACTCTTTAGCCAAATGGGAATTCCCCTGACAATTAAATTTCGTTCACTACCAACATTACGGGAAATAATCTTACTAATTAGTTTCTCATCTGTTTCCAACTGCATTTTATGATACACAACTTTCAGTATTTCATCAAATGTATATTTCCCTAATCGGAGGTCTATTTCGGGCATAACAAAAAGTGAAAAATTACGCATCGTCTTAGTAGGATAGATATTTCGAATATTTACCGGAACCTGAACTCT
This sequence comes from uncultured Carboxylicivirga sp., assembly GCF_963668385.1. GTDB lineage: Bacteria > Bacteroidota > Bacteroidia > Bacteroidales > Marinilabiliaceae > Carboxylicivirga. The sequence goes on from NZ_OY764327.1 coordinate 3,176,287, forward strand.
TGCTATTTTATTGGATGAGAATATTCCATTCTGCTTGTATTCATGGTAAATATCCTGCAGAGTTAACAAGTATACAGCAACCAGATAATCTGTAATGCTTACACCTTTTTCCTTTGCCTTTTGTTTTATTTGCTGAATAGATAGAATTGCAAATAAAAGATGAAATCGTGGCTTTTTCTTTAAATGAAATGGCAGATGAAATGCCTTTGGTTGTTTGACCACATGGGGAATATTCTCTTTAAAATACCTATTGTAAGCATCTTCATATTCCTCTTTATCTGCTTTCATTGTATAAAAGCTATCTATTTGGTTCGTATCAAGTAAACCTTTATCCTGAAAATAATAAATAAGTATGGTTTTTAAAAAAGTTAATAAACCATAGCCATCAGTAAGTATATGCGAAAATTCGGCACTTATCTTATTTTTATGAACAAGTATTCTCACAAGCAAATTGCTCTCTTGGTTGCGCTTAAAAGCTTTGCAGGTAACTCCATTATCATGCATAATTCTTATTGGATTATTTACCTGTTCAAGGTAATACCAGAAAAAACCTCCATGTAAACTCACCTTAAAATATGGGAATCTTTTTTCAGCAAGTTTAACAGCTTTGAAAAGACTACTAATCGTGACTCTCTCTTTTAAATTGGCAGAAAGTCGTATTACAGTAGTGTTTTCCTTGCTTCTAATGGCCGGAAAAATTTTAGCCGCATTATCTAAGGGAGTCCAAAAGGTACCTTTATCGTTCATTATTTGAGATTGTCTTTTTAGAACTTTATTCTTTTTCAAAGATTAGCGCAATATCAATAAATTATAGTAATTTAAGCAAAATGTGAGACAATGAATTGCTTAGTTACAAATATTACTTACTATCATTACTGATTATCCAATAGTTGAGAGTATCATATTAAGAAGACATGAATCAAATTGAAGAAAGAATAAAAGAATTTAAAAAATGGTACCATCAACAACTTACATACCATCAAAAGGCTATGGAACATTTCTCAAATATTATTGAGAATATTGATAAGGTCGATCAGGTATTATTCAGGCTCAAAACTGCTGAAGAGTGTATTAAAAAGTTCAACCGAAAATATTTACCATACCTTGATTCCGATTCTTCATTTCAGATTCAGGATTATATAACCGATTTAATAGGAGTAAGAGCTGTTTGTTATTATTCTGATGATCTTGTTTCCATAAAACGGAGTTTAAAAAAACATTTTAGAGTAATGGAGACGACTGATAAAACAAGTTTACTTGAAAAAACAGAAAATCAATTCGGATATAAGGGTCTCCACCTACAGTTAAGGTTAAAAAAGAAGAGAGGAGCAGAAACGAATATTACAGACTTTAGTTCGTTAGAATTTGAATTGCAGATACGTACCGTAATTCAGGATGCCTGGAGTATATTAGATCATAAGATTAAATACAAAAAAAGTATACCGCATAATCTAAAGCGAAGAATTAATCGATTATCTGCACTTTTTGAAATAGCTGATGAAGAATTTCTCAGTATTAAAAAAGAAATATTACAAGAGGAAAAAATAATTAGCGACCGTTTAAGAAAAAAGGGGGCGTTAGATACCAGTTTACCTCTTGATGTTTTTAGGTTCTTATACATAGCAAAAAAGCACTTTACCGACTATAAATTTAATGAATATAAGGTGGATAATTTTGTGCAAGAGATTCTAATTCAGAACTCGGATTTTACCGAACATGATTTAGAGCTGGCAATCACGAAAAATATTCTTTTTTCAAACAAAATAGAAAAAGCTCAGAACCAAATATTAAACCCATATACTAAAATAAGGTACTGCCTGTATCGATTTAATCATAAGGTATTTGCTAATATTTTATCAAGCTATCAAAAAGAAGTTATTAGTGATTATATATAGTTAATAGTTATAAGTGTTGAATAATAAAAATGGCACTCTTGCTACTATAAGATGTGTTTTGTATCGTTTTGAAATATAACAGCATGTAGCTTTATACTAAATTTGATACATAGGTATATACTATAAATGCTACAAAATTGGTTTGTTGTGGTATTTAATTATGCGTTCCGGATAATAAGCATTTGGTTTTATTGATTGGTTAATTGCTTTTGACAACGAAAAGAATATAAATAACTTTATAAAGATGGATTTTTGCGTAGTATAACTATTCATTAAGTAATATATTTAAAGTTGTTTAGTTCTTTTATTAAATCAATTCTTTATTTATGTTTAAAAATGAGTAGTATGACTACGCATAATGACATAAAATTAAAGAAGCTTTTTAATCTATTGCAGCCCAATAATGTGATAACAGCAGCAGTATTGGACAACAATGTTGTATCCAGACATCTACGCAGGTACTATAAGGACAGCGGATGGATAGAACCTTTAGGAAGAGGTGCATATAAAAAGCCCGGCGAAAGCTTGGAATGGCAAGCAGGTGTGAATGCAATGCAAAATCAATTAAACATTAAGGTGCATGTAGGTGCTTTAACTTCATTAAGCTTACATGGATTCAGCCATTATTTCAGGTTAAGCAAGTAAACGATATACCTATTCTCACCCTTGCAAACCAGAATGCCAAATTGGTTTATAAATTACAATTGGAATGTAGAGTTATTACAGAAACCCACTTCATTTCTTCCTGAAAAAACAGGCATCAAGGAAATGGAGATAAAAGATACAAAAATTAATGTATCAACACCCGAACGTGCCATATTGGAATGCCTGTTTTAACTCCGCAACATTCAGACCTTGTTGAATGCTATCAGGTTTTAGAAGGATTGGTCAACTTAAAGCCTAGATTGGTGAGCGAGCTTCTATCAGCTTGCAAATCAGTGAAAGTAAGACGTCTATTTCTTTATATGGCAGAAAAGGCAAATCATCAGTGGTTTCAATTCCTAAAAACAGATAAGATAGATTTAGGTAGCGGAGACCGGATGATAACAGAAAGTGGAGCATACAGCTCAAAGTATAAGATAACAATACCCAAAGAATTAGCAGAGTTATGATTTCACCAGCATATAGAGCACAAGTGGATTTATTACTACAGGTTCTACCATATGTAGCAAAAGAAGAAATATTTGCACTAAAAGGAGGTACGGCTATTAACCTTTTTATAAGGGAAATGCCTTGTTTGTCAGTTGTTATTGCCCTGACTTATTAGCCACTTGATTCCAGAACCGAAGCCCTCAAAAATATTCAGAAAAGCTTGGGAAGAATCAAGGCGAATCTAGAAAGAAATGTACCGGGCATTACAATCAACACCGTTCCATTAAATGGTGGAACTGACGTTAAATTGAATTGTCAGGGTCAGGGCGCACAAATCAAAATAGAAGCGAATACAATTACCAGAGGTAATGTCTTCCCTACAGAATTAATACAGGTGGTTGATTCTGTTCTGGATGAATTTGACAAGTTTGCAGTCATCATTGTAGTCTCAATGGCCGAATTATATGGAGGTAAAATCTGTGCAGCTTAGCATGTTTTAGATCGTATACCTTTAACTATATCTTCTTTTCTAATAATGATAATTTGTGATTTTGGAAAATGTTCACAAATAACATTTGTTCACGTAACGTGAACGTTGTATATTTGTGAACATGAAACAGGAGATGTTACATATTGCATTGGATAATTTTAAGAAAATAACCGGGATGGATGTTCTCTTAAAAGATAATACACCATTAGATGGAGTACTGGAAATACCAGCTTTGGGTAATGGAGTTCATTATGTTGTCGAACTTAAGCAAGAGATCAGACCACATCAGGTGCAGCAGTTGGAATATAACAGCAAAGAATATGGCAATTTTATGGTTGTTGCAAATCAGATTTTTCCAAAAGTTAAGGAAGAATTAAGGGCAAAAGGCATAGCTTATCTGGAGACAAATGGTAATACTTTTATAAAACAGGAAAATATCTTCCTTTTTATAGATACTCAAAAAACAAGCATTCAGACCAAAGAAAAAGGTAATCGGGCATTTACAAAAACAGGATTAAAAGTATTATTACACTTACTTAATAATAAAGAAGATATCAATTTACCACAACGCGAATTAGCAAAATTAACTAAGGTAGGATTAGGTAGCATTCCTCAGGTTATCGAAGGACTTAAAGAAACGGGTTATCTTCTTCAGCTAAATAATAAGACATACGTTTGGGAAAACCGGAAAGAGTTATTAGATCGTTGGGTAATAGAATATGATACAGTTTTGAAACCCAAGCTAAAGAAAGAGCGATATGATTTTCAGGGTAATTGGGAGGATATTGTTTTAGTAAAAGAATTAACTGTTTGGGGGGGAGAGCCTGCTGCAGATATACTAACAAACTATCTTCGTCCAGAAAAGCTGATTATTTATACAAAGGAGAATCGTTTGAACTTAATGAAAAACTATCGCTTGATACCCAAAGCTAACGGCCAGATAGAGGCTTACGAAATGTTCTGGGAACAGGATAAACAGAAGCCTACAGCACCTCCTATTTTGGTTTATGCAGAATTGTTATTGGAAGGTGGAAAACGAAATAATGAAACAGCAACAAAAATTTTCAATGAATACATCCAACCAAAGTTATAAGGAACTGGCCATTCCTTATTTTAAGGAAACCTTTGAGTGCATTGATAAAATAATGAAAGCACACAATATTCCTTATTATTTAATTGGAGTAAGTGCTATAGCCTTAGAACTTCTTAAAAAAGGAATTAAACCAAGCAGAGGTACCAAAGATATTGATTTTGCCATAATGATTTCAAGCATGGCAGAGTATGAGCGAATTAGTGATGCATTAATTGAAAATGGGTATAATAAAGTAAAAGCACCATGGACATTTTACTCTGATAAATTTAATGTAGCTATTGATATTTTACCTTTTGGGGAAATAGAAGAACAGGACACTATTAATTTTAATAAGCGCTATAGTGATTTACATGTTTTGGGATTTACTGAAGTGTTGGAGGAGGCTGTTTCTATTCCAATTGAAGAGAAAATGGTTAATATTCCACCTTTACCTGGAATGATTATACTAAAATTAGTCGCCTGGAGCGATAGACCAGAAGAGCGTGATAATGATTTGGCCGATATTCTTAAAATAATTGAACATTATTTTGATTTAGAATTTGACGATATTGTTGAGAATCACAATGACATTTTTCCAGATGATGACTTCGATCAGATGAAGATTGCTGCAGAAGTATTGGGAAGAAAAGCCGGGGTGTTCCTAAATAAATCGGAGACTTTATCGCAAAGAATTCATTCGGTATTAAAAGAAAATTTATCTGATGCTTCTATGTCAGCTATTGCTCGAGAATGGTCCAGAAAACTAGATGTTGAAATTGAATATGCTTATTCAGTATTAGAATCGTTTTACAAAGGAATATTCGAGGGAAAGTAACTAAAGCTTTATTAATATTCATACGGAGTTATTCTTCTGTTATCCTTGAAATACAGCTATATGCCACTATATACTAAAAATGATGCATCGCTATATACTAAATTTGATACATTGGCATATACTAAAAATGCTACAGAATTGGTTTGTTCTGGTAATTACGCAATCTCCTTAAATATGTCATGTATATGAGATGAATTGTTTATACCCTATCAGGTATAAATAGGCCAATACAGCTATGAATTATACCCGAATGGGTATTGTCAATGCAATTATAGAATGAAACGAACATGAATTTTATATTCTAAATTGCATACATTAGAATAATTAAAATTCATAGAGAGTTCCTTTTGACAAATGAAGATATATTTAACGGATGAAAATACAGATCATTAGCGATATACATCAAGAGTTTGGGTTTAATCAATTTAGTTTTGATAATGCTGATATTGTTGTGTTTGCAGGTGATATCAATCTTGGTGTAAAAGGAATAAGTTGGATGGTGAAAGAAATATCCAATAAGCCAGTTATATATGTATTGGGTAATCATGAATACTACAAGGGATCTTATCCTAAAACATTGCTAAAGATTAAAGAAGTTGCAAAAGGAACAAATATTCATGTGTTAGAAAACGAATCGATAGAGATTGATGGTATAACATTCCATGGAGCTACCCTTTGGACTGATTTTTCAATATTTGGTAATCCAATTAAATATGGAATCATTTGTCAGGAGAAGATGAATGATTATAAGAAAATAAGAAGAGATCCTTCATATTCACGCCTAAGAACCATAGATACTTTTAATCTTCATAATCAATCCATATCATGGCTTAAAAAAAGCTTAATAGGATCTAAAACCGTTACAAATATTGTTGTAACGCACCATGCTCCCAGCATAAAGTCATTGCCAGATCAATATAAGGAAGATCCGGTGTCTTCTGCATATGCTTCCAATTTAGAGGATTTTATTATTGAGCAAAAGCCTCAATATTGGCTTCACGGTCATGTGCATACACCTGTGAGATACAAGATTAATGAAACGGAAGTTATCTGTAATCCACATGGATATATTGATGAGAAATATAATGGTTATGAAAAGGAACTAATTATAGAAATAAATTAAAATTACCAAAGCAGATCTACAATCCGGTCTTAAAGCCCCTCAAACTCTTTCTGACTAATACAAAAATGTTCCAGGATAACCTCCAATTGCTTGTGTGTATAATAATGTGCTCTCCTATTTCTGGCTAATAAATCAAGTTTGGAGTTTAATTCCTGCGATTGTTTTATTTCTTTCCTTAATAATTGCATGGCAGAAGTTGTATTTGAGCTTTGTGGGTATAGTTTTTTAGCTAAATCTTGTTTTAATATTGTTCGGGGTAATATCATCGTATTGCGTTTAATATAATTCTACATCATTTTGATGGCTGTAAAATTATATTATAAATCACAAAATGAGTTATTTATAGCTATACCAAATCGCGTCATAACTAAGCCAATTCAAGACAAATAGAACTTTTTTAAGTTTTTTGCTCCACTCGCTCTATAAAATCTCATGAAAGCACTGAAAATATACTCTTCTTTAATAATTGTTTTTTCTTAGAGTACTATAATTATTGTTTTCATATTGGCGGTGATTTGAGCAAAGTATGATTAAAATTTACAAAGCCTTTTGAAAGTGCTCAAGTGATTAAATAAGTTCTCAAAAAGCACGCTTAATATACTCTACAAAATGGGCAAAGCATATAAAAGCAAGTGAAATATACTCTGAGCATAGTCTCTATATACACTGAAAGTACTCTGAAGCATGAAAAAGCACTCAAAAGCTATCTGTTTATTGGTATCGATAGTACTTTTAAGCTTGTTTTCGCAAGTTTTTCAGTACATTTTTACCGTTGTTTCCCCAAAGAAGTTCTTATAACAACTCAAATTCTTCCTGACTGATACAAAAATGTTCCAGGATAACCTCCAACTCTTTGTGTGTATAATAATGCGCTCGTTTATTTCTTGTCAACAATTCAAGTCTATTATTTAATTCCGGTGATAGTTTTATTTCTTTCCGGAGCAACTGCATCGCTGCATTAATATTTGAGCTTTGTGGATATAATTTAATGGCCAAATCTTGTTTCAATATCGTTCTTCTAAATATCATTTTAGTGAGTCATTTTTGCATTTTTCTGATTCAATTATAGAGAAATAGAATGCAATTTCAAAAGGAATGTAGAACATGGTAATAAATAGTAATAAAAGTAAAAATAGTTGATATTCAAATAGTAATAAATAGCAGTAAAAAGAAAAATACCAGGAATTATAACTGTGATGTAATTTGGTCTGTATTCAATAATATTTACTTGCGCTAAATTAAAACCGCAAAAACGATAAAATACGTTACGATACGTTCTTTTACTACCATTTACTCGCATTTACTATCAGATCCTATCTTTAACTATAAAGTGAGTGTACCGTATTGCTTAGGTTTGACGAAATAAAATTTAGTAACAAGTTTAAATCGTATAAAAATGAGCAAGACAGTTGTAATTGTAGATGAGCATCTCTTTAATAAGTTAATGGGCAAAATTGATCATATTAACGATAAGATAGATAGTATCAATGTGGCCAAGAATGATGGTTTTAAAGACCGTTGGTATGTTACCGAAGAAGTATGTAAACTATTAAATGTTAGTAGGCGAACTTTGCAAACCATGCGCGATAATAAAATCATTGCCTTTAAGAAAACCGGACGCAAGATTTATTACAAGGCTTCTGATATTGAAGCCTACCTGGAAAGTATTAATGGATAATCCTTTGCAAATGGAATCAATTGAAAAAGATAAAACAGAACTGGGGAGGTCGCATCTTACGTTTGGTAAGATGTCTCTTCAAGAAGCCAACTTAAGATTGAAAACAGCTGAGGAATCTGAATTTCCATTAAGTATATTTCCGAAGTTTATCCAGGATACCATAATTGAGCTATACGACAATGGAAATTATAACATCGATTATACTGCTGTAAGCATTTTTACCGCCTTAGCTGGGATAATTGGTAATTCGTATCATTTGCGTAAACATATTGAATGGATAGAAAACCCATCTATGTGGGTGGTTTTGGTAGGTAAGTCAGGGCAGAATAAAAGTGCGCCCTTAAAAACAGCCTTTAAAGCCATAAAAAATCTGCAAAAGCAATACGACCAGGAATACGAAGCAGCCATAGCTAATTATGATCCTGATTTAGGTGAAAAGAAACCGACTAAGAAAAAGTTGTATTCTACCGACCCGACTTTTGAGGCTCTCATCAATATCCATAAGCAAAATCCCAATGGTATGATATTGATGCCCGATGAGTTTAAGAGTTTTATATTGAATTTGATTGGTTATAGCGGAACCTCAAAGCAAAGTCAGTTTTTATCCATATGGGATGGTGCACCTATTTCACTGGATCGTAAAGAAGTTGAAAGCTCTTCATTGAGTATGCCTTGTGTTTCAATCATTGGCAGTATTCAGGACGATGTGATTGCATCCTTTAAGGCCAAGGATATTAAAGACGGTTTCTTTGAGCGGATTCTTTTTGCAATTCCATTAAAAATGGAAAAGAAATATATCCAAAGAAAAAATCCGGATGATTATATGGTGGAGAAATTTCATTCGAGGATGAAAGCATTGATGGATAAAATTAATGAGAGTATTAATACCATAGAGTTACCGTTATCAGAGAAGGCAGAGGACTTGTTTATTGATGAAGTAAACAAACACGTAAAGCCATCCAATAAGGATGCTGCCATATCTGGAATTCTGTCAAAACTCGATAGATATATACTACGGTTTGCCCTGGTCCTTGAAGTCTCCAATAGTTTTTTTGAAGGGCAGGTGATCGAGCAGGTAAGCGAAAGTTCAATGAAGAAAGCCATTATGCTTAAGGATTATTTCTTTTCTAATGCATTAAAGCTAAATCACATGGTTTTAAATGTATATGAGGACAATTCAAAGGAAGGTAAGGTATTTCAGGTTTTAAAGAAGATTGGCAAACGGGAATTTACCAACAAAGAGTTTATTGAGATGGCCAATAAACTCAATATAGCCAAGGAATCATATGCCTACCAATTGCTGAGCAATACAAAACTGGCGCATAAGAAACAGAAAGGTGTTTACGAAACAGATGTGCTCAATTAATCTTACTGCTGCCATAAAGGCTCAGAGAAAAATATGGAATATTGTAGAGTTTGCGTAGTTGTGGAGTTTGGTTGATTCACAATTATTTACGTGTGTAGTTTGAGTGTAGTAACTGTGGAGTATGGGGCACCACAGATAGTTCAATCATTATCGCAAATTTGATGGAATTGTGGAGTGAGTGGAGTTGTATGGAGTCGTAAATACTTGAAAAACAACAATCCTCCACAACTCCATAAACTTCACTAAAACAAAAAACTTTCCTTTATGCCAGATATTCGCTATTCATTGGAAAAATACAAAGGTCGATCAACCAGGTATCATTGTCCGAAATGTCATCAAAGGACTTTTACCAGGTATGTAGACCACCAAACCAACAAGTATTTGTCAAATTATACCGGGAGATGTAACCGGGTAGAAAAATGTGCATACCATTTTACACCTAAAATGTACTTTGAGAAAAACGGATACGAACCGGATGATTATTATACATTGACGCCTAAATCAAAAACAATTGTAAAACCACCTTCATGTATTGACCCAAAGTTAATGCTAACCTCTCTTACCAATTATCACCAAAATAACTTTGCTATAGGATTGAGTAAACTCTTTCCGGAGCATATGGTTTGGGAGGTATTACAGAGGTATTACGTTGGTACTGCCAAAGGAAATAAAACAATTTTCTGGCAAGTCAATCGAGTAGGGCAAGTACGAACAGGTAAAGTAATGCAATATGATGTTCATACATTAAAACGTAATGGCTACATCAATTGGGTGCATCATATTATCAAACAAAAGGACTTTAACTTGAAGCAAGTTTTCTTTGGCGCACATCTACTTACCAATAAAACAAGATCTGTTGCTATTGCTGAAGGTGAAAAGAATGCCATATTTGGAGCATTGTATTATCCACAATATAATTGGATTGCTGTAGGCTCCGTTGAAATGCTGAATGTTCAAAAACTCAATACCCTCATAGATTACCAGGTTACATTATTTCCTGATAAAGGAAAAGCATTTGAGAAGTGGAGCAAGATAGCCGAAAGTGCTTGCTTTGATGTTCGTGTAAATACCGTTCTGGAGTATACAGATTTAAATGAAGGTGATGATATTGCTGATTTGGTTATCTCCATAAAAAAGGAACAATATAATGCAAGTCCGGAAGCGCTTCTAGATAGGTTTAAAAAAAGGAATGATTATTTAAATCTATTATTGGAGATATTTGATTTGGGTGTTACAATTTAGTTGTCATATTCAAAATTGATTACATGAATCTGTTTTAAATTATTAGAGAGGAATTATAATACAGAAGATGATATTATAAATAAGAGCAATTTTAATTCTCAAAAATGGTCGCCATATTGCTACTCCAAATTACCAAAACATTCGATTTCCACTCCTAACATTTAAATAGTAATTACCAGTGATAAATGTAATTAAACAATGTTTATATCCAATAATTGCAGTTACCTTTACTAAAATTTAGATAATGTTAGTATCCGTAATTAGAAAAAATATCACATTCAACCCAGATCCAAGTCGAGTAATAGCTCGATTTCTGTTTACAGAAGAACAAAGGGCTATCAATACTATACGTTTTGTAGTAGACATGAATGAAGATGAGGCCTCCTTTGCATTAAAGCAAACCCTTAGAGACTATTCGATGCGTCATCGGAACATTTCTAAAATATTTGAGAAGCATTTTAATCGAATTAGGCACCTGTTGCCTCTTATGAATGTATTACCAGATACGATCGGGTATTCCAAAAAAATTCTCATTGGTTCCTATTTTACCATGGAATATTCAATTGAATCGGCTGCATTCTTTAATCCATCAATGGTAGAGCATCCTGACCAGAGCGAAATTAGTCCGGAAGCAAAAAGAGTTATATTAAGTTTCAGGGCTACAGGTGAGGGACATATTTCATCAATAGTTTTCAGAACAGGAATTATTGATAAAAACAACAAGTTAACTCTTGAGCCAATTGGCAATTTGCTTGAAGAAGCGGAACATATCCGTCGTCACACATATAATAAAAGCTTGTTTGCCCATAAGTTGGATGAAATGGAAGTACATGGAATCATTCCTCCTGCGTTAATTTTGGATAAACTAAAAGAAGAATTTACTTATGGCGAACTTCGAAAATGTATAGAAGATGCCCGTAAAGCTGTTCATTTAGCATCTGATAAAGAATTTCTTTTCAATCAAATCATTTGGCTGGCATCATCGCATTACGAACTTCAGTTCTCGTTGGATACGAATATATCGGAACGAGTTATTTTTCCGGTTTCAGCAAATGAAAGGAACGGTATTGAAGATGCCCGTTTTGTTAAGTTTGTTGATGACGACAACACAATTAAATACTACGCCACCTACACTGCGTATGATGGAGCCACTATTTTGCCAAAATTGCTGGAGACCGAAGATTTTTATCACTTCAAGGTAATGCCCTTACATGGCGAGATTGCTAAAAATAAAGGGATGGCACTTTTTCCACGAAAAATAAATGGTAAATATGCCATGCTTTGCCGAATAGACGGATTTAATAATTACATTGCTTTTTCAGATAATATTACTGTATGGCGTGAGGCCCAGCTATTGCAACAACCAAAATATCCATGGGAACTGATCCAAATTGGTAACTGTGGCTCACCTGTTGAAACGAAGGATGGGTGGCTGGTTATCACACACGGAGTAGGTCCAATGCGTGAATATGCTTTAGGGGCAGCCTTGTTTGACCTTGATAATCCTGAAAGAGAAATAGGACGTTCAAAAACCCCGCTTCTTTTTCCGAACTCTGATGAAAGGGAAGGCTATGTCCCTAATGTAGTGTATTCTTGCGGATCAATTGTGCATAACAATGATTTGATTATCCCATACGCTATGTCTGATTACTCATCTACTTATGCTTCGGTTAATTTAAAAGAACTTATTAATGAATTAAAGGGTTCAAAATAAACAATTTCGAAGCCTCATTTATTTTTTTGTTTTACTGAACCTTCCTAAAATTTTTTCATTATCCTTCCTTCAATATACTCACTCAATAAAGTGTGAATGATGTAACTTATTTGCAGAGTTATGTAATGCTTTCTTTTTTAGGCCAACATAACTTTATAAAAGAATTTTATATACAAAAAAAGGGGTCATGAAAAATTTACTTTATGTTATTGTTGCATTGTTGCTGGTAATTTGGGGAATCATTTTTTGGGGATTTAATTCCTCAGGAGCTGTTCATCTATTACTTGCAGTAGCAGGTTTAATTATACTTATCAGACTTATTTTTGATAAGCAATTATCGAGAAAATAATTTTTAATCTTAAAAACAACGAAAATGTATCCAAAACTAAAAAATCCAACATTATTTCCCGCTTGGACGGATAACTTTTTCTCCAGTCCAATGTGGCCAAATGAAGAATCTTACGTGGGGTTATCAATACCAGCAGTGAATGTTAAAGAGACTATTGATGAATTTGATATTGAAATGGCAGTACCAGGCATGGAGAAAACAGACTTCAAACTTGATATTGACCACAATGTACTTACCATCTCATCTGAAAAAATATTAAAAAAAGAAGATGACAATGAAAAGTTCACACGTAGGGAATTTAGTTACACATCCTTTAACCGTTCATTTACATTGCCAACCAGTGTAGATGAAGAGGCTATTAAAGCTACGTACAAAGAAGGCATTTTAATTATTAATATTCCCAAAAAGGAGGAAGCAAAGGAAAAAGGTCCAAAACATATCGAAATTGGATAAATGGCAAAGGGTGTCTTTAAACAGGCACCTTTGTTAGAGTTCGACACTCTTATTTTGGATGAAATGGTTGGGATTGCTGAAAATTTATAAACAGAAATAAAAAGGAAAAATATTATGAATTATTATTTATTAATGATTCCGGTTGTAATTATTTTCTTTGCAGGAATCAGAATTGTAAGGCCTACTCACCGTGGGCTTATTGAGAGGCTTGGAAAATATCATAGTTTTGCCAATCAAGGATTTCACTGGATTATACCACTTATCGACAGACTCTATCTGGTAAATGTAACTGAACAAATGATAGATGCAGAGCCACAGGAAATCATCACAAATGATAATTTAAATGCCAGTGTTGATGCACAGGTTTACTTCAGGGTGAAAGCTGAAGAGGAAAATGTTAAGGAATCAATCTACAATGTAAACGACTACACCTGGCAGATTGTGAACCTTGCTCGTACAACACTGCGTAATATCATAGGCACCTTAACACTTAAATCTGCCAACAGCGAACGTGGAAAAATTAACGATGCTCTATATAAAACACTGCATGACGAAACCAAGAGTTGGGGTATTGATATCGTTCGCACCGAATTGAAAGAAATCGACCCGCCTAAAGACGTGCAGGAAACGATGAATAAAGTAGTAAAAGCTGAAAACGAAAAAATAGCAGCTATCGATTCGGCTACAGCAGCTGAAACAGTAGCTGATGGCGTGAAACGAGCTAAAATTAAAGAAGCTGAAGGTTATAAGCGCGCTAAAATTCTTCATGCAGAAGGAGAAGCAGAAGCTATAAAGCTGGTAAACGAAGCTGCCGACAAATATTTTATTGGCAATGCTCAAATGTTAAGAAAATTGGAGGCATTGGAAGCATCCTTAGGAAACAATGCTAAAATAGTTATTCCAACAGGTTCTGAATTAGTGAATATTATCGGAGATATGGCAGGACTACTTCCGCTTGAAAGAAAACACAAAAGCGATTAGGATGTAACTTAGTTGAAACCTCGAATAGCTTAAAAAAGCCATTTGCAACATAGATATGAGAGTTATTCAAAATCAGGAAAAATGAAACGATCATGATAAAAGTATTCTCACACACGAGGATGACTAATTTGGCGAGTTTCATCTGACAAATAAAAAACAAATTATAATCATATGAAAAAGGTATTAATTGCTTTGGATTATGGACCTACTGCGCAAAAGGTAGCGGAAGTGGGATTCTCAATGGCAAAAGCCATGAATGCTAAGGTTATATTATTGCATGTAATAATAGATCCGGTTTACTATTCTACTCCAGATTATTCTCCGATTGTGGGCTTTACCGGTTTTATGGACGTGAGTCCTTTGGAATTAAATAGCATTGAAACACTTCAATTGGCATCGGAACATTATCTTGAAAAAATGAAACAACACCTTGGTGACAAGAACATCCAAATAGTCGTAAAGGAAGGTGAGCAAGCCGAAACGATCATAAAGGCTGCAACAGGCTATCATGCTGATATTATTGCTATTGGTTCCCACAGTCATAAGTGGTTAGAAGAAATGCTCGTTGGAAGCGTAACTGAGAAAGTTTTAAAGCAATCTTCTATACCGCTTTTCATTATTCCAGCGAGAAAACAAGAATGATGAACTTGATACTTCATCTGTAAGGATGATTCTATATGGATTGAATGATTTACCAAAGCAATGTCATTTTGCTACTGTTTTTATTCCAGATAGATAAGTGCTTAGTACCCGAATGATCCTCATCGTAAAGTTGATGCAATACTAAATGTGAAAGATGCAGAAGTAATGCAATAGATCAAAGTGGTTTAGAGACTGTTGTAATGGCAACCGAAATGTCCAGAAGAGTTTGGGATTACAAATGATGTTATTGTGTGAATAAAATACAGAAACAACTTATCAATACATTCAATTACCACCTACTTTGACATGGCCGTTCTCAGCGAGCTTGACAGATTTCATCAGGTTCAGGATGTAAACAATAGGATACCGGATTTGGGCAATAAGAGAGCACACCTCAAGGCTTATGCAGTACGAACTTGTCAAACACAAGCAATACAAAGAAAAATATGGTCTGGATATGCCTGAGATATTTAACTGAAAATGGAATGATTCAATATGAAAATGCAAAGAGCTCCATCTTAAAAACACCTGACATGAAAATATTTAAACGTCTTACAAATAGGCAGATAGAGGCATTGTTAAAATACCCTGTATATATTTCAATTCTGGCAGCAAGTCTTGATGATACCCTTGATAAAACCGAAAAAAAAGCTGCCATTGAATTTGCACATACAAAAACATTTACCTCCAATCCGGTTCTTACGAAATTTTATTTGGAGGCGGACAAAGTCTTTCTAAAAAATCTGGAACAACTCGAAAACGAACTGCCGAAAGATAAAATTAGCAGGGAGGCAGCTATCAAAAAGGAATTGGCAAATCTTGATAAAATACTAAAAAGGCTGGGGAAAAAGTACGTTATTGATGTGCATCAAAGTATGAAATCATTTAAAGATCATATTTCAAGAGCACATCACAATGTCCTGATTGATTTTATCTTTCCCATACCCATACCTGGATTGACGGATGGGTAGAGGTAATTCCATAATATAAAACAGTACATTAATCGATTGTGAAGTATGAAACCAAATACAAAGAGTAATAGAGATGCCGATGCAAATTCCAATGTAGCAGACGATATTACGTCTCTTTCTGTATCCGAATTAATGAAAAAACTGGATTCTTCACAGGAAGGCCTTACACAGGCCGAAGCAACAAAAAGGCTGTCTCAATACGGATCCAACGAGATAGAAGAAAAGAAAACCAATTTATTACTAAAGTTCCTCACCTATTTTTGGGGCCCTATACCTTGGATGATTGAGGCAGCAGTAATCTTATCAGCAGTTGCCAGGCATTGGCCTGATTTTTTCATTATCCTTATTTTGCTAATCGCTAATTCAGTAATAGGATATTGGGAAGAACATGAAGCAGGCAATGCTATTGAAGCCCTTAAAGCCAAACTGGCTGTAAAAGCAAGGGTGAAAAGGGATGGAAAATGGGTCAATCCATCAGCATGTGAACTGGTGCCTGGTGATATTATCCGGTTACGGTTGGGAGATATTGTTCCTGCAGATGCTCGTTTGTTGGAAGGAGATTCCATTGAGGTCGATCAATCTGCATTAACGGGCGAATCACTTCCCACAACACGTAATCCTGGTGAAGCTTTATATTCCGGATCAGTTATTCGCCGTGGTGAGATTGGGGCTCTGGTTTATGCTACCGGTACAAACACCTATTTTGGCAAAACAGCACAATTGGTGCAGGAAGCGCATACTGTCAGCCATTTTCAGAAAGCGGTATTAAAAATAGGCAACTACCTTATTTATCTCGCAGTTACTTTGGTGGCAATAATTATTGCAGTAGCCATTTATCGTGGCGACCCGATTTTATCCACCTTGCAGTTTGCTTTGGTACTCACCATTGCTGCAATACCGGTTGCTATGCCGACCGTTTTATCGGTAACGATGGCAGTTGGAGCTCGCTTACTGGCGAAAAAAGAGGCCATTGTAAGTCGATTGGTGGCCATTGAAGAACTGGCCGGAGTTGACTTGCTTTGTGCAGACAAAACCGGTACCCTTACCCAAAATAAATTAACGCTGGGTGATCCTTTCTTTATGGATAATATTACCGGTGGCCAGGTGATCTTGAATGGGGCATTGGCATCGCGAGCCGATAATAATGATTCCATTGATCTGGCAGTACTTGGAGGTCTTAAAAATAATGATGAATTGAATAACTATGAAGTGGTTCATTTCCAACCTTTCGATCCGGTACACAAGCGCACAGAAGCTACTGTTAAAGATAAAGATGGCAAGACATTTAAAGTAACCAAAGGAGCACCGCAAGTAATTCTTGAATTGGTTCATAATACCGATCAAATCAAGTCTGTTGTGGATGAGGCCGTCAATGAATTTGCAGCTCGTGGATTTCGCTCATTGGGTGTTGCCCATACCAATGGAGAAGGTAAATGGCAGTTCGATGGAGTGTTGCCTCTGTTCGATCCTCCAAGAGAAGATGCAGCGGAAACAATCGCTATTGCACGCAAAATGGGAGTTAAAATTAAAATGGTTACAGGCGATGCATTGGCCATTGCTCAAGAAACTGCCCAAAAATTGGGTATGGGCTCGTCAATTTATGATGCCAGTGGATTGGGTGATTCAAAACGAGTCGAGACTGAAGAAGTGGCCAAGTCTATCGAAAAGGCCGACGGTTTCGCGCAGGTATTTCCCGAACACAAGTTTCACATTGTAGATGTGTTGCAAAAAATGGGTCACATTGTTGGTATGACAGGCGATGGCGTAAATGATGCGCCTGCATTAAAAAAAGCCGATTGCGGTATTGCAGTCTCCGAAGCAACCGATGCCGCCCGGGCTGCTGCATCTATTGTACTGATGGCTCCGGGCCTGTCGGTCATTATTGATGCCATTAAAGAAAGCCGCAAAATATTCCAGCGAATGAACAGTTACGCCATCTACCGTATAACCGAAACACTTCGCATTTTGCTATTTATGACTTTATCAATACTGGTATTCAATTTTTATCCGGTAACAGCCGTCATGATTGTGATGCTGGCCCTTCTGAACGATGGCGCCATCCTGTCAATCGCCTATGACAAGGTTAAATACAAAGATCAACCCGAAGCATGGAATATGAGAATGGTGTTGGGTATTTCAACAGTGCTGGGTGTAATTGGTGTGATCTCCGCATTTGGTTTATTTTATTTGGGTGAACGTGTTTTTCATCTCGGCCGCGAACACATCCCAACCTTAATGTATTTGAAACTCTCAGTTGCAGGTCACCTTACCATCTTTTTAACCCGAACACGTGGCCCATTCTGGTCTATACGACCTGCCCGAATTTTGTGGATTGCCGTAGTCGGCACCCAAATCATATCAACTCTGATAGCCGTTTATGGATTGTTTATGACTCCACTTGGCTGGGGCTGGGCACTGTTTGTTTGGGGGTATGCACTGGTTTGGTTTCTGTTCAATGATCGTTTGAAATTATTGGCATATCGGGTTATTGATCCCGGAAAAACAAATACCCAATAACTGTGTAGTTAATCCTAATTTGTGCCTTAAAGGTGTGAATGTTGTAATATATATTTGAAGTTGTGTAACGCCTTTTGTTGAACATGGAGGTAACTTGGGTAGATATTGAATACTAATAAAAAAAAATACCATGAAAAAAACAGTATTAAAACACCTGACAGTTATTGGTTTTGTTAAAGGCGAAGATTTAACCAAATGCGAATCTTTAGAGAAAAAAATGGATGAAGCAAAGGAGAAGCTAAACTATGCCAGAAAAGAAGTTGATGAAGCCAAACAAAAACTAATTCTTGCAAAAAAAGAACTTAGTGAATCAAAGAAAAAACTTGATATTGCTCTTGATGAATCCCTTGAGAAAATTGAGAAAGAAAAAATATAGTACCCGGTGGAATTTTGTTTTCAAGGGGTTTCAGTACCAATGCTATTAAAAATAAATACGAAGATGCAATAGCAGAATTGGAATTAAAAAAGAACGAAATAAGCAAAAGAATCGAAACGTATAAAAATGATGGTTCTGAGAAATGGGATTCTTTTAAACAGAAACTCAACCATGATATGGAAGAACTGGGAAAGGCTTTAAAAAGTTTTACTGTATATAATCAGTAAATTATGTCTTAAATAGTATTTAAAAATCAAAACGTGATATGATTTTTGCAATTCTCATTGATCCTGTACTTTCCAAATTTGTCATACTGTCAATGATTATTTTGGTTGTAGGTTTTTTGCTCAGGGTAATTAAACAGCCCTCTATCGTAACCTACTTAATTGTAGGTGTTTTGGTTGGGCCATACGGTTTTAGGCTTATCACTGATGAAATTTTAATCACCAATCTTGGGTCACTGGGGTTGGTTTTGTTGTTGTTTTTTGTAGGAATGGAAATTCATCTGCCAAATTTAATAACAAACTGGAGGGTGTCTGTTTTGGGAACCTTAATTCAGATAAGTGTAAGTATAATAATTGTGTGGTTTCTGAGTGCAACTTTTAATTGGAAAATCAATCAGGTTGTTATGCTGGGGTTTGTTATCAGCTTAAGTAGTACAGCAGTAATAGTAAAACTCTTACAAGAACGAAACGAATTAATGACAAAAGTGGGACAAAATGTGCTTGGTGTACTTATCGCTCAGGATATTTTAATTGTACCTATGCTTATCATTATGAGTTATATGGGAGGAGATAAGCCGCATATAACCCAAATGCTGAAACAGTTAATTGGCGGTGTATTGATTATAGGCATAATCATTTATATTCTTAAAAAGAAGGAAATTAAACTTCCCTTCATGAAATATATTGAAAAAGACCATGAAGTGCAGGTGTTTGTTGCGTTTACCTTGTGTTTTGGATTCTCGATATTAACAGCATTTTTGGGTTTATCATCAGCATTGGGGGCATTTATTGCAGGCATTATATTATCATCAACCAAATCGATCCAATGGGTACATGACAGCCTACATGCTTTTAAAATAATGTTTGTTGCCCTATTCTTTGTTTCTATTGGGATGTTAATTGATTTGCAGTTTTTAAAAGAGAATGCATTTACTATTGGTTTACTTGTGCTCATTGTTTTTATTGTTAATAATACCATTAATGTTTTGACCATGCGTATTTTTTGTAAAGACTGGAAAACAAGTTTTTATGCAGGTGCATTGCTATCTCAGATTGGAGAATTCAGTTTTATTTTAGGATCATCAGGTTATTATTTAGGTATTATTAAAATTTACGACTACCAATTAGTAATTAGTGCTATTGCGCTTACCTTGTTTCTAA
Source organism: uncultured Carboxylicivirga sp. (assembly GCF_963668385.1). Taxonomy (GTDB): domain Bacteria; phylum Bacteroidota; class Bacteroidia; order Bacteroidales; family Marinilabiliaceae; genus Carboxylicivirga. The sequence continues at coordinate 3,196,468 of NZ_OY764327.1, forward strand.
GCCCATTTTGGATCAATCTGTCGAGGAAAATTATCGGGGGTGGAGGGTAATCAAGTTGTAGTTTATAGCAATAACAAACCAGGGGCATCGATAATGCCGGGTAAAGTCAATCCCAAACAAGTAGAGGCTGTCACAATGGTTTGCTTTCAAATATTGGGCAACGACACAACTATTTATACGGCCGGTTCAGGAGGCCATTTCGAATTCAATGTTTTTAAACCGGACATGATAAGTGAAATTTTAGGGTCTACTACTCTTATGGTAATTGTTGGCCATGTATTTAAATAGAAGCGTTAAATCATTGACTAATATTAAAATTAAAGCTAATTTGTGGATAATTTGTTTTTTTTATTTAGCGAAATTTATTTTAAAAATGAACAAAGGAACAGTGAAATTTTTCAATGAAACGAAGGGATTCGGATTCATCAAAGATGCAGATTCAAACAAAGAATATTTTGTGCATTCATCAGGTATAAAGGATAGTATATCGGAGAACGATGAAGTAACTTTTGATTTGCAAGAAGGAAAAAAGGGATTAAATGCAGTTAATGTTAATCTAGCATAGTTTATATAACCATTTAAAAATCTTGAGTCCCGCAATTTGCGGGACTTTTTTATATAATTCTGAGAATTTTTTCATATACCGTCAAATAACCTTCTATCATTTTTTGACGACTAAACAAAGAAGATGCCCTAGCGTAGCAATAATGTCGATTAATCGACTCTACATTTGTTACAGCATCAAGAGCTTCAGCTATGTTAGAAACAAGGAAACCTGTTTTATTTTGAAGAATTAATTCAGACATGGAGCCAAGGTTAAAAGCAATAACAGGAGTGCCGCAAGCCATGGCTTCAACCACACTCAATCCGAATGGCTCCGCAAAATGTATAGGATGTAATAAGGCAAAAGCTTTACTTAGAATTCGTTGACGGTCTTTTGGGCCAGAATTTCCCACATATATTATATCATCATTGTTTATATATGGTTTCACATTTTGATCAAAATATTTCCGATCCTGTATTAAGCCGGATATGATTAGTTTTCTTTTTGCTTTTTTAGCTATTTCTATCGCCTCATAAGTTCCTTTATCGGGATGAATTCTGCCAAAAAAAAGTAAATAGTCATCAGGTTCACTATTGAAAGCAAACTCATCAATATTAATTCCGTTATGCACAGTCGCAATATAATCAAGTTCTGGATGTCGGTCAGAATCACTTATGGAAACATAATGAGTAGAATGGTTGTATTTTTTATATACCGGAATGATTTTGGGAGACGAAAAACCATGAATAGTGGTGAGCATTGGTGTTTTAATCAATCCTGAATAGGTGAGTGGTAAAAAATCAAAATTGTTATGTATGATGTCGAAACTATCAGCTTGTTCCATCAAATTACTGATGTGAAGGCATTCTGCAACTTTTGGATCAATAGAAGGATCTTCGGCATAGGGAAATTCGATTACCGATGACAGTTTTCCTTTCGTAATGGAATTTCCGGTTGCAAATAATGTTACCTCAATTCCTTTTTCAATCAATCCCTCTGTAATATTTGAAGCGACTTGCTCCCAAGGCCCATATTTAAGAGGTGGTGTGCGCCAGGCTATAGATGACAGTATTGCAATTTTCATTGTTTTAGTTTTAAGGTTTTTAGCTACAGTAATCAGTTGCTGCATCTAACTACTGCCACAATAATTGTTTCAACCCAAAGCTGGCCTGCTATTGTTCAAGCAATGGTTAACCAATACATCAATATTTACAGTTCCCAAACACATGACCGTATCAGCACCACCCCAATAAATCTTCAGGTTACCGTCATCTTCTAAAACTGCACCACAACAAAAAACTACATTGTGTACATAGCCTGTTATTTCATAATCTTCTTCAGGTTGGAGAATCCATTCGTCTCCAACAGCAATAATTACAGATGGATCCAACAGGTTGTGCAAAGCTGCACCCAGGCGGTATACACAGCCGTCCATTGTAGGAAAAACGCCATGATAGATATGTAACCAACCATGAGGTGTTTTTATGGGTGGTGCTCCCGGACCAATTTTCATTTCATCCCAATGGTATTTCATGGGTTTCATGATAAGTTTCGACTCGCCCCAATATTTTAAATCAGGCGAATACGATATCCAGATTGACCATGGCGATATCTCCGAATGAGGACGATCCAGTCGGGCGTATAATCCGTTAATTTTTTCAGGGAAGATGACTACGTTTCGATAGTCGGCTTCAGTAATTAATGAAAATCGCTCAACGGTTTTAAAATCTTTAGTTTTTGCTAGCCCAATTCGAACCCCATGTTTTGAATAGGCACTATATGTAATCAAATATTCACCATCGATTGATACAATGCGGGGATCTTCTATTCCATAGGTTTCATATTCTTTAAAAATTCCCTTGGTAGCCGGCACCATAAATGGCTTATCATCTACTTTAAAGTTGTAACCATCTTCACTGTCGGCTATTCCCAATATGCTACGCCCATTAAGCTTATGTGACCTGAATATCATGATATATTTACCGTGGTGCTTAACTACTGCAGCATTGTGTACTGTTGCTACCGGATAAGGCACATCCATCTTTGTAAGAATAGGATTATATTGATATCTGGTTATTAGCATTGGTTTTTATGAATTAGATTGCCAGACTCTTTTATGGCTTTTGGGCAATTGACCATCATCTCTTACATCCGGTTTTTCCTCATTGGCTTTAATGTCGATGGTGTGAAACTCTTCGTAAGCCTGTAAAACAGTTAGATGGGAAATTAAATAGGCCAACGAACTTTCAGCACCCTGATTACGGTTTACACCATAACTTTCAAAGCCATCGCAACAACCGTTGGTCTCAAAATCGTACAAACTCATTCTTAAATCGTTCTCACCTAAGAACCATAAAAATGAGATATACAGTTTGTTCAGGTATTCCTTGTCTTTTGTAACAATAAATGCCTGGTGGTACATTAAAACCATGGCCATAGCATCGATGGGTTGTTGTGCAAACACTGAGCGTTCGCCATCTTTTTTATACCATTTTTCGTTGCCAATTACTGACAGGTAATTTTCATTAAGTGTATGTGCGGTTAGAAATTGCATTGAATTTATTGCAACCTCCAATACTTTATCTTCGTTCAGGATTTCGGCAGAGTGTAACAGTGCCAGTGGCAATATGCCATTATCATAAGCCAATAACGATTCAAACCAATGCCAATCTGTTGTTTCGTTTTCGTCATAGAGCTTAATTAGTTTATGCGCCATATTCCGTAACCTTTCCGTCATGGAATCATCTGATGGATTTGATTTAAGATAATAGCAAACACCAATCATGGTATTTGCAATGCTACGTATGGATTTTAAGTTTTCAAAGTTAGGTGCAGCATTGAAAAATACTTCTCTCCCGGTTTGATAATAGGCATCGTTGGGAGCGTTTCCCAGTAAATACCCCAATGCCCATATTGTTCGGCCAAATGAATCTTCAGAACCTATTTCATCGAGATAATGTCTGCTAAAGCTTAAGAAATTTTTGAACGTGCCATCCTTATTTTGCATATAGTGGATATAGCTTAAATAAACCGGAGACAGTTCAAGTGCCCTGGAGTCTTTTATTTGTTTGTGTGCCATTAATACCATCAGTAAAGCACGGGCATTGTCGTCGAGGCAGTAACCTTCTTTTAAATTTGGGATGCCAAATTTTGCATGCTGAATAATACCAGTGTCATCAGTTAATCTGTTAATGTGTGCCATTGAAAATGGTGGCAGAATAAGCAGATCCAATATGGTATCTTTAGTTGCAGTTTTCTCAACTTTTTTTGTTAAAGTCTGATGAGCTACTTTCAAATACTTCTCGCCGATTTTTGGCCATGTTATTTTTTGGCCGTATGCTCTGGCTTTAGCTTTGAGCAAATTTAATTGTTCAGGATGGTCAAAGAGTTCTATTATGATGGAGGAAAGTTCCTCTGCATCATTAAAGTTAAAAAGTTGGCCTCTGCCATCGGCTAATAGTTCCTCGGCATGCCAATAGGGTGTTGATACTACTGCTGATCCAACGCCAACGGCATAGGATAATGTGCCACTGGTGATTTGTGCTTCGTTCAAATATGGTGTAATATAAATGTCGGTAGCCGACAGGTATTTGAACAGGTCTTTAACGTCCAGAAATTCATTCAGGAAAACGACATTGTTCTCAAGTTTTAGGTTTTTGACAAGACGCATTAAAAAAATACGGTATTCTTCGCCGGAGTGCCTGACAACATTCGGATGAGTTTTACCTAAAACCATATAAATAACATTGGGATGCTTTTCTATAATTTTTGGCAAAGCTTTAATTACAGTTTCAATGCCTTTGTTACGTCCAACAAACCCGAATGTCATTAATACTTTTTTTGCGTCAATTTTTAACTCTTTTCGCGATATCTGACTATCAAATTGTAAGTTAGGGACGCCGTGGTCAATGAATTCAATCTTATCAGCTGGTACCTGATAAATTTCGACCAAAAATTCAATGGCCTTATGACTCATCACAACGATTTTACTGGCCATTTTACAGATTTCCTGTAAAACTGCTTTCTCATTATAGGAAGGTGTTTTGAGAATAGTATGTAATGTAACTATAAGAGGGACTTCAAGCCGATACAGTAAAGGCAATATATAAACACCACTCTGGCCGCCAAAAATGCCAAATTCGTGTTCGAGTATGCAAAGGTCAGACCCGCTTAAGTTGATTAATTTTACAGCTTGCAAATAATCTTCCTGCCTATTCTGTCTGATAATACCTTTTACTTCATCGGGATATTCATATTCATTTGGAAAATCACTTAATGCGATAACAAACCCTTCGTTTGAATCGTTTCCATTGTCAGGATTATTAACCATTGAGTTGAACAAATCATTTGTAAATGTTCCAATACCACATTCTCTGGGAGGGTATGTTCCTATAAATGTTAATTTCATTTTTATCCTCTTTTCTTTTTAAATTGATACATGCAATACTTAACTATAGAGAATTAACCCATAGAGTGAGAGAAATACCTGAGTTAGACTTCGCTTTTTTTGTTTTTTTTCCTGGCTTGGCTTCTTTGGCTAACCGCTTCTCTTTTAGTGTTTTTTCGGGTGCTTTCTTGTTGTTTATTTTAGTATCTTTTTCTTTTGACATGATGTTTGTTTTTAGTTTAAATTTATTTTTATGGTTTTCCCAGAGGTAAAGTAAATTTAAACTCACTTCCTTTTCCAGGTTTACTTATTATCCATATTTTACCATTGTGAATGTCTATAAACTCCTTACAAAGTGATAGACCAAATGCTGTTCCTGTTTCACTATTTGTACCAGGTAATGAGATGTTTTTGCCAGAATCAAAAAGTATATTACTTACTTTGCTTTCCATTCCAACGCCATAATCTTTAATAGTAACCTCAAGAAACCTATTGTTCTTACTCAATGTACTTATGTCAATCTTTCCGTTGGCATGTGAGTACTTTATGGCATTACTTATTAAGTTTCTCAATATACTTTTAACCATGTTTTTATCAGCAAACACTTTTATTTCAGAAATAATAGGCAGCGTAATTTTAATATCTTTCAGCGATGCAAATAATTCAAGGTTATCAGCCTCTTCAATGAGGATTTCTTTTAAGTCAATAATTTCAGGTTGAAATGAGTTATTATAGTTTTCAGCCAAAGCCCATATAAGAATACCATCAAGTAGTTTCATTGTTTGTTCAGCAGATTTTAGAGCGATTTCAATATATTCTTCAACCTTATTTCTATTCCATTCAAATGCACCTTCTTTTAACAATCCTAAAAAACTTATCATGGAACTCATTGGTGATTTAATATCATGCCCAATTATTGCTATAAGCTTCTTATTGTCGGCAATGATTTTTTTTTCTTTAATCTCAATTTGCTTTGAAAACTGATGGTTTGATATAACTTCTGAATGATTAATAAGCTTTAGCTCTTTCATGATTCTTCATTTCATTAATATAAAATCCTTTCAAATTTGAACTGCTTCATAACCGCTCTTAATGGTAGTTGAAATCATTTTAAACCTCTGGTTTGCTATAATATTATTTGATGTATGAGCAGGGATTATGATGCCTTCACCGGTTTTCAGTATGTTTTTATTTTCGTCAATTACTACTTCTGCGGTACCTTCAATAATTTGAATGAACGTATCGAAGGGCGATATTTTTTCTGCAAGAGCTTCTCCGGTATCAATAGCTACAACACTTACATTTCCTGTGGTTTTTCTTATAATGGTTTTTGTTACCACCGAATTCGGAACATATTCAATAATTTCAATTAAAATATGCGACTTTGATTTTTCCATTTCAGTGGTTTCCATACGCTTTGTTTATACTTAAAGGTACTTTAAGCAATAGAACCATGTGTTATACTATTGAAGGTTTAATTTACATCATTCACACATTTTAGCGGGATTGTCTGAGTCCATATATTGTTCTGAAATGATATCCATAAATTGCAAACGTTACTGCATCTGAGAATAATCCCGGTTTGTTAAATAGTGTCCAGATAAGTAACTTCCAATACTCAATTCTTCCTTTATTTACAATCCCAATAACATACATCGATTTTAAGAAAGCATTTATAAGAGAGAAATTGATTTTATTTCGCCTTTTGTCAAGCTTATTGTAATTCATTAACAATCGTCGGAGTCTTTTATAATAAGGTTTAGCTGCATATATATTATGAATTATTTTTTTATATCCGTCCAATAATTCATCCAGATCCATTTTGGGTATAAAATTCATTGATGAATCGGTATTGTTACCCGTTGCTTCAGTGGTCAATCTGTTTTCGGTTTCCAACCTCTTGTATAAAACTGTGTTTTTTGGGGCATTTAATAGTCCAACCATGGCCGAAACAATTCCACTCTTTTGAATAAAATCGATTTGCCGCTGAAAAACACTGGGGGTATCACTGTCAAAGCCTACAATAAAGCCTCCTGATACCTGTAGTCCTGAATTTTGTATTGCTCTTATGGACTCCAGTAAATCGCGATTTTTGTTTTGCACTTTATTACACGTACGAAGCGCTATTTCATCGGGTGTTTCAATCCCAATAAAAGTTGAGGTAAAACCTGTTTCAATCATTAAGGACATTAATTCTTTATCATCAGCCAGATCAATTGAGCTCTGAATATTAAAGACAAAAGGATACTTGTGCTTGTGCAGCCATGTTTTTAATGTCGGTAAAAAATGTGTCTTGATTTCCTTTTTATTACCAATAAAATTATCGTCAACAATCGAAACAGGACCTCGCCAATTTAGTTGATATAATGCCTCCAGTTCCTTTATTGTTTGCCTGGTGTTTTTCATTCTTACCTTGTGCCCCAGAAGCGACGTAATTTCACAAAAGTCACATGAGTAAGGACACCCTCGTGATACCTGTATGTTCATAAAGACATATTTCTTCAACTCCAACAAATGATAATCAGGCACAGGCGAAAGGGATAGATCGGCATATTGATCGGTTGTATATATTCTTTTAGGTTGCCCATTAGACAAATCTGTGAGAAACAAGGGTAATGTAATTTCAGCCTCATTTAAAACAAAGTGATCAATAAGGGGATAATTTTTGTATTCCTGGGTGAAAAGCGGACCGCCGGCAACAATTTTTTTATTAAGTTTCACACATTCTGAAATTATTTTGTTGACAGATTCTTTTTGAATATACATCGCACTGATGAATATATAATCGGCCCAAACAACATCCTTTAAATTAAGTTCAGAAACATTAAGGTCGATCAGTTTTTTCTGCCAATTGGAGGGTAGCATTGCCGATACAGTAATCAATCCAAGAGGTGGAACAGCAGCTTTTTTTGAAATAAACTTTAACGCATGCTTGAAACTCCAAAAGGAATCGGGATAGAGTGGATATATAAATAATATTTTCATGCCTATTTTTCTTGCGTTGGTTTATTTAATTGCATTGGAAAAATAAGTTTTGAGTAAACTATTGAGGAAGAACTGGCTATAAATGAAGTTTAAATATTCAGCCCAGTTGTAAATTTTCTAATGCATTAAAATTGCTTCAACTATTTAAGGTTAAAGTTCGTGAAACAATAGAATGGAGGCGTTATAGATTTCTAATAAAAAATTACATAATTCACACATTTTCGAGTGTGTCACGCCTTTTATTTTTAAGATCCTTAAAATGGGAAGGGGTAAGTCCTGTAATTTTTTTAAATTGATTTGACAAGTGTGCCGCACTGCTGTAGTGCATTTTATAAGCTATTTCGGAAAGAGTTAGTTCATCATAAACAATGAGTTCCTTAACTTTTTCAATTTTATGTATCAAAAAGAACTTTTCAATAGTTATCCCTTTAACTTCTGAGAATAGATTAGCCAGATATGTATAGTTATGATTAAGTTTTTCACTAAGGTAGTCAGATAAGTTTACTTTTATTTGATCATCAGTATAATGTACCAGTTCAATAATAGCAACTTTTATTTTTTCAACCAGAATACTTTTTTTATCATCCATCAATTCCAGTCCTGATTTTCTCAAAATGTGATCTAGTTTCTTTAGCTGATCATCAGATAGATTCTCAGTAACATTTGCTTCGCCTATATTGACATAAATATAGTTTAAACCAAGCTTTTCCAGTTCACTTTTAACCACCATTTGGCAGCGTATGCATACCATATTTTTAATATATATTTTCAATATTCACATATTAGAACTGAATTATCTAAATTTAGTGATTATTAGCAAGTATATAAAGTAGCAAGTATCAAAGTTTTATAATTTCGATTTCAAAGTTATTAAATGAGGCTCTTAGGTATAATGTTATAAATGCTTTTCTTATCTTAATTTAGGTAGTGGTTTTTAAAAAATGATCCAAACATGAGCATCTTTACCAGATTATGAACTTTCAATATATGCAGAAGTGCTATATTCATTACATTTTTTTTTTGAAAGAGTACGAATTCTTCCTTCCAGTTTTCTTTATCAAAGTCTGTAACTAAAAACCAGGAGGTGTTATTTTCTAAGAGAGGATAGATACCGATAAAATGATTGCCTTCAACTGATATAATCGAATTAACAAATATCATGCTGTAAAGTAGTGGTTAATATATTAGCTATATGATAAAAATATGGCTATATTTGTCTAATATATTAGCTATATGTATTCAATTAATCCAACACCTCATGAAATTGGTAAGGAACTGGCCAAACGCCACAAAGCCTTGCGTAAACAATTAAAGTTATCTCAATCAGTTATGGCAGAGAGATCTGGTGTCTCTTTAGGGAGCTTAAAACGTTTTGAAACTACTGGACAAATATCTTTGGAATCATTACTTAAGTTAGCTCACCTTCTTGATAGGCTGGAAGATTTTAAATTAGTTTTCCAACCCAAAGAAGACTTAGGCAATATTGAGGATCTTTTTTCGACTAAATAGTAGGTAAAGAAATTGTTATGGAAAATATCAAAAATATTTTAGTGTCTTTGGAGCTTGAGGACCAAAGTTATGAGGTAGGGGAAACGGTAAGGGATAATCGAACAATCTACTTTCGCTATAATGCTGATTTTTTGAAATGTGGTCTCAATATTTCACCAATTAAGCTGCCTTATAATAATGAAATCAATTCCACCGGTTCAGAACCCTTTGATGGGCTGTATGGTGTTTTTAACGATTCGTTACCTGATGGTTGGGGAAGGTTGTTGTTAGATCGTTCTCTTGCATCGAAAGATGTAAATATGCAAAATATAACTCCATTGGATCGCTTGGCTTACGTTGGTGATAAGGGGATGGGTGCTTTATGTTACAGACCAAAGTTTGATGAAGATGTTGCAATATCATCTGAAATTGAACTGGATATGATAGCCCGGGAAATGGATCATATTTTAAAAGGAAGTGATTCTGATATAATTGAAGAGCTATATACTTTAGGTGGTTCTTCCGGTGGGGCACGTCCTAAAATATTTGTTGGGTATAATAATGTCACCAAAGAATTAATGCATGGTCATCAAAAACTGGCAGAAGGTTTTGAAGATTGGCTGATTAAATTTCCATCATCGTCAGACCCTAAAGAGATTGCCAATATTGAATACGCTTACCATAAGATGGCTTTAAAAGCCGGATTGGTAATGAGCGATTGTAAACTATTCACAGGACGCTCGGGACAAACATACTTTGGTACAAAACGCTTTGACAGAATAAAAGAGAAAAGAATTCACATGCATACTGCAAGTGGATTGATGCATGATAATTTTAGAATGAGCACCATGGATTATGGTCATTTAATGGATTGTGCCTTTCAACTTGAAAAACATGTGAAAGCATACGAAAAAGTATTACGTCTGGCAGCTTTTAATGTGTTTGCTCATAACAGGGATGATCATAGTAAGAACTTCTCTTTTTTAATGGATGTCAAAGGTAATTGGAGTTTTGCACCTGTATATGATCTCACTTTTTCAAATTCAGCATATGGTTTTCATAGCACAATGGTTGCAGGAGAGAGTAAAAATCCGGGAAGGAAACATTTATTGGAGTTAGGCTTACATTTTGGAATAAAGAAACCGGAGCTGATATTGGAAGAAGTGCAAGATGCAGTTTCTCATTGGGACTCAATAGCTAAAGAGTGTGGCGTGTCACAAAATGCTATTATAACGATTCAAAAGGCAATTAATGGAGTGAATAAAATTAATTAACGACCTTTATTAGCATGAAATTTAATTATAAGTCTTGAGCAAATATCGCATATCGCGATATTTGCTCTAAGCCTATTTGTTTTTAATACAAATTCGCTATCTTCTCCATATTCTTACTAATCAAAGCCTCTGTCGTTCTGGCATAGCGCTGAGTCATTTTTGTGCTGGAATGACCTAAAGTCTTTGATACAACTTCAAGAGGCATATTGTTTTCTAAAGCAACTGTAGTCGCAAAGGTATGTCTGGCTGTATGTGTTGATATAGGTTTATCTATACCGCATATAGTTCCGATTTCTTTCAAATATGCATTCATTTTTTGATTGCTCAAAACAGGTAGGACTGCATCCTTTTCAATGAGTTCCGGTTCGTTTTTATATTTCGCCATTAGTTTTTTAGCAGCTTCAATTACGAAAATTGTACTCATCTGATCTGTTTTAGTACGTTTTTTATGAATCCAGGTAATTCTGTTACTATCTGTTGTGATGTGCTGTCTTTTTAAGGATTTGACATCAGAGAAAGCTAATCCTGTAAAGCAGCAGAAAACAAAAACATCACGTACTTGTCTTAATCGCTCCATACTAATATCCTTATTTATTAAGGTATCCAGTTCCTCTTTTGTCAAGTAAACAGCATCAACAGGTTTTAATTTAAATTTGATGGTTGCAAAAGGATCTTTTTTCATCCAGCCGTTAGCCAAGGCAATTCTAACGATCTTCTTAAAGTTCTTCAAATACTTAATGGCGGTATTATGAGCGCATTTACGTTCGGTTTTTAGATATAGCTCATAATTACGTACGAATTGATGGTTCAGATCTTCCAAGGCCATATCTTCACGTTTATATTGCCAACGTATAAAGTCTTTGGTGTGCATATAGCAGGTTTCGTATCGTTGAATAGTATCAGGGGCGAAGTCAATACCAATAAGTTTTCTTGCATTATCATTGTGTTCCTGGAAAACTTTCAGAATAGTACGTCTGGTTTCTTTTTTACCAACCATCTTTTCTTTGAGAATTCTTGGATTAATAGGTTGGTTATCCATAGTTATAAAATTAAAATATGATTGGATTTTTGTTCTGTGAAGTTCAATGAGCTGATTGATTTTCTCAGCTTGTTCAGAATTGCCTTTTACGAATTGTTTGGATTCATTCCACTGTTTAGGCAGAATACTTTGCTTTAAGCCATACTCGTCTCTTTCCTTGTTGATAATGATTCGAACGAAGATTGGAGCTTCTCCGTTTTTAAGTAATTTTGTCTTCTTGATAAAGAAGTTGATTTTGATGGTCTCAAGTCCACTCATAATAATAAATTTTTGATGTTAAAATTATTTTTATGAGTTCATTTTGTTGCAATCTAAAACCGAGCAATACAGCGTAATACAGAGCTTTTTTAACCGTTTCTGGTGGACTAAAATGAGGACTTTTTTAGTCCACCAGAAATCCACCGAAAAACTGCGTTTTTTTGCTTCTTTTTGCAAAATATTGCGCATTAAAAAAACCTGTAAGTGTTGACTTACAGGTTTTTACTTTAAATTGCTTTCGCTTTCAGCGGAGAGAGAGGGATTCGAACCCCCGGTACCTCGCGGTACAACGGTTTTCAAGACCGCCGCATTCGACCACTCTGCCATCTCTCCAAGTCGATATACGTGAAGTGCATTGCTGCACTTGTTGTTACAATTTTACTATAAATGAATCATCTCTTTTGATGATTATTGGTGGGCGATGAGGGAGTCGAACCCCCGACCCCTTGGGTGTAAACCAAGTGCTCTAAACCAACTGAGCTAATCGCCCTGAAATATTTTAGGTTATTTTGTATTAAACCTCACAATCCGTTTGACTGTTAAGTGGGCGATGAGGGAGTCGAACCCCCGACCCCTTGGGTGTAAACCAAGTGCTCTAAACCAACTGAGCTAATCGCCCTGAAATATTTTCAGGTCATTTTGTATAAAATCTCACAATCCGTTTGATTGTTGAGTGGGCGATGAGGGAGTCGAACCCCCGACCCCTTGGGTGTAAACCAAGTGCTCTAAACCAACTGAGCTAATCGCCCTGAAATATTTTCAGGTCATTTTGTATTAAACCTCACAATCCGTTTGATTGTTGAGTGGGCGATGAGGGAGTCGAACCCCCGACCCCTTGGGTGTAAACCAAGTGCTCTAAACCAACTGAGCTAATCGCCCTATTCAAGATCTCTCCTGAAAAGCGATGCAAAAATAGATCTCTTTTTCGTTACCTCCAAATATTATTTTAATTTTTCTAACGTGTCAGCAACAATAAAAGTGCTTCCTCCAATGAATATCAAATCATTAGGATCTGCAATTTTTTTTGCTTTTTCTAAAGCAAGGTATGGTGTTTTATAACAATTACCTTCGAGTTGATGATTTTTTGCAATTATTTGAAGATTTTCTGCAGACATACTTCGGGGAATGGCTGCTCTAGTAAAGTAATAAATACCATCTTTCGGAAGCTGAGATAATACTTTTGCGTGATCTTTATCATCGACCATACCAATGATAAAATGAAGAGCTTTATAAGCTGTATTTTTAATTTGTTCAACTATGTAACTAATTCCATCAGCATTATGACCAGTATCGCAAATAATTCTGGGATTATAACCAAGAGTTTGCCATCTTCCCAACAAGCCAGTATTCCCAACAACAAGTTCCAGACCTTGGTAAATGTCTTCTTTCGAAATCAAAATTCCTTTTTGTTGCAGTGTTTCAATGGTACACAAAACGGTAACAATATTCTTTCGTTGATAGTTGCCTAATAAGTCCAATTTTAGATCAGGAAAGAGTATTTCATTATTATTTGAGATCTGGAATATTTGTTTCTCATCAATACTAATTGTTGAGTATGGAGCTTGCAATTGTTGGTCAGCAAAAATTATAGGAGCATTCTTTGATTTTGCTATGTCAACAAAAACTGGTGTGGTGTCTTCTTGTGTTTGTCCAATAATTACAGGAACATTTTCTTTTATGATGCCGGCTTTTTCTATCGCAACCTTGTCAAGGCTGTCTCCTAAAAAAGCAGTGTGATCCAACCCAATATTGGTAATAACCGAAACTTCTGGGAATATAATATTGGTTGAATCTAATCGACCTCCCATACCAACTTCAATTACTGCAATATCAACTTTTTCTTTATCGAAATAATTAAAAGCCATGGCCACTGTCATTTCAAAAAACGAAGGTTCTAATTTATTTATGATGTATTGATGATCTTCGACAAAATCTATTACTGCCTGTTCCGATATCATTTCACCATTTACTTTTATCCGTTCTCTGAAATCGATAAGATGTGGTGATGTATATAACCCGGTTTTGTAACCTGCTTGATGAAGAACCGAAGCCAGGCAGTGCGAAACAGATCCTTTCCCATTTGTTCCGGCAACATGTATTGTTTTAAAATTTTTGTGTGGATGCTTAAAATATTTGTCCAATTCATTGGTGGTGTAAAGATCTGCTTTATAAGCAGCTTTACCTACTCTTTGATACATCGGAAGTTGACCAAATAAATAATCCAATGTCTCTTTATAACTCTTCATCTTTCGTCAAAATTAATATATGGTAAATGTATATTGGAACGAAATTTCATTATCTTTAATAGCAACAGAAAACCCTTAATTTATGGCTAAAAAAATATTTATTCTCGACACCAATGTTCTTTTACACGACCACAAATGTATATACAACTTAGAGGAAAATGATATAATCATTCCAATAGTTGTTTTAGAAGAGTTAGATAAATTTAAAAAAGGTAACGATTTAATTAATTTTCAGGCTCGTGAGTTCGCTCGCGAAATGGATAAGATAGCCGGCGAAAAATTATTTAAGGATGGTGTTTCATTAGGTAAAGGATTAGGTAAGCTATTTGTTGCCACAGGAAAACCTCTTCCAGAAGAGATGAAAGATTCGTTTAGCGAAAATACGGCCGATCATCGGATTCTTGCAATTGCCCTTCATATTAAATCGAAGTTTCCTCGTCGTCAATCTATTTTAATAACCAAGGATATCAACTTGCGATTAAAAGCTAAATCATTAGGTTTGATATCTGAAGATTATGAAAATGATAAAGTTAAGGATATTGATATATTGAATAATGGGGTGGAGATTCATGAAGATTTTGATAAAAAACTGATTGAGGCCCTATATACTCATCCGGGTATTCCCGAAAGTGAATTTCCTGCAAATGAAGATCTGCCACCTAATCAATACTTTGTTCTTCGAAATGGGAACCAAAGTGTATTAGCATTTCATGATAAAACATCGGGATTGATCAAGCGAGTTGAAAAAAACACAGCATATGGTATTGAGCCCCGAAATGCCGAACAAACCTTTTCGTTGGATGCGCTCCTTAATCCCGATATTAAGTTGGTTTCATTAACAGGTAAAGCCGGAACCGGAAAAACTTTGTTGGCTTTAGCGGCAGCTTTGCAGCAATTTCAGATGTATAACCAGATATTGTTGGCACGTCCGATTGTGCCTTTAGCGAATCGTGATTTGGGTTTTTTACCTGGCGATGTAAATGAAAAAATTGGCCCTTATATGCAACCCTTGTTCGATAACCTTGGCGTGATAAAAAGTCGGTTTAAGCCTACCAGTAAAGAGGTGAATAGGGTTGACGAAATGGTGAAAAATGAACAGTTGGTAATTACGCCATTGGCTTATATAAGGGGGCGTAGTTTGTCGGATGCTTATTTTATTATTGATGAAGCGCAAAACTTAACTCCACACGAAGTAAAAACTATTATTACGAGAGCAGGAGAGGGTACAAAGCTTATTTTTACAGGTGACGTTCAACAAATTGATTCTCCTTATTTGGATATGCAATCCAATGGTTTAGCATATATGACTGACAAAATGCGCGGACAAGAGTTGTTTGCACATATTAATCTGGTTAAAGGCGAAAGAAGTTATTTAGCCGAATTAGCCTCAAACTTGTTGTAATTAGAAATAAATTAGATTGTAATGGCCCGTTCTTAACATTTCTTAAGGGCGGGTTTTTGCATTTATATCCTATTAATAGCTTACTTTTTCATAATTTTGCCGTCTAAAGTTAGGCAGATGATTGACCAATCGGTTTTCAAAAACAGAAAAGTAGCATTTCATACATTTGGATGTAAGTTAAATTTTAGCGAAACATCAACCGTAGCAGCAACCATGATGGAGGCTGGTTTTTCAAAAGTTTCTTTTAATGAAAAAGCAGATGTGTATGTTTTTAATACTTGTTCGGTAACCGAATTAGCCGATAAGAAGTGTAAGCAGGTTATTCGAAAGGCTATTAAGCAAAATCCTGAAGCTTTTATTGTAGTAACGGGCTGTTTTGCCCAGCTAAAACCCGATGATGTTGCACATATTGAAGGTGTAGACCTTGTTTTAGGTTCTGATGAGAAATTTGATATTCTGCAATATATGCATGACGGTAACAAGCATCAGACTACCGAAGTTTTTGCAGGTAATATTGGAAAAAATAAGAAGTTTCAACCGTCCTTTTCGTTTGGTGATCGCACACGGTGTTTTCTTAAAGTGCAGGATGGATGCGATTATTTCTGTTCATACTGTACAATTCCTCTAGCGCGAGGTCGAAGTCGTAGTGATACGGTTGTTAATACAGTTCAGCAAGCAAAAAAAGCTGCCGAGTCAGGTGCTAAAGAAATTATATTGACGGGGGTTAATATTGGCGATTTCGGTAAAGGAAACGACGAGACTTTTTTCGATTTGGTTAAGGCCTTAGATAAAGTTGAAAAGATTGAGCGTTACCGTATTTCTTCTATTGAGCCAAATCTTTTGACAGATGATATTATCGAATTTGTTGCTCAATCAAAACGATTTATGCCTCATTTTCATATTCCACTTCAATCGGGTTGTGATAAAATATTAAAGCTGATGAAGCGAAAATATGATACGCAACTTTTTAAAGAAAAGGTGGAGAAAGTGAAATCGGTTATGCCTAATGCTTTTATTGGTGTTGATGTTATTACGGGTGTTAGAGGAGAGTCGGATGAGGATTTTGATACTACTTATCAGTTTTTAAATAGTTTGGATGTTTCACAATTGCATGTGTTTACTTACTCTGAACGACCCAATACACAGGCTTTGAAGATAGAGGAAGTTGTTCCTGTTCATGTGCGTAAGGAGCGAAGTAAACAGCTTCATGAATTATCTGAAATTAAGACAAATGCTTTTTACAAAAAACATATTGGTTTCGAAACCGAAGTGTTATTTGAAAAAGCCGAGCACGAAGGTTATATGACAGGGTATACGCCTAATTACTTGAAATCTGAAATAAAATATGATTCAGCCTTAGTTAACCAAATTGTAAAAGTTAAATTAAAACATTTGGTTTTGAATGATATGGCTATGAGTGTTGAATTAATCAAACCATAATTTATGAATTATAAATCGATTTGTGAATCAGTTTGCGACATTGCTCGTTCAACCGGTTTGTTCATTAAAGAAGAAAGGCAAAAAGCCAATTTAAATATTGAAGTTAAAGGAAGTAACGATTTTGTTACTCATATAGATAAAGCTTCGGAAAGAAGAATCATTGACGGATTAAAAAAAGTGCTTCCAGAGGCTGGCTTTATTGCTGAAGAAGGAACAGAAGATGTTCGTGGAGAAAAATTCAACTGGATTATCGATCCTATCGATGGTACCACCAATTTTATCCATGGTTTGTCGCCTTTTGCCATCAGCATTGCTTTGATGGAAGATGATAAGATCGTTATTGGTTGTGTATATGAAGTGGGATTAGACGAGTGTTTTTATTCCTGGAACGGAGGAGAGGCATATCTTAATGATGCTGTTATAGAAGTTTCTAAAGCAAAAACAGTAGCAGATAGTTTGGTTGCGACAGGTTTTCCGTATTCTAATTTCAGCAGAATGGAAGGCTTTAAGCAGTCGTTAGATTATTTTATGAAGAATTCTCATGGACTTCGCCGTTTAGGCTCTGCAGCCACTGATTTGGTTTATGTTGCTTGTGGGCGCTTTGAATCGTTCTATGAGTATGATCTAAAACCTTGGGATGTTGCGGCAGGAGCTTTTATTGTGCAACAAGCAGGAGGTAAGGTGTGCGATTTCTCCAAAGGAGATAATTATATTTTTGGTCGCGAAATTATAGCAAGTAATGCAGCAACTCATGATGAGTTTACTGATGCTGTATGTAATTTGATGGTAGAATAAATGAAGGCTTTTTTTACTAATATATTAATAGGTTTGCTTTGGTTGGGTAGTTTATTGCCAATGCGTGTTATGTATGTTTTTGCAGATCTATATTATATATTAATTCGTTTGGTAGGATATCGTCGTAAGGTTATAGATGAAAATCTAAAATATTCATTCCCTGAAAAAACAGATAAAGAACGTAAAGTAATTCGAAATAGGTTTTATCGCCATTTTTGCGATCTTTTTATGGAGACAACAAAGCTTCAAACTATGTCAGAAGCAGAAATGAAGAGAAGGGTTAAATTTAATAATCTCGAGTATTTAGAAAAAGCATATCTGGAAGATAAAGATGTAGTGGCTGTTTTAGCTCATTATAACAATTGGGAATGGATTCCAAGTATAAATCTGCATTGCAAATGCTTGGGTTGTGATGTGTATCGACCACTAAAAAATAAACGTTTCGATGCTTATATGTTGCAATTAAGAGGACGATGGGGCAATAAGAACTTTACAATGAAAGCAACCTTAAAAGAGGTTGTTAAATTGAAGCGCAGTAATCAGCGTTTTGTATTAGGCTTAATTGCTGATCAAAGTCCTGGTAGACCAGAAATTCAATATTGGCGAGAATTTTTAAACCAGAATTCAGCCGTTTTAACCGGACCTGAGAAAATTGCTAGATTAACAAAATCTTCGGTAGTGTATTTAGATATGAAAAAGGTGAAGCGTGGTTACTATGAGGTTGATATTGTTCCGATGGTTGAAAATAGTGTTGAAAGCAAAGAACACGAAATTACCGATAAGTATATACAACATTTAGAGAAATCTATAAAGGAGAATCCTGAATTCTGGTTGTGGTCACACAGAAGATGGAAGTATTCCGAAAACAGAGTACTTGCTAAAAAATAATTATTAAGGAATGTCAAAAACAGCCATCGTAATTTTAAACTGGAATGGAAGTTCTTTGCTTAAGCAATTTCTACCTGTTGTTATAAAAAACTCCAACCGAAAAGATGTCGAGATTATAGTGGCTGATAATGCTTCTACAGACAATAGTTTGGAATATATCAGAATGAATCATCCTGAAATTAAAACCATTCTATTAGATCAAAATTACGGTTTTGCAGGAGGATACAATAAGGCACTTCAGCAGGTAGAAGCAGATTATTACATACTTTTAAATAGTGATGTTGCTCCTGAATCCAATTGGTTGAATCCACTGATAGGAGCTATGGATGAAGATGAGAATCTAGCTGCTTGTATGCCAAAAATAAGGGCTTATAATTCTCCAAAGTTTTTTGAATACGCAGGGGCCTCAGGTGGTTATATCGATTTGTTTGGATATCCTTTTTGTAGAGGTAGGATTTTGAATGAAATAGAAGAGGATAAAGGGCAATACAATGAGTCTTTATCTGTTTTTTGGGCAACAGGAGCTGCATTAATGATCAGGGCTGATCTATATCACAAAACGGGTGGTTTGGATGAATCTTTTTTTGCTCATATGGAAGAGATCGACCTATGCTGGCGAATCAAAAATATGGGTTATGAAATAAAGGTATTTCCTTCTTCAGAAGTTCTACATGTTGGTGGCGCAACGCTTGATCAACAACATCCACGAAAAACGTTTCTTAATTTCCGCAATAATTTGCTGATGATGCTTAAGAACTTGAGTGGATTTAGTTTGCTTCCAATTCTCTTTGTTCGTATGGTGTTGGATGGAATAGCTGCTCTGCATTTTATAGCGAAAGGAGAGTTTAGCTTTTTTATGGCAGTATTTAAAGCTCATTTATCTTTTTATGCAATGATTCCTGAAGCCTTAAGAAAAAGAAGGTTTCAAAGGCCTATGAGAATAAAAAAACATCATAACGAAGTTTATCCTCAAAGCATTATTTGGGCTTTTTATTTTAAGAAAGCTACTCGATTTAGTCAGTTAAAGCATTTTCAGTTATAAGAGAGGTAATAATTCTTCAAGTTTATTACTTCGTGAGCCTTTAATTAATATATACGAGTCTTTTAATTGATTCTTTTTCAGAGATGCAATACATTCTGCATTGGTGGTAAAATGTATGTATTGTTTATTTATGCCTGAGAATTCCTCGCCAATCAGTATTACTTTGTTGAATGAGCAATTGTCAATTAATTCAATAAGCTTTTGGTGTTCCTTTTCAGAATCTTTTCCTAACTCTTTCATACCACCAAGAATTACAATCTTTTTGTCTTCTTCAATTTGGTTGAAATTATCCAAAGCAACCACCATGCTTGATGGATTAGCATTGTAAGCATCCATTATAATTTTATTTTCATTCGTTTGGATAAATTGAGAGCGATTGTTAGTTGGAGAATAATTAGTTAATGCTTTATTTATTGCTTCTGGTTCAACGTCGAAGTATCTTCCAATAGCAATAGCAGCATTTATGTTTTCTAAGTTGTATGAGCCAATTAAATTAGTAGTTGTTTCGTATCTATTATTTGTTTTGTAGTCATCCCATTCAATACTTACAAAAGGATTTAATGAGGTTATTTTTGCTTCGATATTACTATTTTTTCCGTATTCAAACTTATTGGTATTTGATTTGGCCATTTCCTTCAAATGAAGATTACTTTTATTGATGAAAATTGTCTTCTCATTTTTAAGTGCATATTGGTACATTTCACCTTTTGCTTTTTTTACTCCTTCAAATGATCCAAATCCTTCAAGATGTGCTTTGCCTACGTTTGTAATCAAACAGTAATCCGGCTCAGCTATATTGCATAGTAATTCTATTTCACCCATATGATTTGCGCCCATTTCAACAATGCCAATTTCCAAATCATTCGAAAAGGAAAGGAGAGTTAACGGTACACCAATATGATTGTTGAAATTTCCGGCTGTGGCTTTAGTTTTGTATTTTTCTGAAAGAACTGTATTAATTAGCTCCTTTGAGGTGGTTTTTCCATTAGTGCCAGTGATAGATATGATGGGGAAGGTAAGGTGTTTACGGTGGTAATTAGCTAATTGTTGTAACGTTAACAGTGTATCCTCTACAATAAATACATTCTCTAGGGTGCTGAATTCTGAATTGCTACTGATTGCATAAGTGGCACCTTGGGATAAGACTTCGTCAATATATTTATTACCATCAAAATTACTGCCTTTTAAGGCTACAAACATCGAATTATCAGGGCAGTTTCTACTATCAGTTGAAATTCCTGAGGATTGGCAGAAAGCCTTATAAATATCTTTAATCTTATCCATTTTCAGAGGTATATTTTATTGATGAACGAAAATAAAAAAAAAGAGGCTGACCTGAATGGTCAACCTCTTATATCTTTGGAATTATATGCTATTATTTTTTCTTGCCTGAAATAGGGCTTCCTACACGTGTCATAGCACAACGGAAACCTAAGTCATCACGACTTTCACGTTCGTCTAAGTAACGACGAGCACCTGGAGCTAACCAATAAGCACGGTCTCTCCAACCTCCACCTTTGTATACTCTTGAACGGTCGCTCACTAAACTTCCTAAGCTACTATTAGGTGCTCCAGAGTACATGCTACCAGTACTTTTTTCTGAATCAACCCATGTTGAACCCTCAGAAATATTAGTTACTGCATCGCCATCATCAAAGTTACGGTTATCAGCAGTACGATAATTCTTGCGGTTCATAATGTCTTTGTCAGTCTCTGGTCTGTATCGAATGTGACCTAAGCTGTCTTTTTCAACAATGTAGCCTTCTTCATCAAGAACTTTTTGTTTGAATACGTTACCACGATAAGGGCTGAATTCATCCATGTCTTCGAATGATAGAGGACGGAATACATCAGCAACCCACTCGTTAACGTTACCAGCCATACAGTATAAACCATAATCGTTTGGATAATATGAGTGAACATCAACAGTAACATCACCTCCATCATTTAAGTCACCGGCCATACCCATCATATCACCATTTCCTCTTACAAAGTTAGCCATCATTTTACCTCTTTCCTTTTTATCGGCATTACGTAAGATATGACCATCCCAAGGATAGATACGACGATTTGTCATTCTTTCATCGTAAGAGTTTCCAATCAAACCTAAAGCAGCATATTCCCACTCAGCTTCGGTTGGGAGGCGATACTTTGGTAATAAAAGACCATCATCCCATCTTACACGACGACTTTCGTTATTTGGATTAAGGTCTTCCATTGGTCTTTTACCTTGGATACCTTCATATTGTCCATATAAGTATGCTTCTGTGTCAAAAACGTTTTCGTTTTGTTGATTAACATCTAATTCAAGAATACCTTCTTGTACTAAGATATTTTCGTTTACACGATCAGTACGCCATTTACAGTAGTCTTGTGCTTGAATATGATTGACACCAACTACAGGGTACTCTGCATAAGCTGGGTGACGTAAATAATTTTCAACCATTGGCTCATTGTATGCCATTGGACGACGCCAAACTAATGTGTCAGGTAAAGCCTTTCGGTATACTTCGGGGTAATCAACATACACACGGTTAATCCAGAATAAATATTCAAGGTAGTCAACATTTCGAACTTCTGTTTCATCCATGTAAAACGATGGAACAGTAACTCTACGTGGAGCATTATTCCATTCATAAAGTACATCTTGCTCAACGCGACCCATAATAAAGGTACCACCTTCAATAAATACAAGACCAGGACCTGTTTCCTGTTCGTAACCAGCCTTATATTCAAAACCACCATTGTCGGGAGTATTATATTCCCAACCTGTAGTTGATGAAACGCTTTTGTTGCCCTTACCACTTTTGCATGATGAAAAACCAACCATACTTAAAGCAAAAATAGCCAGAATAATTCCGTTTTTAATCCTCATAGCTTATAGTATTGTAATCTAATTTTCAAAAATTTATGAAACAAATTTACTTTAAAAGTAACGTTTAATTGCCTTTGTTATACTGCAAAAATATAAAAAGGTTATACCAAAAGAAGGTTTAATGCTTTTTTTTATTTGCATATATGCAAAGAGCAATTTTTCGATATTATAAACGTTAAATATAGGAAAATCTTGTGCCGAAAGAGTTATTTTTGCAGCTTTTTGTTGATAAATAGTTTTTGACTTCGGTTGTAAGCGTATGATTTAAAGTAGTATTTAAACATTGCAACGATTTTAATGTTTATTTTACACATTTGTAAATAATATGGTAAGGATAGTAATATTAGTAATATTTTCGATTTGGTTCTCAGTTGGATTAAGAGCTCAAACTATTAGTGAAACTAAAGTTATACAGTGGAATCGGTGTGATGAATCCAATCCGTTATTGAGTTTTTCAAATCAGTCAGGGGTTACGACTGAAGAATTACCATTATTAATGGTTAGATATCCATTGCCTTCAAATAATCTTACACTCCAGGACATAAAAGTAAAACTAAATGTTCTTGAACAAAATGCAACAAATGCAGTCGAAACAGCTTTGATAAAAAAAATGGATGTTAATGCTATAACTTATAGTGAAACGCACATTGTCACCATCAGGAAAAAGAACTATCTCGAAATTCAGATGGTACCTATAGTATTTAATGAAGATTTAAAAGTATATAATAAAATAAATTGTATTCAAATACAGGTAGATACAATAAAAACATCGTATTCGACTGCTTTAACAACTATCAATAATTCTTCTGTAGCTGAGCATTCTGTATTAAGTTCTGGAAGATGGATTAAAATAGGCATTACAGAATCTGGAATTCATAAAATACCATATTCGTTATTGAGTTCATGGGGATTTTCTGATGGAGCAAATGTAAAAGTATTTGGTAACGGTGGAAATATGTTACCTAAAAGTAATGGCATGAGTCGGATTGATGATTTAGCTGAAAATGCGGTTATGCATGCGAATAATGCTATTTATTTTTATGCTCAAGGACCAACAGAATGGACCTATAATACGCAACGCGATATGTTTGTACAACAAATTAATGATTATTCTGATGAAGCATATTATTTTCTAACCGAAGATGTTGGTGAAGGTAGAGAAGTTCAGGTAAGTACTGATGCTTATGATACCTATAATGTAGAAACAAATGAATATGATAGCTATGACTATTATGAGGCTGAAATGTATAATATAATCAAGTCGGGAAGAACATGGTATGGAGATCGTATAGAAGTAGGGACTCCCGTTGATTTTGAGTTTAATTTTCCAAATTTGGTAAAAGATCAACCAGTAAAGTTGTTAACTAATGTAATAGGGCGTTCAAGTTCAGTATCATATATGAATATATTTGTAAATGGTTCAGAACAAGCATTACATAGTATATCTATTCCTTCGGTAACCTACGGTACGACGACGGGAAATGCTGCTCAAAAAGGGATAGCTGATGCTTCATTTTATAGTAATTCAAATACTATTCAGGTTGGTCTAGAATATCGTTCTAATTCAGGTGGCGCATATTCATATTTAAATTATTTATGTATAAACGCTAAGGAGTCTTTAATATTAAATGATGAATTAGCCTTTCGGAATAAGGATGTTATAGGAAATAGCAATGTGGTAAGATATTATATTGATAATACGAATAACAACTCTATATTGTGGAATATTACCAATCACACATCACCTGTTTCTATTAATTTGGAGGACTATGGAAATAAAAGGGGATTTACCGCCGAAGCCAGATATTTAAAAGAGTATATAGTATTTAATCCTTCAGCAAATTTTCCACAACCAACATTTTTAGAAGAAGTTTCTAATCAGGATTTGCATGGAGCTACGGTTCCGGAAATGCTAATTGTTGCGAATCCTATATTTAAAGATCAGGCAGAAAGACTAGCCGCTTTGCATTTAGAACATTCTGGTTTGCAGTGCTTGGTAGTTGAGCCGGAACTGGTGTATAATGAATTCTCATCCGGTCAACCTGATGTTTGTGCACTACGAGATTATGCTCGCTTTTTATATGAAAAACAAGATGGGTTTAAATATTTATTGTTGTTTGGCAATGGTTCATATGATAATAGAAGTATCGATTCTGATAATACCAATTTTATATTAACTTATCAATCAGAAAACTCAATTAATTTTTCAAATTCATATGTGTCAGATGATTTTTATGGCTTTCTGGATTTAAATGAGGGTGAAAATATTCAAACTAATAAGCTGGATATAGGTATTGGAAGATTTCCTGTGAATAACACAATGGAGGCGAAGGCTGTCGTTGATAAAATAGAAAATTATCTCTTCGGTTCTGATTATAGTAATTGGAAAGGTACTTTAACATTTGTTGGGGATGATGGGGATAGTAATCTTCATATGTGGCAGGCTGATTCGCTAACTAGAATGGTTAACACGAGTAATCCTGAATTCGACATCAATAAAATTTATCTGGATGCCTATGTTAAGGAGACAAACACTGCTGGTGATCGTTATCCAGATGCACATGATGCGATTATGGACGCCATTGGTAATGGAACACTGATTTTTAATTATACAGGTCATGGAAGTGAAAATCAATTGGCACATGAAAATATTTTAAATCGTACGGATATTCAGGGATTAACCAACGCTAATAAGTTGCCTTTATTTGTAACAGCAACATGTGAATTTAGCCGTTTTGATGATAAGACGCTTAGAGACGGTTCTGCTGGTGAGGCAGTGTTAATATCTCCTAATGGTGGTGGAATTGGGCTTTTAACTACAACACGCGTAGCTTGGTCTAATTCTAATTTTTCATTAAATAAAACACTATATGAAAATATATTTCAGCAGGGTGAGTACGGAGAAATACCTCGATTGGGGGATATTATTTGTAAAACTAAAAATGCAATAAGCAATACTATTAATAAATTGAATTTTACATTGTTAGGCGACCCAGCATTGCAGTTGGCTTATCCAAGTAACAATATATTAATTGAAAAGCTAAATGGAGAAACTAATCCGGAAAAACAAGACACTTTAAAAGCCTTAGATTTAGTAAATATAGAAGGTTTAGTCGATGGAGAACAAACTGATATTTTTAAATCAGGAACAGTAAACGTCAGAGTATTTGATAAACCTGTTACTGCTACAACACAGGGGAATACGGGTAATGTTCCTTTTGGATATGAGGTGTTTGAAAGTCGGATTTTTAATGGAGATGTGGATGTAAAAGATGGTCGTTTTACGGTTTCTTTTATGGTACCTAAAGATATTAAATACAATGTTGATAATGGAAGAGTTAGTTTTTATGGATCAGATACTGATTTAAATGAAGCGTTTGGTGCCAGTAATACAATTAAAGTTGGTAGCATGACGAACAATCCTCCAGATGATAATGAAGGGCCTGAAATAGTAGCGTGGTTAAACGACGAAAGTTTTGAAAATGGCGATATTACAGGATCTAGTCCTATTTTAGAAGCTAATTTTTTCGATGAGAGTGGTATAAATGCTAGTGGAGTTGGTATTGGGCATGACATAACGCTAACGATAGATGATAACAGAGCTAATTCAATTATTCTAAATGATTATTACAGCTCAGTAAACAATACCTATAAGAAAGGGAGCTTATCATATCAGCTTCCTGCGTTAGAAAAAGGAGATCATGTATTGCAGTTAAAGGCTTGGGATAATGTAAACAATTCATCAACCATAGAACTTTCATTTAAAGTTGAAATTTCTGGAGAATTGAAAATATCAAATTCAATGTTATACCCTAATCCAATCAGATCTTCCGAAACTGTATTTATTTCGTTTGAACATGATTCTCCCAACTCAACCTTAAATACTACATTACGTCTTTATGATTTAAGTGGAAGAAGAATCGATGAGGTTAGTCAGCAGGTTCCTTCTGTTGGAATTGCAGTTACGGCTTTTCAATATCAGATTCCTTCTGTTGTGAGAAGAGGGATGTATATCTTAAAAAGTGACTTTTCAACTAATGAAGGACAACAAGGTAGTTTCTCAAAAAAAATATTGGTGATAGAATAATATTTAGAAAAAAACACAGTTTGTTTTATAATAGTCAGGGGAAGACATTAATTTTGAAATTTCAAAAATGAATAATAGAATTAGTATGAAGAAGAATTTATTAAAGATTGGAACAGCACTCATTATCCTGTCTTTAAACTTTATATTTATAGAGGCTCAAACACCAATACAAACCGCTGTACCATTCTTAAATATTAATCCAGAATCACGGTCTGGAGGTATGGGAGATGTAGGTGCAGCTACTTCGCCAGATATGAATTCGCAACATTTAAATCCTGCCAAATATGCTTTTATCGAAAGTAGCATGGGGGTGTCTGTATCTTTTACTCCGTGGTTAAGATCTTTGGTAAATGATATTAATATGTATTATGTAACTTATCATTACCGAATGGATAAGATGCAAACATTAAGTGCATCGTTAAGATATTTTTCAATGGGGCAAATTACATTTACAGGTGCTGATGGAACTGACCAGTATACAGGTAGTCCCAATGAATTTGCATTAGATGCAGCATATTCAAGAATTTTATCAGAAAAATTCTCAGGAGCGGTTGCTTTCCGATATATCAGATCTGATTTAACTAATGGGTATGGAGATAACGGAGCTTTAAGTGCTGGTAACGCATTTGCTGCCGATGTTGCTTTTTACTTTGTTAATCCAATGAGGGTAAATCGAAATGACGCAGAATTTTCTGCTGGTTTAAATATTTCTAATATTGGATCAAAAATTAGTTACGATAAGGTGAATAAAGAGTTTATACCAACTAACATAAAATTGGGGGTTGGTTTTGCCATGGATATGGATAAATACAACTCAATTTCGTTTGCTTTAGATGCTAATAAACTATTGGTACCGTCAGCACAATTAAGTGGTGATGGAGAAGATATGACAGGTTTGTCAGTTCCTGCAGCAATATTTAAATCGTTTGGAGATCACACTGATGGTTTTTCAGGTGAACTGCAGGAGATCACCGTTTCGCTGGGGGCCGAGTATTGGTATGATAAACAATTTGCATTAAGAGCTGGTTATTTTCATGAAAACGAAAATCAAGGAAATCGTAAATTTGCTTCTGCGGGTGCAGGATTACGATTTAATGCCTTTCAATTAGATGCATCTTATATTATTCCAATTGTAGCAAATAATCCACTTGGAAATACAATGCGTTTTTCCTTATCGTTTGATTTAAGTGAGATGAATGGAGGTAATAAAAAGAAACGTAGATAAAGAGTTATGAAAATAAGAGTTGGCTTTGGATACGATGTTCATAAGTTGGGCCAAGGAGAAGAATTATGGATAGGTGGAATCAAAGTTGATCATAGTAAAGGAAGTATAGGTCATTCAGATGGTGATGTTTTAATACATGCCATCTGCGATGCTTTATTAGGTGCTGCAAATATGCGCGATATTGGTTTTCACTTCCCCGATACTGATCCATCATTAAAGGGCATTGATAGTAAAATCATATTACGAAAAACGGTTGAGTTAATCACTGATAAAGGATTTTCTATCGGTAATATTGATTCAACAATTGCATTGCAAAAACCAAAGCTCAAAGATTTGATCCCTACAATGCAAAAGGTACTGGCCGAGAATATGGGAGTTGATATGGAAGATGTTGCCATAAAAGCCACTACAACCGAGAAGTTAGGCTTTGTAGGAACCGAAGATGGAATAGCTGCTTATGCTACAGTATTGATTTCAAAATAAAGTGAGATGAATGAGGTTGAAAAGTTGGTTCAGGAAAAAGATGCAATAGTTCTTTATTTTTCACATGATGGATGTAGCGTTTGTAAGGTTCTTAAACCGAAGGTGAAAGAACTAATAGAAGAAAAATACCCGAAGAGTGAATTTGCCTATATTAATACTGTTGAACAACCCGAAATAGCTGCTAGTTATCAGGTTTTTGCAGTGCCAACGGTATTAGTCTATTTTCAAGGTAAAGAGTATTATCGTTTTAGTCGTAATATCGGATTGACTCAAATAGATGAAGCAATAGCACGACCTTATCAACTTTTATTTTAATTATACGATTCTCCACATAAGCAATATTTCTAGCGTTAGGCCGTTTTTAGCTTTGTAATAAATGTTTATTTTTGAGTTTTATTAAACAATGGAGTTAATGCCCTTTTTGTCGAAATCTTACCGAAATATTTTTCTTTTTGTTATTGTTTCACTTCTTTTTTCTTGTTCAGGAGGAAAGAAAATGGGTAATGCCAATAAGGCATATCTTATTGGGGAGTACGACAGGGGTGCTAAGCAGTTCAAAAAAGCTTATAAGAAAGAAAAGAATAAGTACACGCAAGGTGAGATTTCGTTTTACATGGGCGAATGTTATCGACACACCAACAAGTATAATAAGGCAGCAAGTAGTTATAAACGGAGTGTAAGATATAAATATGAAAATATTGATGCAGAGCTCTACATGGCACAATGTTATCTGGCAACAGGTAAATACGACGATGCTGAAGAGGCTTTTAAAAGTTACCTTGATAAAAAAGCGTTAGACAGAAGAGCTCAAAACGGATTAGCTTCCATTCGGTTGGTTGAATCCGATTCAATAAAAACCCGTTATCAGGTTGAAAAAATTAAAGGCTTAAGTACTACTCGTTACAGTGATTTTTGTCCTGGATATGCCAGTACCGACTATGATCAGGTATATTTCTCTTCGATGCGAACCGAGAAAAAGGCAAAGCGACGAAGTAGGATTACAGGTCAAGGTGTCTCTAATATATATATGTCGAGGATTGATGCTAAAGGTGATTGGACTGATCCTGAAATGATAGATGAATCAATCAATACGCAGTTTGATGAAGGTTCAGGAACCATGTCTTCAGACGGTAAAACAATGTATTTTACCAAGTGCCCATATAATAACGAAGAACCATTGACCGCGCAAATTTTCGAGGTAACTCGTTCGGGAGGCAAGTGGGGAGAACCAACGCAAATTGCTATTGGTGGCGATAGCTTATTAGTGGCGCATCCGGCTATTTCGCCCGATGGTAATACTCTTTATTTTGTTAGTGATATGCCAGGTGGTGAAGGCGGAAAAGATATATGGAAAGCTGCTAAAGGAGGTGAAAGTGGATGGGGCGAACCTATAAATATGGGAAATGTAATCAATACTCCGGGTGATGAAATGTTTCCTTATGTTCGAGATGATGGTAGTCTTTATTTTGCTTCTAACGGACATGTGGGATATGGTGGTTTAGATATTTATCGGGCTGTTTTTGATGAGGAAGCTGGCTATTATAGAGTTTCTAATTTGGGAAAACCCATCAATAGCGAGGGCGATGATTTTGGTATTGTGTTCAAAGGCATGGAAGAAGAAGGTTTGTTAAGCTCTTCGCGAGGTAGCTCCAAAGGTGTTGATAATATTTACTCGTTTATTCTTCCAAAACTAGAATTTAGTATGAAGGGGCGTGTTTTTGCTCAGAACGAAGAAACACCTATAACCGAAGCATATGTCCGTCTGATCGGTAGTGATGGTACCAATATCAAACTGAATGTTAAAGAAGATGGTGCATTTGGGTTTCAATTAAAAAAGCAAACCGATTATGTTTTTATGGTAGCTTCAAAAGGGTATTTTAACTACAAACACAAATTTACAACTGTTGGTTTAAGCGATAATAAAGAGTTTGAATTTGATGTGCCAATGATGCCAATGGAAGATGCTATTATGTTTCAGAATTTATATTTCGAGAAAGGTAAATACGATTTAAATAATGATTCGAAGCAAGAGTTAGATCGTTTGGTTGCCATACTGGATATGAATCAAAGCATTGTATTGGATATTGCAGCACATGCATCGGGTGAGGGAAGCGAAACTGAATCGATTGTGTTGAGTCAGAAGAGGGCCGAAGCTGTAATGAATTATTTACTATCAAAAGGTGTAAAAACACAACGTCTATCAGCTAAAGGATATGGAGATACGCAACCGGTTGAAGTGAATGCTAAATTGGCTCGTAAATATGATTTTTTAGTACAAGGAACTACTTTAACACCAGTTATTATTGGACAAATGCGTGGAAATGCTAATAAACGTACCGCCAACGAAATAAATCGTAGAATAGAGTTTAAGATTCACAAAAACGAAGACTCAGAATAGTTGTTTGATCCATTGAATAAGTGGATCAGCCAGATAAGTTAGGGCGAAAGTCCATAATAATATACCGGCAATCATATAAAACAGAAACTTCTTTCTTTCGGTCAAAACCATCATCCCTATAAGTAAAGATAAGATTGGGCCGATTAGTCCGGTTACCATTAAACCTAGTGCAGCCACTCCATATTTATCCATCCACTTAGTGAATTTCTTTTTATTATTTTCGAGTTTCTTTTGGCCAAATTTATTCATCAGCCAAGATCGAAATCGATCTCCTGCAAAAAACAGGATTACAATAAGAGAGATGGATCCTAATGCAGTACAAACGGCTGATTCCACCGGGCTTAATCCCATAGCCAATCCTAATGGCACTCCTTTATATATTCCTGCTGCTCCTGTTAGATAAACAGCTATATATTTTGCTAATTCTTCCATTTAGTAGTTTGAGGCTGCAATTATACTAATATTCGTGAATACCTAAAAGCGGCATTATTCCTACGGTTTGATGTTTTTATTTGAGTTATAAGATATAGAAGTAATAGCTTAGTTGTGTTTTTTACCCATTTGTTGAGCAATAAAACTAATAATGATGAGCTGAATGGCATGGTATAGCATTATAGGAAGTAATAATAATCCCAAACTAGCCGAGCCTTTAAATAGAACTCCTGCCATAACTGTTCCGTGGGCAAGCGATTTTTTCGATCCACAAAAAAGAGCTGTGATTCGATCTACTCGTTTAAGTTTTACCCAGCTACTCACTAGATTAATTAAGGTATAAACCAATATAAATAGTAGGATTACGGCTATGGTGATGATAAACAAGCTAAGGGGGGAGACACTACTAAAAATCTGACTATTGAAAGAGTGAGCAAAACTATTGTATACTATTAAAAGGATAACTCCTTTATCGAACAAGGCCAATGTACCACTATAACGGTTTGCCAAACGTCCCCAATAACGATGTAACACCAAGCCGATGCAAACAGGTACAATAATTTTCAAAAATAGGTTGAATAAAACACTGGATAATTCCATGGATGCAGAACCCGAATTGATAAACAAGCTCATCCATAATGGAGTTGCAATAATACCAATCAAACCCGACAGGCTGGCATTAAATATGGCTCCTGGTATGTTACCCTTAGCTATCGAAACCATTACAACCGACGACGAAACGGTTGATGGTAAAGAGGCCATAAAAAATAGTGAAAGCCACATTAATGGCTGGTCGTTATGGTTGAAAAGAGGCCGTGCTGCCAATACTAGCAGAGGGAATAAAATAAATGTTGAAGATTGTACTAAAAGATGAAGCTTGATATTGCGCATATCTTTTCGCATTTTATGCGGATTAAGCTTTAATCCGTAAAAGAAAAAGATGAGCATGATACCGACCTCGGAGAGCTGCTGTAATGATATGTCCCCTTTATATAATGCAGGTTGTGGAATAAACCAGGCAAGGATTATCATTAAAATTAAAGCTAGAATAAATAGGTCGAGATACTTTTTCATTTAAGTGTTTTGGTAAAGATAAGCATTCATATTGAACATGATATTTAAGTAGATTAATGTTGGTAGAATCCTCCAACAATTACTTATGACATTGCCCTGTTTGTAGTTTATCCCTATTGAAGTAATATTTGGTCTGTTGTTTTATTCTGTTTAACTAAAAGAATTACATGATGATAATTTTAGATTCTTAATCTATTATATTTGTATGTATTCTATTGCTATAGTAAAACAATATTAGGTAGTGCCATTAACCTCAAATTATGCTAGTAAGAGCCATCACAGAAGGAGATCAAGTAAGTAGTTTTTATAAATCAAACGAAATCATTGCCTGTGCCTGGGAGAAATATGCTTCAGAGAATAATGCTTCCATAGAAGGAATGGTAAATAGCTATATTGTTGAAGCCAAATTTAGTTTTGTAAGAGAAAAATATACGATTGCCATTGATACAATAAAGCAAGCTACCAATGGTAGTGGTGTTCCAAGTCTTTTTAAAAACATTCCAGTAATAAACATTACTAATATAGAGCTTAGTGCACTTAGATTGACTGGTAGCGAATGGTCAATTAAAAAGAAAAGCAAAGTCAGAGATTTGTGCCTGTCAGTTTTTAAATCGTGTTACCCTTTTGAGCGCGATAATAAGTATACAGTCATTGGCCCAAAAGAAATGAATCAACATCCTTTTATAGATGGAAAGACCTGGAAAGATTTGAATGCATTGGGAACGTTGGAAGAGTTGGAATACGCTAATCAGACGCTAAAAATGATGTATTTAAGTCAGATAGATCCGTACAGAGCAGATGCTTTAATTAAACGCCTGACAAAGAAATTTGGTAGTTTAAATTGATTCGATTTTCATGGAAGTATAAAGTGAAAAACTAATTACTATAACCACAACTATGGAAAAGCTAACAACCTTATTTAGTTCAAATATACCTATGGATTGCCATATTATTAAAGGCAGGCTTGAAACAGAAGGGATTGATTGTTTTGTTTTTGACGAAAATATGGTTTGGGTAAATCCGTTTAAGGCGGTTGCCATTGGTGGAGTTAAGTTAAAAGTTCCAGCCGATCAATTGATTCTGGCAAATGCAATCCTGCATCAAATAAGTGAGGGGCATTTGAACGATGAAAAAGGTACGTATTCCTTACCGGAAGCATTGAAAGCGGAGTTTAACCATCAGCTGGAGGTTCTAAATATTAAATCTCAAATTCGGAACCATCCCGAGTTGCTTCATCATCCCGAAGAAATAAAGAAAGCTTCATTATCGGACAAAGAGATGGAAAGTTTACTCATCGACGAAAAAATATATCATCACTGGGATCAACAAAAGCTGCATTTTAATTTCAAGGACTTATGTAAAGAGCTTTTTGATTTTGAGGGCAATGTGTTTGCCTACCTTCGCCCAAGGCCATTGAGCTATTATCTTGAAAAAGATTTAGTTGATGCATTCAATGCTAAAACGCCTGATACGAAAAACAAAGCTTGTCCTATTTGTCAATCGGATAATACGGTACATGGTTATGCTATCGATTATAAATGGGATTTTATTTACCTGTTCTTATCTATTTTTATAAGTACTCCTTTCCCTTTGGTTCGAAAAAAGAATCATTGCTTCGATTGTGGGCATAATTTTTGCTGATAAGTTCTTCAACCTACTAACCTATCTAATGAAGAAAAAAATATTAAAGTACCTTCTGCTAATCATTATTATGGTGTCGGGCTGTTCAGTCGATTTAAAAACCAAAGAAATTGCTAAAAACACAATTATAGATCAACCTCAGGTTGTTATCAATAATGCTTTTGATTTGCACTATGTCGAAAACCATGCCATTGCATTTGGTTTTATGGGGAGTATAAAACCTTCGATTCGAATTCCGCTTATTTTTGTTTTGACCATATCGGCTTCACTGTTGGCTTTTTTTATGATATGGAAAATCAGAGAACAATCCTTTAGGATTTTGCTACCTTTTTTTGTCATTATAAGCGGGGCTTACGGTAATATAATCGATCGGATGTTAAACGGTTATGTCACCGATTTTTTTCATGTGCAATATGCCTACCAATATAATTTTCCGGTGTTTAATGTGGCCGATGTATTGGTTAATATCGGAGTAATACTCATACTGCTTCAATGGAAAAGGTTTAAGCCATTGTTCGATAGTATTGGCACAAAGTAGTATCAATCCTTAGTATAACCTTAACTTTAAAATATATATTTATGAAACGTTTAACCCTTATTGTGTTATGTAGTTGTTTTGTTGCCTTAAGTCAGGCGCAGGATACAATAGTAGATTATTTAAAAAAAGTACAAATCAATTATCGCACGCAGGAGCATATTTTTTCCGATAGTGTACTAACTAATTATGATGTTGTGTTTTTTGGCGAATCGCATGGCTTTAGAGATACGCATGAGGTTAAAACAAAGGCTTTACAGGAATATGCTGAACGAACTGATTTTACCTGGATTTTAGGTGAATGCGATTTCCTTTATGCTCGTATGATAAATGATTACATTTTAAACGAGGATACTTTAGGTATCAAAAAGGAGCTGGATACGAGTAGGGGAACCTTTAACTGGACCCGACAAAACTATGCATTTTATAAAAGCATTATTGAACTAAATAAGCATCGTAAGAATAAAATCAAATTCCTGGGAATTGATATTCCCGTTAATGGGAGTGATAGTACTGCATCGCGTATACTAAGCATTATGCAAAAGTATGGAGAGTCAGATGCTATTATGGATTCGTTGTTGTATGTGTTTAATGCTAACGATGAGCAGGCTAATCATGTTCAGCAATTGCTGGATAATGCTGGTAATAAAACATATGATG
This sequence comes from uncultured Carboxylicivirga sp., assembly GCF_963668385.1. Classification (GTDB taxonomy): domain Bacteria; phylum Bacteroidota; class Bacteroidia; order Bacteroidales; family Marinilabiliaceae; genus Carboxylicivirga. The sequence continues at coordinate 3,231,666 of NZ_OY764327.1, forward strand.
TCGAAGATTTATTTGAGTACAATTATCTTCTTAAAAATATTTTGTATTTGCATGAAGCTAACAAGGATGATGATTCATTTGATCAGGTGCGCGATTCGTGTATGTTTTTGAATTATCAAATGCTTGTTAAGCACTTATCATTAGAAGATGAAAAAATGATAGGCTTTATGGGAAGTTTCCATGTTTTTCACGAAGAATCAAACAATAATCGGAATTTTGGAAGCTGGTTGTGTAAAGTGGCGGATAAGAAAATATACTCTTACAACATGTTTTATTTTAAAAGTAAGTGCATTTTTCCTGAATATTTTATTCCCCCATTTTTGAAAATATTCAGATCGAAGAAAAAGCTTTATTATAAAATGACTTTGTTTAACGATAACCGAACCCTGGCATTGGGGTACAAACCGGGTATGGATTGTTTGATGAAGGTTGCACCCCGTAAAAGTATAACCATGTATGATTTGACAGCCAAGGATTCGCCCTATAAATCAAAATCGTTGTTAGTACTTAATGGTATTGATAATTACCATACAACCGATTATTTTCAAACGGCAATCGTAATTAAAAACTCTAAGCCGGCTGAACCATTAGGGCGCAATCGACAGTAACATTTTAAAAATGGCTCAGAATAGATTAACCATTTTCGATCAGATGTGTTAATCTAAAAAGGATAAAAAAAGTGGATGGCAGCCTATTTTTAGTTAGGTGCAATTGCCTATTTCAAACCTGATGAATAGAGTTAGTAATCCATTTTGTTTACCAATAGAATGATTGATTTACTTGCTTTTTACTATGTGATGGATACTAAACGGAAGTAAATCCAGTTTTTAGTACATAACAGTAGGGGATAAAATGAGTTGTTGGGCTAACGTCTAAATTTATTTTACCTTTGAAACATTATAAACAATTTTAAAACTCATTAAGTATGGCAGTATTTAACTATTCAAAATTCTTTAACGAGAAGACTGAATTGGGGGAACTGATCTATGAAAAATGTCAAAATTATAAACCGGGTGAGTTGGTTTATGCGCAGGACTCGGATATGAACCATGCTTATTATGTGAAAAGTGGCTTGCTTAAAATTTTTAGAAGCGGGGTAAAAGGCGAGCAACAAATTGTTCGATTAGTGAAAGAAGGAAGCCTTATTGGGTTTCATTCCATGCTGTCGGACGAACCCGAAGTAACCGGATGCGAAAGTTTAAGCGATTCGCAAGTGTGTATTATTCCCGGCGATATATTAAAGCCTTATATCAAGCAAAACAAAGGTTTGTCTGATATGATTATGAAACAAACCTGTGAAGAGCTAAAGCAAACCTGTAATTCGGTGTTGGAGATTTCGCAAAAAACGGTTCGCGGACGATTGGCCAATCTGTTTCTTAAATTGCAGGAGTTGTTTCAGGCTAAAGATGATGAACCTATTCCTTTGGTAATTTCGAGGGTGGACATGGCCCGTTGGGTTGGAACATCCAAAGAAACGGTTAGCCGACTCATTACCGAATTTAAAGAAGATGGAGTGCTCACTTTTAGTCGTAGCGAAATAAAGATTAACAGTAAGGAAAAGCTTCAGAAAATTGTTATGATATCGTAGCTCACATTCGATAAGATTACGTATAAACATAATCAACGTCTTTACAATTTAATAAACAAGATGTATTTGGTAAGTTTGATTAAACAAGCTAAATACATCTTGATTATATTTCTCCAATCATAAAAGAACCGTAAATACAGTTTAACGAATGCTTTCTAATTTTATGAAAGTTCTACTACACCATGATCATTGCTTTATAATCAATAAGAATCGATATATGCCGCACACATAACGCTGATTTGTATTGCATCGTTGCTTGCGGCAGTTCACAAAATGATAAAATCTCACCTTTTATTATCAACCAATCATTACTCTTTTAATATTTTTGTTTTTTCAATTTTGCCTTCTGAGCTTATCATTACCAAATAATATCCCTTACTCAATTCGCTTATGTTAAAATCGAACGCGGCTGTTTCGGTTGCATTGGCAAAAGAGTGACTCATAACCAACTTACCTGCCATGTTATATATTTTTACCTCGTTCACTTCGTTAATGGTAGCAGGCATGGTAATTTTAAAACTTCCTTTGGTAGGATTGGGATAAATACTGAAATCCGAATTAGTCATTTCTGTTTTTACTTCTTCAATTTTGGTAGATGGATCAGTACTTACACTTACAGCAAAGGTAAACTGAGCCACATCTGTACCCGATTCGCCCGCAATTGTAATCAACGAGGTTCCTTCAACGCTGTTGTTATAGTTAAGCGTTAGGGTGTTGCCCAATACCGAAGCGGTAGTTACTTCAGGTGCCGAATTGGATGCTAAGGTCTGGGTAATATCTCCACCTAACTGATGCGCAAATACACTACTTATATCGATATTATCGTTAGGCGATGAGGTTAATCGGTTTAGATTGGGTAATTTTTCATTAACCCATAAATTATTGTCAGATGTTCCAGTAAAGATGCCCCTTCCGTGGGTGGCAATTACAACTTTACCATCATATTCACTTGCCTTAACTCTATTGCACACTACATTTCCTAATTTATCGGCATCAACATTTATCCATTGAGTAGAAGTTCCGTTTAATGCTGTGGTTTGGTAAACTCCTATACTGGTTGATATGTAATAGGTTTTTATTCCATTCCAGTTCGAGATAGCTGCACTTCGTATGGATGGCCCGGGTAATGCTGGTGTGGCCGTTAAATTACCGTCAATAATGCTGAAAGATGCTCCTCCATTGTTGGAATAAAACAACGATGGCACACCGTAATTGGCAAATACAACTATTATTTCATTGGCATCATAAGCATTAATGGCAATGTAATAAGGGAAAGAACCTTGAGAAGCAGCCGTCATTGTTATGGCTTCGCGGTTTATTTCCGGCTCATCAGCTACAGCATTATTTACTTTATATAACTTAGGATACGAACCGGTATATGTTGCGTAATAAAGCACATGGCTGGGTACCTTCGAAACATTAACTGCTGATATAAGCTCACCTGGCGCATCCAAATTTGTTGGTGCATACCATCCCTGCATGGTACTTCCTGATGTATATATGGGAATATCTTCAACATTCTGGTTAATCCACAATTGTATCCCTCCGGCATAATACATGGTAGTATCTCCAAGCGGATCCATTACAAATGGATTAATAAATAATTGACCGGTAGCATCGGTTGGAGTTATCTGTGACCAATCCCACGGGCCGGTTTGAGAAAACGGGTTCAATGGATCGCCGTTTGTATCGTAGGCTGTTCGCAATATATTTCCATTTTGGGATGATACATAGGCGTAATTAGCTCCCAGGTAGCAATAAGCTCCATCGCCCGAGCTAATGTCTATCGATGAAACATCGCTTGTTTTAAAATAAGGCGATCCGTTATCTTGAGTTCCACCTATATAACGATTTTCGTTGGCCATCATAGGTGTGGCAAGAGTGTAAAATTGGGTAACGTTATAACCATTGTTCATGTCCTCCCATGGTAGTAATTCCGGAATGGTATAATTTGCAGTTACATCTGCTAAATGGCTTAATCCACCATCGTGTCCACTCCATACTTCATTAGGGTTCGATGGATCAAAAACCGTTATGTGGCAATCGGGATGATGATTAGTATACATTTGTATGTTGGTGCCATCGGGTGCATAGCCGCCAATCCATCCATAATCCATAACAGGAGTGGTTGCAAAAGCATTGTTGGATCGTATTAACGAAGTGCTGCCTATGATTACAAAATCAGGATCATCGGGTTTAACAGCTAGTGTCATATTATAAGCCCCCTGACTACCCAATGCTCCATAGCTTGGTAATTTTGAACTGCGGTTAGTTAGATAAGAGTTGCCAACAATTGATTGATCAATGTGTATTACATGAAAGTAAGGAGTTGCTCCGCTAACAGTATATACATAAGCCAACGTTGGATCAGATGGAGCAATTTGAATAACACTTCGGTCAAAAACGGTAGGAAACCCATTGGGATCGCTGGCTTCCATCTCAATTTTAGTAAATGTTGATGTACCTGCAGGGCGATAATAAATGCCGGGTGTATTTTCTTTACTGCTATTAGCTCCTGCTTGCGATAAACAGGCAATCATATTACCATTACTATCAATATCAAAATCGGAGTAGTAATGATCGTTAATGCCTCCAAATACAGTTTCTAAGCTATAGATGCCATTGCTCTCAATTACCTTAAGTATTCCATAATTATGGCAGGCTATATAAATGGTTCCATCCGTTGGATCAACCAATATTTTCGATGAATAATCTAAAGCCAGGTTATATGCATACGGATTTGAATCATCAATAATGGCTTGCCAGCTAACGCCATTATCTGTCGATCGATGTAATCCTGATCCTGTGTAGTAGGCTCCTTGTGTATCTACTGAGTTGCCTGTGAATTCGCCACCCACATAATACCAGGTGTTTTGATGTCCAACTCTGGTATCCTGACAAATAGAATTCACAGCAAATGATTCTGCTTGTGTTGAACGCAATGTCCAGCTTTGTCCTTTGTCACTTGATGTCCAGATTCCGCCCGATACGCCCCCAGCAATAATATGATTGCTATTGGTTATATCAATTGCCAAAGCTCGGGTTCTTCCGCCAACATCATTAGGACCAGCTTCGGTCCAGGTATATTGATTTGCTAATGTATTTTTTAATTGTACCGCTTTTAATTGATCAAAAAGCTGGGCTTCTTTTGTTCGAATACCTTTGGGTATAATATTGGTTTGAGGATCACGCAGAGCTTTAAAAAAGAAATCATCACGTCCAATAGAAGTGGCCTGGCTAGCTTTAGGAGAGTAGCTCGATCGGGTTTTGGTAGCTGGAAATCCTTCAGTTTTATTATTTTTATATAAGATAGAGAATGTACTAACGGCCATTGTACATACTACTGCTATGATAATATAGGTATGATTATTTTTTTTCATGATTGACATGTTGAGTTAGTTCTTTATTTCAATACTCCAGATAGTGTTGCTTTGATTAGGGTGTTGACAACTTAAAGTCGCTTTCGTTATGGTTCCATCAATTGTATATTCTTTGTGATCGGACGAAAGAAGTAGTTGTTGACCTTGCAACACTATGGGGGCTTGTCTTCCTCTTTTGATTACTTTACTAATTACAAAATAATACGAGTCGTTCCTTTGAACAATTATACCTTCTGCTAGTATCGAATTTATTTCGATAGTTTGATCAGGTAATGGCGCCGATCGTATATCTTCAGATGGGGAGTTATCAATGTTCTTTTCATGTATTGAGCATGAAAAAAACATGAGAGCAGTTAGAGTTATACTCTGAATAAAAATCTTTTTCCTCATTTATAGTATTTGTTGCTTTCCAAGTAAAAGATAAGGTATTGTTTTAAAAAACTCAATACAAAAATATAGGATCAAAAGTAATTGGATAAAAAAAGACACCTGCGATGAGGTGCCTGTACAGTTTAATTAATATGATAGAGTATTAGAAACAAAGGTAGTCGTGAAGCATAAAGTTGTGGTGTATCATTGTTGCTAATGAGTGGACGTTTGTGTAATGTTGAAATTAAATGTTTGTATTATTTGGAGTTAGATACTAAAAGAAATAATTAGATAGTAAACCTGTATAAGTTGCTTTTTTAGATCTGCAAAAGTCTTTTTGTATGAGCTGGTCTATAATGAGTTGGTAAGTTCTGATTATTATGTTGTGTTATTAATGTGTGTTTTAAGCACTATAGTATAGCTAAATTAATTAAGTGTTGTTCAGGTTTATATCAATATTAAATGAATGTATCTATTGTAAACATTGGCTTTTGTGAAGATGTTGTGCAACCTATAATATTTGTTTAATTGCTTTATTATCACTAATACTCACTTACCGTTTTTGAAAAATGTTAAATAGTTATAAAACATTATGTATGATTTAATGTCTTAGCCTTTGTTTAGATGTTAAAAATGCTGAACGAATTACAATGTAAATGCGATTTTAGTTTGAAAGTGTAGATAACTGATTTATTATTTGAATAAGTATGCGATGTGTGATAGTAGCTTTGTTAATAGCTGTTTGTAGTGGGGGTAGGAGTGTAGGTGTAATTCTTCTATCAACAATTATCCACCAAATAAAAATATAATTGAACCCTACTCATTTGCTGAGAAAGTACTTTTGAAATTAACATTTAGAAACATAAAAGGGATAAATACAAAAAAAGCTTAAAAAGAATAAGTCAAGTGTAAACAGTCTCTTTTTAACACATAGTAAAAGAGTGTTAATAAGTAGATGTTCTGTTTTTATTTCTAATGGTTATATGAAAAAAATGAAGATTAAATGAATACCTAGCCATTATTGGTTATGTATTCCCTAACTATTAAAAGCATTGATATTTAATGTTAATTAAATCTATGAAAATGAAAATTAAAAACAAACTGATGAGGCGCGCTTTTAGCGCGGTAGTCTTTGTAGCGATTTTTGCTGCATTGGGCATCGTTGGGTGTGAAGAGTCTGATGCATATAAAATTAATGCACCTCTGGACCTTCAAGACAGGATTGATTCAATTGCTGCGTCGAAGGATAGAGGAGACACGGGTGATACGACTTACATAGACATTATTACTTCAAATGTTGGAGCCGAGGATTTTAGTTCAGGATGGTGGTCGGAATTCTCTGACTATTTCGCTGTACCAAGTAATGAGCTATTGAATTTAGAATTTATTAATAATTCAGCTGGTACAGATAATTATAAAAACTGGGTGCTTGTAGTTTCAAACGAAGCCGGTGATCGTGATGCTGAGAATTATGCAGAATATTTTGTTCTTCGTTCAGATGCATTCGGTTGGGGTAATGGTGATTATGATGGAGGTTTAATTTCTCATAATTTCCCTGATTTAGATGGAGACGGTGACATCTGGAATGATTTCCGCCAAATAAGTAATGGAGCTACAGTTACTTTAGAAATTGACCATTCTGTTTCTGGTTATGCCTTTGTAACAGCCACAACTGTTGGCTTAGATGGTACAGAAATGGTAATGACATATAATCAGCCAGTTTCTGCAAGTGCCGATTTAAACGTTTTCTTGGTGGCTGAAGGATGTTATCTTAATATGAAAGAAGCATATACGATACCATCTAAAATTACTATTGTTGAGGATGTAAATCCTGCTTCTATTTCTGTGTCAGGTACTCCAGTTGCTCTTGAGCAGTCTGATGATTTAACGATAGGTGATTTCTGGGGCGATGGTGTTGCTACTGTTATTTATGAAGATGGATCTTCAGCAGTGGTTGATACAGCAGATGTTACTTTTAATGTTATTCCTGATATGACAGAGCTTGGAGAAAAAACGGTCGTTATTTCTTATAGCAAAACAAAACAAGGTAATTATGGACCATCTGTGTCAACTGCGTATAAGGTTGAAGTTACTAATCCGGTTACTTCATTAGAAATTACTACAGCACCGCAAACAACTACATATGCCTTTTGGGGAACAGAATCACCAGCATTTGATCCAACCGGTTTAGTAGTAACAGCTACCTATTCTGATGGTACAACAGGAGTTCTTGAAAATTCAACTCTTCAATATGAAATTCCTCTTGTTGCTGGAGCGCAAGATGCAGTTATCTCATATGTTGGGGCTACATCAACCGTTTCTACTACTGTGCCTGTAACGGTAATTGAAGGTATAGATCAAGTAGGTGCAACAGATTTCTCTACTGGTTGGTGGACCGAATTCTCGGATGATTATAATGTTCCATCGGGAACTAATAAGACTTTAAGAGTGTATTGTTATTCTGATAATGCAGAAAATTATCATAGTCCATGTACAATCCTTCGTAAAGCTGATGCGACTGAAAATGCTGTTGTTCGAATGGATAATTTCGGATGGGGTGATGGTTATAATGCGGATGGTCTTACATCTGATTGGAATTGGGACATCTTTACATCTAGTATAAATGGTTCTCAAATAGATATCACAGTTACAAACCATGGTGACAACACTGCTACTATACGTTATGATGTTACTTATTCTAGCGGAGAAAAGCATTTCCAACAGTATGAAGGTATTACGGTAGATAGTGCAGATTTAAATTGTGCACTGGTAATTGAAGGAGCTTACGTTGTAATTGTAGAATAATCAATCAGATAAAAAGTTATAAACTATGAAATATATATATATAATCCTGTTGGCATTGTTGGTGTTTGTACCATCAACATATGCAGAAAGGAACGGCATTTCAGACCGAGTTTCGATGGTCCAACAAGGTGATATTACCGTTTTTGGTAAAGTTATTGACGAAACAGGTGCTCCAGTTCCAGGGGCAACTGTTCAGGAAAAAGGCACAACCAATGGTATTATTACTGATATTGATGGTAACTACTCTCTTAAAGTTAGTTCTGATGCAACCTTAGTTGTTTCATTTATCGGATATAAATCAGTAGAATTAGCTGTGGAAGGTAAAACTCAGCTTGGTACCATTCAATTGGTTTCTGATGTAAAAGAAATTGATCAGGTTGTTGTAATTGGTTATGGTACACAAAAGAAAGCTGACCTTACCGGTTCAGTTGCCATTGTTGATGCCGAAGAGATGAAGAAAACATCGAATTCTAACATGTCAACAATGTTGCAAGGTAAAGCCTCAGGTGTTCAAATTACATCTGATGGACAGCCGGGTGCCGACCCTGTTGTGCGTATACGTGGTATTGGTTCATTTGGTAATACAAACCCACTATACGTTGTTGATGGTGTACCAATGGGAACTACTATTCGGGATTTTTCACCAAATGATATTGCGTCTGTTCAGGTGTTGAAAGATGCCTCTGCTGCTGCTATTTACGGTTCGCGTGCTGGTAATGGTGTGATTATTATCACAACCAAACAAGGAAAGAAAAATTCACCAATGAAAATTGACTATAGTGGTTACTATGGTATAGATCAGGTTCAAAAAGGGGTGTATGATGTTATGGATGCTACTCAGTACAAGGATTACATTACCATGGCATATGGCAATAGTGAAATGGATGTTCCTGGAGGATATAATCCGAATAACTTTAGTGACGAGGAAAGTTATAATGTTCTATTTAAATCCGATGGTACACCATGGGTAGATACTGATTGGTTTGATGAGGTGTTTAAAACCGGAATTCGTCAAAATCATAACATCAACCTTTCTGGAGGTGGCGAATTTAATACTTACAATATTGGACTTGATTACTTTAGTCAGGAAGGAACAATGGAAGGTGCCGGGCCAAACTTCGATCGTTACACTGCACGTATTAATAATACGATGGATGTTAAGTTCATGAAAATCAAAACTAGTATTGTTTATAGTCATAGCGATCAGGACAATATGGCGCTTAGTAATGCGAATGAGTATGTGCAAGGTTTATATGGTGGACAATACCCTGTAATGGCTTCAGCACTTCTTCTACCATCTACTATTAAGGCTTATGATGAATCAACCTGGGTATTAGATGATAGAATCCCTGCTGCAACAAGATGGAGATACGATTCATATGGTTATGGTACATACTATGACGATGTTCATGGAGACTTACGTATGACCAATGTGTTAATGACTAATAATTTGTTAGAAAGAAATGTGAAGGTTGACCGTATTGTTGGTTCAGCATCTACAAATGTTGATATCTTTGATATGCTTGGGATTAGTGCAAATAACCAAAAGCTTTCTTACAATCTTAATCTGGCGTATAGTAAAACCATTGTTAAGAACTATACCTTTGTTCCTGCATTTATTCAAAGTACAATAAACTACCTACCAAAGGAGAGTGAAGTGCTTAATCAACGGTATGGTTATAGAAGTGATGCTCTTGTTGAAAACACATTAAACTATAATGCTTCTTTCGGACGTCATAATATTGATGCTGTTGTTGGTCAAACATACCAAACTGTATATAATCATTCATTAACAGGTACAGGTAATAACTTGTCTGAGCCCTATTACTTGCAACTAAACAATGCTGCTGAGAGAAATTCATTTAGTGATGAAAGCGATTGGAGAATGTCATCTTATATTGGTCGTTTAAACTATAATTACGATGGTAAGTATTTGCTTTCTGCAACAGCACGTCGCGATGGAGCAAGTGCTTTGACTGCTGGGGATACTCGTTTCGAAATTTATCCATCAATCTCTGCTGGATGGCGTATCGAACGTGAAAACTTTTTTAATGTTGATGAGTCTTTAGTTAATTTGTTAAAAATTCGTGCCAGTTACGGAGAACTCGGAAATATCGAACGCCTGGGCCCATACGATTACATGGCTACTATGAGGAGAGGTGATTATACTTATAGTTTTAATAATAATAAAGTTACCGGATCTGGAGTTTCAGACTTTGTGAACGAATTTATCAGATGGGAAAAGAAGAAAACTATTGATTTTGGGTTTGATTTAGCAATGCTTAATAATCAGTTAGAATTTAATTTTGATTGGTATAAAGCAAAATCAGAAGACGTAATTTACGGTGTAACAATACCTGAGAATGCTGGATTTACCAATACGTCTATAAATATGAATGCAGCAACAATGGAAAATTCAGGTCTTGAATTTTTACTAACTTATCGAAACTATAACCATGCTGTTAAATGGGAAGTATCAGCTAATTTATCAACCCTTTCAAATAAAGTAACAAGTTTAGGTGTTGCCAATGAGCCACAAAATAATGGAATTTGTCGAACAGAGGTAGGACGTGAAGTTGGTTCTTTTTATGGTTATGTGATGGCAGATGATGTAATGAATGAAGATGGTACTTACGCTATTAAAAATGGTATTGCTCAAACGCAGGCAGCTATTGATAATTATACTGATTCAGATGGTAATTTGATTTCTCAGCCAGGAGCAAAACCGGGTGATATTCTATATAAAGATCTTGATGGAGATGGTACAATCGGAGCAACAGATCGTCAGTTTTTAGCTAGTGGTTTACCTGATGTTAACTTCGGTTTAAATGCCCGTGTTGAATGGAATGGTTTTGACTTAAGTGTATTTACATTTGGGGCTGCAGGTTTTAAAGCAGTAGATTTTGTTGATATGGAATTGCATAATTCTTATGGTGCAACTAATAAATCTGTTGATCTTTTAAACGCTTGGACACCAACAAATACAAATACTGCTGTTCCACGTGTTCAATATAAATCAGATAATTCTACCAATAATTATTTTAGCGATAGATACATACAAGATGCATCTTATTTGAGAATTGCAAACATACAATTAGGATATAACTTCAAAGACGAATGGTTCAAAGGAACAATTAGTGGAGTTCGTATGTATGTATCAGCTCAAAACTTGGCTACAATTTCAAAATATAAGGGTTATAATGTAGACTTTGCCGGTGGTACATTTACTCCGGGATATAATTATGCTTCGTATCCAACACCTCGATCATTTATGGTTGGATTAAACATGACATTCTAAATTTATAATCTTAAAAAAGAGAATCACTATGAAACGTTTAAATATATTTCTGGTAATATTTGCACTAATTGCAGGCTTTACAGCTTGTGATGATAAGCTTGATGTTTCCGATCCAAACAGTCAGACAACTTATGATTTTGGAGATACAGAGTCAGAGCTTCAAGAAGCAGTTATTGCCTGTTATAATCGTATAAGATTAGAAGGTACTTTTGCCCGTGTTGGTTATACTATTGATGCAGTACGTGGCGATGAAGTATGGAACTCTTCTCAACAATGGTATATCGATGCCGATAATTTGAATCATACATCAGGTTACTTTATGGCACAGTGGCCATGGCGTGATAACTATCATGTTGTAAACCGTGCTAACTTTGTTTTGTCAAAAGTTGATGGTGTAGATATGTCGGAAGATTCATACAACGAGATTAAAGGTCAGGCACTCTTCTTAAGATCTCTAGCTTATTATAATCTGGCAACAATCTATCAGGATGTTCCATTGACAATTAATTATTCTGATTATTCTGATTTAAGTAAATTGTATGCAAGTACTGCATCGCAAGATTCTGTTCTTGATCAGGTAGAGCTTGATCTTACTGAAGCTATGAGAATTTTGCCTTCTCGCGATAAAGGTGGAGAATGGTCGTCAGGTCGTGCAACAAGTGGAGCAGCTGCCGGTTATTTGGCTCGTACATTAATGTTTCGTCAGAAATATTCAGCAGCTTATGATGTACTTAAAGACATAATTGCAGGAGATTATGGAACTTATAAGTTAATGGATGATTTTGGAGCTAACTTTAAAGAAGATACTGAAAATAATGCAGAGAGTATCTTTGAAGTTCAATATATGGACCTAGGTACAGGAGGAACTGATGAAGAGTGGACTCCTGTTAATATTAGTTCTGAAGCCACACAAGGGCATGCTGTTGAAAGTAATTATGCTCCACAGGATTTAGGTAGCTGGGGTGACCTGGCTGGAGCTAACTGGTTGTATAATTTGTATAAAAAAGAAAATTGTACAGATGGTTTCCTAGATCCTCGCTTATACTGGACTTTAGTTACTTATGAGCAAGAATACGATGTTGTAACAGATATTCCAACAGCAGCATATCCAAATGGCGATCCTCGTCGCAATTTAGCTTATAAAAAAGAACTTGGAGCATCAGACTGGATGTTTAACTTCCGCTCAAATACCTCGCAAGGGGGTATTGCTATTGCAAAATGGACATATGCAAGAACTGATTTAGCCGATGAAGTGATCGTGGGATTAAGAAGTGGTATTAACATTCGTTTAATGCGTTATAGCGACGTTTTATTACGTGCTGCAGAATGTGAAAATGAATTGAATGGCCCTACGCAAATTGCAATCGATTATATCAACGAAGTACGTCGCCGTGTTGCTCTTCCTGATCTTCAACTTTCTGATTTTCCAACTGCTGATGCTCTTTTCGAGCAAATTGCTAACGTGGAGCGTCCTAAAGAATTCGGTTGTGAAAACGGACGGGGTACAGACTTGCTTCGCTGGGGATTCTTTTATGATGCTGGTAGAATGCAGCAAATTAAAGAACATGCTTATTATTCGTTAGCAAAAATTGCAGATCCTGAAGATCCAGAAAACGAAATTGCTTATGTAAATACCGATGATCTTACGTCGGCTACTGCAACGGCATCATCGTATGATAGTTATATTAAAGGGCATGAATATTTCCCTGTTTGGCAAAATCATCTTGATGTGAATCCAAATCTAACAGGTAACTCTGCAAACTTTAATGTAGACAATAGTGGTAAATTCTTTGAAAAAGGGTATAAAGTTCGCCCTGTTTATAATTTTGAATAACACTTGGTAATTTTAATACAAAAACCGCGATAGTTTATCTTTCGCGGTTTTTTATTGCTTTATTTTTAAATAAATATATAACCATCTTCATATGTTCCATAAAATGTAGCTGCTTTATGGAAATGAAGGTTTATAAGAGCAAAACATCTTTACATTTGATTCTTTAATATCAAACTTTAGGTGTTGTTATAGCGAATGATTATGTAGGGGTATCAATTTTTCTACACGAAATAAGATATAGTCCACCTTTATAGTTTATTTATTAGTTTATTTTGAAAATAGTAATCATTTAAGTTTAAAGTAATATGAAGAAGTTTATATGGGGGCTGAGTGCGTTGATGATGTTTGCCTGGATTGGATGTTCTGATAAAGGATCTGATCCAACACCAGGGCCAGAACCTGATCCTGATCCAGATTATGTAATTCCTGATTATGCTGATGATTATTCAGCCATATCATCATGGGAGTATAGAGGTCAGTGGAATTTAGCAAATGTTCATGATCCATCAGTGGCGTATTATAATGGATATTACTATATGTACCTTACTGATGCGTCGTACGGTAATGCACATGAAGGACATGGGCACTTTCAAGGTAAAAGGTCTAAAGATTTGGTTAATTGGAATTGGGTAGGAGGTCCATTTTATAATCCTCCAACTTGGGTAGCTGACTCTTTAAATGCTATTCGTGTGCGAATGGATCTTGCACCAATTGCTGAGGCTGATATTCAATATGGTTACTGGGCGCCAGTAGTGCGTAAGGTCAATGTAGGTGGGAAAGAGATTTTACGTATGTATTATAGTGTCATCATCGACAATTATATAAAAACAGGAAATCCGACTTCTGCCAATTTTGATGGTAGTTGGACTGAACGTGCTTTTATTGGGATGTGTGAATCAACTGATCCGGCAGGAGCACAATGGATCGATAAGGGTTTTGTTACTTGTTCTTCATCAGATAAAGGAACCAATTATACTCGTAGTGCATATAATTCGTGGAATGATGCCTATTTCTACTATAATGCTATTGACCCAACTTATATAGTTACTCCAGAAGGAAGTCACTATCTTATATATGGCTCATGGCACAGTGGTATTGCTTTGTTGCAATTAGATGAAACAACAGGTAAGCCAATTAATGATTTAGGTGAACCGTATGCCGATAATGCTGAGGATTTAGCGGCTCGTTATGGTAAGCATATTGCTACTCGAATCTCGAGTGGTTACTGGTCTCGTTGGCAAGGTTCTGAAGGTCCTGAAATCATGTATAACGAAGATACCGGATATTACTACTTATTCATGGCTTATGGAACATTGGCTGTGGATTACAATACACGAGTTTGTCGTTCAAAAAATATTGAAGGTCCCTATCTCGATTTCTATGGTAATGATGTTGCTAATGGCTATGCTGATGGTAATAAAGGTTGCTATCCGGTTGTAACACATCCTTATCAATTTAATGGTCACTCAGGGTGGGTTGGATTTTCACATAATGCAGTGTTTCAAAATGAATCTACGGGAGATTGGTTTTATGCTTCGCAAGCTCGTTTGCCCGAAGGTACAAATGGTAATCCATATGCCAATGCTATTATGATGGGGCATGTGCATAAAATTCGCTGGACCGAAGACGGGTGGCCGGTTATTATGCCTGAGCGTTACACTGCTGCTCCTCAGGAAACAATTACAGAAGATGAATTAGTTGGAAGCTGGGAGCATATTACATTGAAATTTGAGCGTTCGGTGATGCAAAAATCGGTATCATTAACACTGTCTGCTAATCACCAGGCTAGTGGTGCTATTACTGGAACATGGTCATATGATTCAGCTAAGAAGATATTAACAATTGGAGACACTAAACTTTGTGTTGAGAGAGAGGCTGATTGGGAAGCTAATCCAAGAGTGCTAACCATTGTATATTCAGGATTAACAAATGATGGTGTTACCTATTGGGGTAAGAAGGTAGAATAAGATTGCTGATTATAATTGATAATAGGTCTGCTTGATTTTAAATTAGGCAGGCCTTTTTTTTGTTGTCGTGGGGGTAAAATGTCGTTATGTTGGTGTTTCAGTTAATTAGATAGGCTTTTATTTCCATCTCTATATATTTGGGTGTTGTTATTGATTTACAACCATTGTCCTGTATGTTAGGTTTAATATGTGTAATATTAATGGTTTTAGCCCATACTTTTGTAGTTTTAGGTGTTACTTTATCACTTTTATACCCATGGTGAAGGGATCGTAAGTAGTGTTTTAACAATATTGTATTTGCATAAATAATTAGTAGGTTGTAACTTGATGTATTCTAATTGTTTTAGTGCTTATTGATAGGATGAATTTACACTTCTGTATTTATTAAGTAGTAGATGCTGTTACAAAAAAAAGCCCCGAAATCAATAAGATAACGGGACTTAAAGAGTATTGTAAACTTATTACTTCATTAGTCTCACTCCGTAAATTCCACCGGCTACAGAACCTTCTTCTGCAACAAATTTAAGTTCGATTTTACCTGAGCTAATTTTACTTTTAATGTCATTTAATGGGTAATCTACTTGATAGAAGCCTTCAGCATTTGGTTGTAGCGATACCTTTGCTAATAACGTTCCATTCATTTCAATTCTGAAGTTACGTCCTGCGTCGCCTCCAAAATATTCAATTCGAAGAATTTTAGCTTCCGCTTTTTTATCGTTTAAAATATAACTGAACCAGCCTGTGGCATCCCTCCAAAATCTATCACCATTTAATCCTGAGTTGGTGTGTTCACCTTTAAAAAAGTGATCTGACTCGGGTTGTTGTTCACCTGGAGCAACTTTGTCAATGGTTCTTTTTTCGAGTGCCATTACAGCTTCTTCTTCTTTTTTAATCTTCTCCATCTGAGAATTATATTCTTCTTTAGTATAAACAGGCCAGTAAACCATGTAACGAGCATCGTGAACCTCAAAAAATGGTTGTAATTCTAGCTTTTTATCTCCTTCAATATCTATCCAGAAATGCAATGGTTTATTTGCGATTGGATGAACTTGCTCACTAAAGTCTTTCTTTTCAGAAATAATTGCTGGAGCTTCTTCTAAAGGTCTCATTGGGCCTTGTGCAATGTGCCCCATTCTGCTATCATCAGCATATAAACCAACTAAATCGGTAGTGTCGGTTTTGGCGCTTAATACGATAGGGCCGTATTCAACCGATGCATAATTCGAATTGTCGGGTAAATACTCAATGGTAGTATGCATTGGCATTTTAACTGAAACCAAATCATTTGCTTTCCAATTGCTGTACTTAATTAGTAGGTAGCCGTTATTTATTTCCGTTTCAACGGGCTTGTCATTAATTTTTACTTCAGGTTCTTTATCGTTTAACCATGAAGGTATGCGAATATTTAAATTAAATGGCTGTCCTGCTTTTTGAATTAAGTAATTAATTCGTTTGCTATAAGGAAATTGAGTTTCCTGAAGAACAACCACGTCTTGTTCTTTCCAATCTAACCTTGATGGGATAAATAAGTTAACGTATAAATCATTTGCCTTATGCGTATATATCATCTCGCCATATTTACTGTGGTTTTCAAGGCCAGAGCCAACACAACACCAAAACGAAGTATGTACTTGCGAATAAACTCGGTAATGTTGTGGACGCATTGGTGTAAAATACACAAAGCCTCCTGTTTTAGGATGTTGAGATGATAAAATATGATTGTAAAGAGCTCTTTCGTAATAATCGATGTATTTATGATTGTTTTCGCTTAAGAATAACATCTTACTTAGTCGGAGCATGTTATAAGTATTACATGTTTCAGGCCCTTGCTCAGACTTAATCATTGGCGAAAAATCATCGGGCGAATGGAAGTGCTCGCGCACACTGTTACCTCCGATAGAAACGGTCATGTCGTTAACCACTAAATCCCAAAAGTACTCAGCAGCATTGTTCCATGTAGTGTCGTTAGCAACATCGGCATATCTTTTAAATCCAATTACCTTTGGAATTTGAGTGTTAGCATGCATACCAACCAGGTTGATGTTTCGATGAATCAAAGGATCTAAAATCGAGTAATCTGAAAATTTACGTACAAAATCAAGATATTTCTTATCGCCAGTAAAATCAGCAATATCGGTAAATACTTCATTCATACCACCATGTTCACTTATTAACATCTGTTGGAGTTGTTCTTCGCTAAGATTTTTAGTAATATTTAAAAACCAATCAGACAGCTTAATGAGCATGTTTAACGCTTCTTGATTATGGGCAAATAAATAGGCATCTCTTAATCCTGCAAATATTTTATGAATATTATAAAGAGGTACCCACTTGTGGTTTAACGAAAAACTTCCGGCATCAATTTTACCTTCCGAAATATCTTTCCACATCTGTTTTCCACCCGGAACACCACATAAATATCCATCTCCACTGGCATTTTGGCATTTCTTTAACTGTGTAATAAAATAATTAATTCGATCGTGTAGGGCATTATCTCCTGTAGATGCATACATCATTGATAAAGCGGATAAGTAATGACCACCAATGTGACCATCAAGACCAGTATTTTCCCAGTTTGTGTAATTTTCTTTTATTGGTTCAAGGCCTGCTTCTTTAAAATAGGGTGCTAATAATCGATCAATATCCAGTTCTAACAAATATCTATGATCAACATTTTGTGCATTTAAAAAGGGGGAAGGAGTGAGTCTGACATCCTCAAGGGAGAAGGTCTTCATTTGTTCGGGTTCTTTACACCCGAATAGTAAAGTAATAAATGTTAAAAAAATAATAGAGTGTTTCATATTTATTTAGTTATATTTGCATTTCTACCCATTTCATAATTCAAAGGTGAAAATAAAAATTAACAAGTAACTATACTAATCTATTATTTAAAGTGGACAAATATCTATTAAAAGATTATTTATTTGTGCACATGTTATAATGGTTGAATGTCAGGAAATAGGCCTTTCCGAAGTATGGTTCTACTAATCTCCTTTCGATAATTATCCACCAAAAAAAATCATTATTGAACTTATGCAATATTACTCGATGGTAGTTTTGTCATTAACAAATGTAAACATTATGACCCATAGTGTTAAAAATCTAATATTAATATATAAATCAATACGTTAATATAAATTAAATCTATTTATTCAATCAAAAAACAAGTAATATGAAAAATTCCCATCTTTCGGCAGTTTTGCTGCTGTTAATAGGAGTATTTAGCTTGGTTTCGTGTATGGAGTGGGATAAAATTGATCCGCCTGCAGGAAATCAGGTTTATCGCAAGCTTGTAGGACAATATGCTTTTAATAAACAGTTTATGGATGAAGCTGAATTAATCGCATATTCTAATGGAAAAGAGCCTACAATTGCGGAAGATACTATTAAGGGATATGTAGCCGAATTGGCCAATGGTTATATTCGGTTTACAAATCCTCTACAGGGTGAAGAACTAAAGCATGGAGCTTCTCTAACTATGTGGATTAAAACTTCAGGTAATTCAGATGAAGTTGAACCAGTAACAACTGATGAAAATTTAAGTGCTGCTATTTTTTCATTTTCGAATGAAGATGAGTCGCAAAAGCTATTTTTCACTTCAAATGGTTGGTTAAATTACTCTGGTGATGGTGATCGTTATGAGGTTAATAATCCGGCTACTAAAATAACAAATATCATAAGTACTGATAAGTGGCATTTTTTATCTGTTGTACTTAAAAGAAATGGTTATTCAGTATATGTTGATGGAGAAAACAAATTGGAAGAAAATGTTATAGAATTTGATTTTTCAACAATTGTGCAATCACTAGCTGAAGTATCTTATTTAAATTTGGGTTTTGGAGGAACAAATCAACCCAATAAAATATGGATTGATGATGTAAAAGTTTATAGTGATATTATAATAACAGCTGATGTACAGGCTCCAAATTTACCACCTCCTTCTTTTGTAGAGATATTCCCTTGGCCGTTAGAAGGTACTGTTGGATATTATATGTTAGATGGTAACTTTAATAATGCCCTTAATGCTCAGCAAAGCGGTGAGCTTATTACAATGGAACTACAGGCTGAACCGTCGTCATTTGTTTTGGATGCTGAGCGAGGTACTGTTTGGAATCAGCAAGAAGGCTGGGCAGGAAATGATAATGGCTGGGCTTATACACGCTTCGATAATCCATTGAAAGGTAAGACTGCTGAAGATGGTATTAGTGTTAGTATGTGGATCAATCCTCCTCATTTAAATTGGTGGGATCAGATTTTTGTATTAAACGATGGAACAAGCAAATTTTGGTTCAATGCAATCGGATATGTAGGATACAATGGAACAGGTGGTTGGTTCGATTGTCATAATAACAATGCAACAAATGCACTTCCTACACAAGAATGGACTTTTGTTACCATTAATATTACTCCAAATGGTTTTGAAGTTTATTATAATGGAGAACTGAAGTTTGATAGAAATACAAATGCTGGTTATAATGGTGATCTAACTGATTTTACTAATGTAATTAACCTATTTACACAATCAGATAATTTTTACTTAGGATATGAATCTTGGTGGAAAGCAGCACCTGCAATGGTAGATAATATTTATGTTATTTCAAGACCAATTACAGGCGCAGAATCAGGCTTTTTAGCCGCCATTGATATGCCTGCTGTATTTGGATATTATCCATTGAATAATACGTTTGATAATGCCTATAATACAGCTCAGAGTGGAGAGTTAGTTACCGTTGAGACACAAAGTGAGCCTTCTTCATTTGTAGATGACCCGACAAGAGGTATTGTCTGGAACCAGAAAGAAGGCTGGACCGGCAATGATAACGGTTGGGCTTATACCCGCTTTGATAATCCACTGAAAAATAAGGTTGATAATGGTGTAAGCGTAAGTATGTGGATTAATCCTCCTTATTTAAATTGGTGGGATCAAATATTTGTTTTAAACGACGGAACTTCAAAGTTATGGTTTAATGCGATAGGATATTTAGGCTATAATGGCGAGGGAGGCTGGTTTGATTGTCATAATAATAATGCCACAAATGCTTTAACTCCGGGAGAATGGACTTTTGTAACTATTAATGTTACGCAGACCGGTTTTGATGTATACTACAACGGAGAGTTTAAATTTAGTCAGGAAAGCAATGCTGGTTTTGCCGGAGAGTTAACGGACTACAATCATGTGATTAACTTGTTTAATCAATCGGATAATTTCTATTTGGGTTATGAGAGTTGGTGGAAAGCGGCACCTGCAATGGTAGATGATATTTATCTATTTGGTAGCGCTTTAAATCAAGCTCAGGTATCATCTCTGAATAGTGGTAGTGAAAAATAATCTTAAGTATAGAATTAACTATGAATATATTAATAGATAAAATGCCGGGAGTTAAAATCTCCCGGGTTTTACTCCTGTTGATTTTTGTGTTGAGTTGTCAGTTAATGTTGGCTCAAACAAAAAGAATAACAGGTTCGGTTGTTGAACCAAATGGAGCACCAGTTCCGGGAGCCAATATAATTGAAAAAGGAACCACCAATGGAACCATTACTGATTTTGATGGTCATTTTGTTTTGGATGTTCCGGAAGATGCCACTATAACAGTAATGTTTATAGGCTTTTCGCCACAAGATATTTCGGTAGCAGGTCGTAATCATTTTAGCGTAACACTTCACGAAGATACTGAAGAATTGGACGAAGTTGTTGTAGTTGGTTTTGGTGTTCAGAAAAAAGAAAGTGTGGTTGGTGCCATAGCATCAGTGGGAACTGAGGAACTCTTGAAATCTTCATCCCCAAATATCTCACAGGCAATTTCAGGTCGTATGTCGGGTGTTATCACATCACAATCTTCAGGTGCTCCGGGGGCTGATGATGCAATGATTTTTATTCGTGGTCGTGCTTCTTTTGCTGGCGATAATCAGCCACTAATAATGGTAGATGGTGTGGAGCGTTCTTTCTCACAAATTTCGCCCGACGATATTGAATCGGTCAATATTCTTAAAGATGCTTCCGCTACAGCCGTTTATGGTGTGCGTGGTGCAAATGGTGTTATCCTTGTTACTACAAAACGAGGTAAGGAGCAAAAGCCAACTATCAATTTAACGGCTAACTATCAGATGCAAACGCCTACGCGTACTAATACTTACTTAGATTCATATCAATCAGTTATGTTGTTGGAAGAAGCCAGAGCTAACGATGGTTTGTCATCATTATACAGTGCTTCGGATATTGATATGTTTCGTAAATCAAGTCTAGGGCAATTATCAAGATATGAGCAACAGCTTTATCCTAATGTTAACTGGCACGACGAAATATTAAAGAAGGTAGCTCCTGCATCACGTTACAATCTTAATGTTCAGGGGGGTACTAAAAAGATGCGTTATTTTGCATCTTTAGAATATTATAATCAGGGTGGTTTATATAAAGAAACAGACAGTTATGATTACGGAGCCAGTGCGAATGCAAATTACGAACGTTTTGGATTTCGTGCCAACTTAGATTTTGATTTAACATCAGATCTAAAATTAGGAATCAACTTTGGTACTCGTTTCGAAGAAAGAAATGGTCCAAACATTACTGATAACTCATCAATGAACGAAGTTTTCTATGAATTAAACCATACTCCTGGATGGATTTTTCCGGTGCAGTACGAAAATGGTTTTTATGGAGGTAATGCTCAAAACCAAAACAACATTAGTGCACGATTGGCTAGTGGAGGTTTTTATGAGCAGGTTCGTACTATTAACGAAACCAACTTTAATTTAGATTACGATCTATCTAAGATTACCAAAGGTTTAAAAGCTAGAGGTATGTTAAGTTTCGACTACAATACCATGTACAACCGTTTGTTCAGAGCTAATTTTGCTACTTATGAATTAATTGATAGAAGTGCCCCTGAAGAGGAAGCGAGTTACACTCGTTATGGTGAAGATACAGAATTGGCCTATGCGGGTAATCAGCAAGAAACCATGATGAAGTTGTACATGGAATATGCATTTCAGTACAATCGTAATTTTGGAGGCATTCATAACGTGGGAGGTTTGGTTTTATATAACCAAAACGATTACCAGTTTCAGGCTAGTTTACCCAAGCGTTATCAAGGTTTGGTTGGTCGTGTAACATATGACTATAAAAGTAAATACTTTGCGGAGGTAAACGCAGGTTATAATGGATCAGAAAACTTTCAGAAAGGAAGTAGATTTGGATTCTTTCCTGCATTTTCTGCTGGTTGGATGATTTCTAATGAAGAGTGGATGGAAAAACACTCGGAATGGTTAAGTGCATTGAAAGTAAAAGCTTCTTACGGTGAAGTTGGTAACGATGTATTTAGGCGAAATGGTTCTGATGTTCGTTTCTTGTATATGGATTCGTGGACTCAGTTGAATAATGTATATTATTTTGGTTCAGGTAATTCAAGTGTTGGGGGTATATACGAAGGTCAGTATCCTAACTATGCAGTTACTTGGGAAAGAGCTAAAAAATACAATGCGGGTATCGAAGCCAATATTAAGTCAGGTTTATTAAGTGTTAATGTTGATGTATTTAAGGAGATTAGGAATAATATTCTTACCGATTATTTGACAAAACCCGATTACATTGGTGTAACGTTGGCTCCAGGTAACCTGGGTGAAACTAAAAACCAGGGTTTTGAAATCGAATTAAAGCACAATAATAAAATTGGTCAGGTTAACTATTTTGTAAATGCCATGTTTACACGAGCTAAAAACGAAATTGTTAGCAAGAACGAACCTGCAGATATGACTGAATATCGCAAAAGAGAAGGTCATGCTATTAATCAGTTTTTTGGTTTAGTAGTGGATGGTTTTGTTACTCAGGAGGATATTGATAGTGGTAATTTGCCGGTATCTAGTTTTGGAACAGTTAGGGTTGGTGATTTAAAGTATCGTGATATGAATGGCGATGGTTTTATTGATGAACGTGATGAAACCTTTATCGGATATAGTGATATTCCTGAAAATACTTATAGTTTTTCTGTGGGTGCTGATTATAAGGGGTTTGCTTTTAGTGTGATGTTCCAGGGTGTTAGTAATGTATCTCGTTATTACGACGCAGAGGCAATGTATGCTTTTGTTGATGGAGGTAAGGTTAAAGAACACCACATGGGGCGTTGGGATCCTTCAAAATCACAAGAGTATAACCTTGCAAATGCAACTTATCCTCTTTTACACTACGATGATTTTGGTAATCATAATCAGCAAAGAAATTCTTTCTTTTTACAAAATGGTAATTTCCTAAGATTGAAAAATATTGAGTTTAGCTACACTTTACCAAACAGTTTAACTCAAAATTGGAAAATGAGCAAAGTGAGATTGTATGTTAATGCCAATAACTTATTTACATGGGATAATCTGGATGGTATTGTCGATCCGGAAACTACCAACTCCAACTTATATCCAATTATGAAGACGGTTAACATGGGTGTTAATGTAAACTTTTAATAGCGGAGGAAAATGAAGAATAAAATAATTTATATAGCTACTTTACTCATTTTGAGCATTTCTTTTGTGTCGTGTAGCGATTTTCTTGACAGAATGCCAAGTAATGAGTTAGAAGAAGAGCAAGTGTGGGAAAGTTTCGAAAATGCCAGAGACTTTCATTTTGATACTTACAATTTCTTGCGTAATGGACGTTCCAGAATTAATTTCTCCTGGTTAGATGCAGCTACTGATTTAGCTCATACTTCTTACTCAAGAGGAGTGCGTACTAGTATGAATATTGGTAACTATTACGCTGCTAGTGGAGCATCTGAGTTGACGGCAACATGGGAACATTATTACAGAGGAATCAGAAAATGTAACAAGTTTCTTGAAAACATTGATGATGTACCTTTACTGGATGAATCGCAGAAAGCACGTAAAGCAAATTATATTGCAGAATCTCGTTTTTTACGTGCCTACTTTTATTGGGAATTGATTCTGCGTTATGGAGGAGTACCTATTATAACCGAGAGTATTGATCCTTCAAGTGATGAAATTTTACCCAGAGCTACCGAAAAAGAGAGCCTTGAGTTTGTTTGGAATGAATTAAGTGCTCTTAAAGATGCCGATCAACTATTAGATGGATTCGTGTTACGTACAGATAGCGATGTGCAGACAAATGAAGATCACGGAACCATTACTAAAGGTGCTAATTTAGCTTTGTTATCCCGAGTGAGTCTGTTTTTAGCGAGTCCACGTTATGCTGAGTATGATTTAGTAGATTGGAATACCGCTTTGGGGCTATCAGAATTAAGTTTGTCAACGCTTAACGAAATTTATTCATTGTATCAGAATGATGAAAATTTCGAAACTGAATATCATAGCGCTATTCTGGAACGTTCGTATTCTGGTAATCCTGAACCTATTTTTTGGAGAAATGATGGACAGAGTAACTGGCTTCCAGCCGAGGCGCCGGTTGGTTTTGGGGGTCAGGGAGGACTGTGTCCTTCTCAAAATCTGATTGATATGTATGATATGGCAAATGGACAATCACCTTTTCTCAATTATGATGCAACCGGAGCACCTGTTTATGATGTTAATGGAATGCCAACTATTAATGAGTTGTCGGGGTATGACGACAATCATCCTTATGAAAATAGAGACCCTCGCTTAAATCAGACTGTATTGCACCATGGTTCTATCTGGTGGAATCGTCCGATTGATGTTATTGAGGGGGGAGCTGATAATCCAAGAGGTAATGCTAATTCAACTAAAACAGGTTATTATAATAAAAAGTATATGGATGATCGAGGTACTGATTATTTGCAGCCTGGGTTAAATATTTATCGTAATTGGATATTCATCCGATATGCTGAGCTAGTATTGAACTATGCCGAAGCTTATAATGAGGCTAATGGCCCATCCAATGAAGTTTTTGGTGCATTACAGCAATTGCGTAATCGGGTTGGAATGACAGCATTGTTGTCAGAACGATCAGATCTTCAGTCGAAAGAAGCTTTGCGCAATTTTATTCATAAAGAAAGAACCATTGAATTAGCCTTTGAGGAGCACCGTATGTGGGATGTTAAACGCTGGAATGTAGCGGAAGAAGCCTTGAGTCGTCCTATTTATGGTATTGAAGTGACAAAAGATGGCGACCAAACCGTGTATAGTCGAAAAATTGTTCAGCAAAGAGTATTTGAGAAACACATGTATTTGTATCCAATACCTCAGGAGGAAATTTGGAAAACGGGCTGGGATAATAATGAAGGATGGTAATCGGCAAAGCCATAAATGAAAAATAATCAGTTTATGTTTAAACTAATATATCAAAATATAGCTCGCAGCATGAACAAGGTTCTGTTGTGCAGCATCCTGGTATTAACATCACAATTATCGTGGGGCCAGGTTCAAGAGGCACTTAAAGGTCGAGTAGTCGATATAAATGGTAACCCTATTGAAGGAGCTTTCATTAGTGTTGCTGAAGAAATCCGTTTTGTTATTTCTGATAAAGATGGATACTTCGAATTAAATAAAGTTAAAGCCGGAGACGATGTACATATTGAATTGATAGGCTATGATACAGTAGTGTTAAGTGCCGATTTGAACGAAAGTCAGTTGGTAACCTTACACGAAGCTGATTTATATGCCAAAGAATTGGCTTTACCATTTCATCGTCAACAAAAAAAGTATGTTGTCAATTCGGTGTCGACAATGACCGGCGATGAACTTGAGAAGCATCCGGTAACTGTTTTGCAAAATGCATTTGTTGGTAGCTTAACAGGCGTTGCAACGTATGAAGCAAGATCGGAACCAGGATGGTCAGAAACAGATATTTATATTCGTGGTTTACGAACAATGAATGAGTCAGCCAGAGCTCCGCTTGTAATTGTTGATGATGTCGAGCGCGATTTATCATTCTTAGATGCTTATCCTATAGAAACAATTTCGGTATTAAAGGACGCAGCTTCAACTGCCATTTATGGTATGCGCGGAGCAAACGGTGTAATTTTAGTTACAACTCGTCGTGGTGAAGAAGGTCGATTACGTATTAAGTTAAATCAAGAAATTGGATTTAATACCCCATCGGGTATCCCAATGCATCAGAACTCGTACAATTATGCGGTGACAATGAATCAGGCCCGTTATTTGGATGGATTGTCACCATTGTATTCTGATCAGGATATACAACATTATAAAGAAGCGGTTGAAGGCACTCTAGATCCATCGTTGCGCTACAAATACATTAGTACCAACTGGTACGAGGAGATGATGCGCGAAACAGCCCCTCAAAACAGAACCAACCTTACTATTAGCGGAGGTTCTAAACGTACCCGATATTTCGTGGCTTTTTCCTATTTAAATCAGGAAGGTTTGTATGATACCCGATGGACTGAGTGGAACGATGGATATTCAACACAGCATAATTTAGATCGTTATAACTTACGTTCAAATATTGATGTTGATGTAACTGAAGGTTTGAATATTTCGCTTGATTTAGGTGGTCGAATTGATAAAATTCGTCAGCCATTAGCGTCAACATGGGAGTTGTTTACCTGGGGAACGGGAGAGTTATTGCCTACTAATCCGGTGTTTACACCTCGAGGTGATTTTTTCTTACCAACTGATAACGATGTTAAAAATGGTCCGGCTCGCGTTGCCATGTCGGGTATTAATTATAACCGTCGTCGTAACTTATATACCAACTTGCGAGTTAATGGCGATTTAAGTTCAATTACTGAAGGTTTAAGCATTGAAGGATTAATAGGATTCGATTCTTATAATCGATTCAAATACGAGCAATCGCAGAACTTTAATGGTTTTTATTACGATTTTGATTCAGGCATAGCTGAAGATCCGGATTCATATACATACACACGTAGAAGTTATGCCTCTGCTCTTTCTAATCCAGTTACAACACCAGCTGAAATGTCTTATAATATTAACGTGATTGGAGCATTAAAATACGATCGTACATTTGGTAAGCACAATGTGAATGGACAGGCGATGATGCGTACGTATCAGAATATAGTTGAAGGCTTTAATTCATCTTATCGCTTCTTAACCTTTGGAGGAATTGGTAACTATATTTATGATGGAAAATACATTGCTCAGGTTACAGCTTCGTATATGGGTAGTGATAACTATGCTCCAAACGAGCGTTTTGGATTCTTTCCGGGAGCTAGTGTTGGATGGTTGTTGTCTGAAGAGGGGTTTCTGAAAAATGATAATATTGACTTGTTAAAGTTAAGAGCTTCTATCGGTAGAGCAGGTCAGTCAAATACAGGGGTGCGTCGTTATCCATATCAAGGAGAGTATTCTCAAGGGAATGGTTATAATTTCGGTACTTCTCAATCGTATTATCAAGGTACCTACGAAAGTGCTGCTGGTAACAGTAATATTAAGTGGGAATTATCAGATATGGTTAATATTGGAGTTGACTACGATTTTTGGAACAGAGGATTGTATGGGCAAGTTGATTTATTTAAGGAATGGAGATCAAATATCTTAGTTTCTCGTTCAACAGTGCCCGATATGTTTGGGGTTACTGTTCCTCAGGATAGTTATGGTAAAGCCGAAACCGAAGGGTTTGAATTGACCATGGGGCACTCAGGAAAGATCGGAAGTTTCAGATATTTTGCCGAAGGTATGCTTACTTATAATAAAAGTAAGATTACCGAAATGGATGAAATTGAGCAAGATTACGATTATCAGTATCGAACAGGTCAATCAATTGGAGTACGAGCTATGTACATTCGAGATAAATGGGCTTCGGACGAAAGTTTGATTTCAACATCGCATCAGGATGCAATTGACAATCCTCATAAATATCCTTATCAGGGTTCGATGAAATTAGGTAATGCTGTGTTTGTCGATCAAAATGGTGATGGTATTATCGATGCGGATGATATGGTTTATAATGGATATTCAAATATTCCGGAATTAATTCCATCGATTAAATTAGGTGTTGCATGGAAAGGTTTTGATGCCAGAGTATTGTTAACAGCTTATTTAAATCGTACAGTTGAAACCCGCGAGAATATGGACTATGGCTTTGGTTGGGGAGGAGCTAGTACGCACGAAGTAACCAAAACCTGGGGGTATTATACCGATGATCCGAATGATCCGCGAAACATTAATGCGCAATACCCACGTTTATCAACATCGTTTAGTGATAATGATAGAAACTATCCCCGAAATACTTCAGATATATGGTTGGTGTGTGGTAACTTTTTATCCCTTCGTAATGTGGAGTTTGGTTATACTATACCTAAGAGTTTAACATCCAAGGCAAATATATCGGAGTGTCGTATATACTTTAGTGGATACAACCTGTATAACTGGAGTAATTTCGATAACGGTTTTGATCCTGAAAACCCATTGAACTACATATGGGCTTATCCTAAAACCAAATCATTTTCTATAGGATTAAATCTGGCCTTTTAATTAATTTAAAAAGTAATACACATGAAAATGTATAAGAATATACCCCTTGCGTTAATCGCGTTTATTTCGTTGATGGGATTGGGTTTAACAGGTTGTTCTGCTTTTCTCGATAAAGAGTACGATGCCTCTTTGTCGGAGGATAAAGTGTTTGGGAATGCTACACAAACAAGACAATTTTTATCAAATATATATACCAATCTCCCTGATGGGATTGGTATATATTCCGATCCTCAGTTTGTTGGAGCCTCAAGAGATTGTATGACAGATAATGCTACTTCGTATTGGGGATTACACTTCTACAATAAAATTAATACCGATACTTATACAGCCAAAGATCACCCACTGTTAGGTTTCTGGAGACATAATTTTAGTGGTATTCGTAAATGTAACCAGTTTATTATTAATGCTCGAGAAGAAGTTGTTGGCAATGATGAAGTTGCGGGGGATGATTACCGTTTGTACGATAGGTATATTGCAGAAGCTAAGTTTTTACGAGCTATTTTTCACTTTGAACTAGTAGCTTACTTTGGAGATGCTCCAATTCTGGAAGATGTTGTGCTTGATATGGATAATCAAGACGAAATGAATATGGAACGAGAAAATGCAGCCGAGGTACTTCAGTGGATTGCTGACCAGTGCGACGAAATTAAAGATGTTCTTCCATTCAGATATGCCTCTCAAAATGCGAATTGGGGGCGTATTAATGGAGCTGCTGCTTATGCTCTTAAAGCCAGAGCTCTTTTGTATAAAGCCAGTGCATTAAATAATTCGGAAAATAACACCAATTGGTGGACCGCTGCAGCTAATGCAGCAAAGGGCTTTATGGATAAAAATCAAAGTTCAGGATCAACCCCATTTGCGTTATTTAACGATTATCAAGGATGTTTCTATGAATCTCCGTTTATTAACAATGAGCTTATTTTAACACGATCAGTGTGGAATACTACTGTGGTTGAAACAAGCTTGCTTCCAGAGGGATTTACTGGTTGTTCAGGTAGAACCAATCCTACACAAAATTTTGTGGATTGTTTTGAAATGAATAATGGTTTGCCAATTAGTGATCCAAACTCAGGTTACGATCCTAGTAATCCTTATGCTGGAAGAGACCCTCGTTTCGAAGCAACTATATTTCGTCATGGATCAGTTTGGGGACGTGCGGATTATGGAGAAGAAAGAGCCATCGATGTTCATTTTAATTCGGCTGATGATATGGGGGCTGATTATCGTGGTTCATTAGGTGGAACTTACACTGGTTATTACTTAAAAAAGTTTGTTAATCCTACTATGGTAATGCAGGCTAAACAAAATATGCCGCATGTTTGGACAATATATCGTTATGCCGAAATATTATTAAATTATGCCGAAGCTCAAAATGAAGCTGTTGGACCTGATGCATCGGTTTATTCTGCCATAAACCAAATACGTGCACGAGCAGGAATGCCAGACTTGCCTGCTGGATTAAATAAAGACCAAATGCGTCAGCGTATCAGAAACGAAAGAAGAGTGGAGTTGTCTTTTGAAGATCATCGTTTCTTTGATTTACGTCGGTGGAAAGCTTACGAAGGAGTTAGTTATGCAAGCGAAAAAGCTAATTTCAATGGGTTTTATAATAATAGCTTATTATTGATTGGTGGAGTGCAGGTTGCTCTTAATGGATCAAATCCTGAGTTTAATTTTACTGAAGTAACTGAGCAGGGGGTAAGAGTATTCAATACACCTAAAAATTATTTATTTCCAATCCCATTCAATGAAGTAGCAAAAGCTCCTAAATTGGGTCAGAACCCAGGTTGGGAATAACCTTAAACAATAAATTATGCTAACACCCGATAATTAAGTTTTAATTATCGGGTGTTTTGTATTTGGACAATGATTAAGGACAATGAAAAGAGAGAGAATTATTTTCTCCCTGATTTTTACAAAGATGCAGGTGTTCATTTTGCATAAGTTTTGAGCTAATAAAACATTACTTTAAAATATGTGGTACGTGTTCGACAAGAATCTTTATCTTTGGCATTTGGCTAAAACCAACAGTATTCGCTTGTTTTATCTAATTAAGTAATAGAAGACAAGATGTGGTGAAGCCAATCCATGTATGTTGTAGATTGTGTTTGCCAGTTTTTGATGAAAGAGGTACAACAATGTGGGCTATAAAAGCAGATTAACTTTTTTAAATGCCAAATACAATGTATTTTATGAAACTAACTAAATTCTTAGCTATTGCAATGATTTTTGTTGCATGTAGTAAGCCAAGCAGCAATGTAGTGTTGATTAATGAGGCTGCATTTTCAACCATTTATAATGGGGAAGCGGTTAAGCTTTATACCCTAAAAAACAATAATGGAATGGTTACTCAAATAACCAATTTGGGTGGTCGTGTTGTAAATCTTTGGGTTCCTGATAAAAACGGAAATTTTGCTGATGTAAGCATAGGTTATAATACTGCTGATGAGTATATCAATAATCCTGAAAATTTTTATGGTGCTATTATCGGACGATATGGAAACCGTATTGGAAATGCTCAATTTGTAATCGAAGCAGATACCTTTAAATTAGATGTTAACGACGGTGATAATACATTGCATGGTGGAGCAAAAGGCTTCTTTTCCAAGGTGTGGAAAGCAACTCCTGTTGGTACAAATAAATTAGAATTAACTTACAAATCGGTTGATGGAGAAGAAGGTTTTCCAGGTAATTTAGATGTGAAAGTGGTTTATGAATTAACAGAAAAAAATGAGTTGAAAATCGAGTACTTTGCAACAACAGATCAAACAACTCATGTTAATTTAACCAATCACACTTATTTTAATTTAGGTGGTGAAGCTTCTGGTACTGTTAATGATCAATTGATGATGATTAATGCAGATGCTTATACTCCTGTTGATGGTGGTTTAATACCAACCGGAGAGTTGGCTTCAGTTGAAGGTACTCCTTTCGATTTTAGAAAACCTACTGCTATTGGAGCACGTGTAGATGCTGATGATGAGCAATTGAAAATGGGAGGTGGATATGATCATAACTGGGTTTTAAATAAAGCAACTGAAGGATTAACTTTAGCAGCTACTGTTAAAGATCCGGAATCTGGTCGTGCAATGGATGTTTACACCAACGAACCAGGGATTCAGTTTTATGGTGGTAACTTCATTGACGGAAAATACACAGGTAAATATGGTAAAACATTAAATTATCGTGAGGCTCTTTGTTTAGAAACTCAGCATTTTCCTGACACACCTAATAAACCTGAATTTCCAACAACATTGTTAAATCCTGGAGAAGATTATTATTCGATTTGTGTATATGCGTTTAGAGCTGAATAATTGAATTATTAAGAATATTTATTTTAGAAAGAAGGTAGCATTTTTGTTACCTTCTTTTCTTTTTAAAGGGTAGCAACTATATTTGTAATTATTACTGTTTTACTAGTTAGCTAATCAACCCAAATCAGTATTAATTGTGATATTGTAGTATTTTCCTGTTTATGAATAAGCTTTTCTTGTCAATTGTATTTGTTTTAGCCTTCGCATTGCCTTCAATGGGGCAGAAAGATTTACGTGTTGAGTATTTAAATATCGATGATGGGCTTCCGCAAAATACGGTACAATCAATAACAAAAGATCCTTTTGGTTTTATGTGGTTTGGAACCGATAATGGATTGTGTCGTTATGATGGGTATAGCTTTGAATATTATTATTCAAACGGTTCTGAAGATCATCTATGGCATAATCGAATAATACAATTAATTTCCGATAGAAATAGTTCCTTGTTTGTAATTAGTCAAAAGGGCTTACAAGTATTTGATTTACTTACAGGGAATTTTATAAGTATTAAAAATCCCGAAATTCAATTGATATTTAAACAGGATGTTGTTAATGCTGAGTATGATAATGGTGTGCTATGGGTTGTAACACGAACCAATGGAGTATATAAATTAAAGTATAATAACAATAGTTTTAGTGTTGAGGAGCATTATTGGACTGAAGACAATCTACCTGTTCCAATTTGTATATATAAGGGGGTAAATAATCAAATTTATTTGGGTACAACTGGTCAATTGTATCAGTACGATACGAAAAGTAATTCATTTATTGCTTTTAAAGACTGTTATGATTTTTCGCCAACATACATTCAAACAATTTGTGATGACCCTGATCATCTTTATATTGGAACTAACAATGGAATGTTTTTAAATAATAAGAAATCAAATGAGCTAATTTGGTTTAATTACGATAGTCAGAATAAAGCCTCCTTAAGTCATTCCAGTGTAACTTCAATTGTAAAAACATCTGATAACGAAGTGTTGATTGGTACTTTAGGTGGATTTTGCACATTAAATACCGATAATAACAGCATTAAACGAATAAAGCTATTTAATAAACAAGATGAATCTAATCAGGTAGAATTTATTCGTTCGTTATTTACAGATAACCAAGGAACAGTTTGGGTAGGTACTGATAAAATAGGATTGGCATATTATAATATTCATCAAAAGAATTTTTTCTCCATTAATGAAAGTAATTCAGAATTAATGAATTTAAATAGAAATATAATTAATTCTATTTTAAAAAGTGATGATTACTTATGGGTTGGTACGGCAGGTAATGGTTTAGCAAGAATTAATCAACGCAAAAACGAGTATAGGATTTATAGAAATGACATGCCTCAGTCGGTAAAAAGTAATTTTATTACTTCCATTATTGAAGATGACTCAAAAAATGTTTGGGTAGGAACATGGGGAATGGGCATACAGGTTTTTAGAAATGGAAATTTAATTAAATCCTTTAATACCGAAGATGGACTTGCCGGCGATTTTATTTCTTACATCTACATTACTAAAAGTGGTGATAAAATAATATGTACTCAGCAAGGTCTAAGTATTTATAACGAGTCGCTGGAAAAGTTTTATGCTATTGGACCCATTGGAAATTTCTCAAAATGGGAAGCGGGATGTATGCTCGAAGATAAATATGGCTTTTTTTGGATTGGTACCATAAATGGACTACACCGTTTTAATGGGCGATTAGTAAAAAAAACAGAGAATACCGTTATTTCGCATTACGAACAAGTTGTATTTGAAGGAACTGATCAGGAAAATAGTTTACCAAACAATTATATTACTACAATTAATGATGACAAAGATGGTAATGTATGGATTGGAACCTATGGAGGTGGAATAGCTAAATGTGTGCCGACTTCAAATGGTAACTATGAGTTTATAAATTATACACAAGCAGGTGGTTTAGCTAATAATGTTGTTTATAGTATTTTATGTGATGACTCTAATAATTTGTGGATTACAACCGAAAACGGTTTGTCGAAGTATGTTATCGAAAATAACCAGTTTGTTAATTACTATAAACAAGATGGATTACGTAATAACCAGTACTATTGGTCAGCAGCATGCAAAGATAATGATGGTAAGATATATGTGGGTGGATTAAATGGTCTGAATTATTTCCATCCTGACAGTATTCTTAGTTATTCATATCAAACAAAGGCATTAATTACAACCTTAAATATTTCAAATCATCAGGTAAGTGCAGGTGATGTGTATCATAATGAAGTGCCTTTAAAAAGAGAATCATTTGCTAATGATACTATTACTTTATCGTATAAAGACAACGTTTTTTCGCTGGAGTTTTCAGCTTTAGATTTTTTACACTCATCTAAAATAAAATATGCCTATAAGCTGGAAGGTGTAGATAAGGATTGGATTGAGGTGGATTCGAAACGAAGAATTGCATCATATACAAACCTTTCCGGAGGAATTTATCCATTTCAACTAAAATCAACTAATCAAGAAGGTATTTGGAATGAGGATTTAACTCAGGTTTTTATCGAAATTGTTCCCCCGTTTTGGCAAGAAATGTGGTTTAAAGTACTGATGATTGCGTTCGTAATAGCACTTGTGGCTACTTATTCTCGCTATCGTTCGTTCAGAATAACGATGCAAAAAAAGAGATTGGAACAATTAGTGCGACAACGTACAATCGAAATCAATGAAAAGAATAAACAGCTAGAAGAAAACTCTCAACGTTTGTTAGATAATAATGAACAGCTTGAAAGGAGAAGATCGAAAATCGAGAAACAAAAAACCCAGTTAGAAGATCAAAATAAAGAAATTATATCTCAACGCGATCAATTGATCTCGTTAAATGAAGAGATTGAAAGCATTCATCAAATGCGTATGCAGTTCTTTACTAATATTTCGCATGAATTCAGAACTCCATTAACGCTTATTTTGTCTCCCATCGAGCGTATTCTTAATCAGATAGATGACAGTTTACCCCAATCGGTACGTAATTCTATACATATTATGAAGCGAAATGCCGAGCGTTTACTGTTATTAACCAATCAAATTCTAACATTCCGAAAAATTGAAGCTGGAAAATTACAAGTATTGCTTCATGAAGGAAAGCTTGATGAGGTAGTTTCAGATATTGCAGAAGCATTTAAGGTTTTATCCGAAGATAAAAATATATCGTACTCAATTACAATTAAAAAAGCTGATTACTCAGGTTGGTATGATAAGTCGAAAATAGAAAACATTCTTTTTAATCTTTTGGCTAATGCTTTTAAATATACACCAAACGAAGGTTCGGTCGAATGTACTATAAGGCTTATTGAGCACAATAAGCATAAAAATATAGAGGTTGTTGTTACCGATAGTGGTCAGGGAATAAAACCAGATGTGGTTGAGCGTGTTTTCGATCGTTTTTATCGTGCCGATAGTAACCTTGGTTTCGGAACAGGTATTGGTCTTTCGCTTGTGAAAGAACTAGTAGTAAAACTGTGCGGAGAAATTTCGGTAAGCAGTGAGTATGGTAAAGGTTCGGCGTTTAAAGTAATTTTACCAATAGAGCTGGAAGCATTCACTGATTATACTATTGTTGAAGAAGAAATAAGCGATACTCTTTCGATGAATGAAAAAGTGGAGCTAATGAAAGATAGTCATAATGTTATTGCAGATCCAGAAACTATTGATAGGGAAAAGAACCGATTGTTAATTGTTGAAGATAATGACGACTTACGTAACTTTTTATCAGAATCGTTGAGCGATTCATATATGGTTTATAGTGCCAAAGATGGGCAAGAAGGCTATGAAAAAGCAATTCAGCATGAAATAGACATGGTAGTGAGCGATATTATGATGCCGCGCTTGAATGGATTGGATTTATGTAAACAGCTTAAAAATAATTTGAATACTAGTCATCTTCCGGTAATATTATTGTCGGCTAAAGGAATGGAAGAGAATCAGGTTGAAGGACTTGGTGTGGGTGCTGATGATTATATTACCAAGCCTTTTAACTTCGCTTTGTTACAGGCAAAAATTAAGAGTTTAATAGATAACAGACAAAAACTTAAAAAGATATACTTGCAAAATAATACCGAAGAAGTAGAATTGCAAGGAGGCTCTTTAGATGATGATTTTATGCAAAAGGTTAATAATGTGGTTTCGGAGCTGTATGCTGATCCTACTTTTGATATTGAAACCTTCTCATCTAAAATGTTTGTTAGCCGAAGTCTGTTATACAAAAAACTAAAGGCATTAACTAATGTGTCGCCCAATGAGTATATTAATGTATTTCGATTAAAGAAAGCATTACCCTTATTGAAATCGAAAAAATACCAGGTGGGAGAAGTTGCTGTAATGGTCGGATTTAACGATCCAAAATACTTTAGTAGGGTGTTTAAAAAGTTTTACAATTGTTCGCCTAGTGAATATGCAGGTGCATAACTGCGTAATTTGATAACAAAATTTAACAAAACCATTTTGTAAGGTGTTGATAATATGAGCTCAAACAATGTATAACTGTTGTTGTACATCTATCCACCTCATATAAACGATAATCCTCTTACTAAAAATCATTTGAAGCTACTTTTGTTTTGTAACATTAATTAAGAAGTAGCAAAATGAGATATATACCTTACTCATTAATTTTGGTAGTAGCAATTGTATTGCACAGTTGTACACCCAATGTTCAAAAGGAAGAACGAAAGAATCCATACACTGATGATTATACTAAAATTGCTAGTTTAAGTCATCGACATGAGTGGAATGCAGCTAATGTACACGATCCATCTTGTATAAAAGTAGGAGATACCTATTACGTATACGCTACAGGAGCATATTTTACACCTCCTAATATTAATTTTAAAGATGATACCGTTCATATAGGTAAAATACCTGTTCGTAGTTCAAAAGATTTGATCAACTGGAACTTCGAAGGATGGGTATTTGACGAAACCCCTTCTGAAGCATATAACTACGTAAAAGAGGCCAATGGAGGACATGCTGCCGATAATATGTGGGCTCCTTTTATTCGTAAGGTAGGAGATGAGTTTCGCTTGTACTATTCGGTTTCCTACTTTGGGTCTAATGCTTCGTTTATTGGTATGGCTACTTCAAAATCGCCACTGGGCCCTTGGACAGATAAGGGTGAAGTTGTAAAAACAACTCGTCAGAGTGTGATGAATGCCATTGATCCATCAGTAATAACCGATCATAAAACAGGTAAAGACTGGATGGTTTATGGTTCCTTTTTTGGAGGATTATTTTGTATGGAACTCGATACAGAAACAGGTTTAGCTCTAACACCAGGAGATCATGGACATTTAATTGCTCGTCTCGAAGCCGAAAAAGAGCGTGTTATCGAAGCTCCGGAAATAGTTTATAACGAAGAGCAGGACATGTACTATTTGTTTATTTCTTACGATTCGTTGTTTAGCTTTTATAATATTCGAGTGGGTAGATCAAAATCTCCTGAAGGACCATTTCTTGATTATTTTGGGAATGATATGACAGCAAAACAAGATAATTACCCAATTCTAACACACAGTTACATGTTTAAAAATCATGTGGGATGGAATGGAAATGCTCACTGTGCTGTGTTGAACGATGGAGGTAAGTATTATGTAATGCATCAGGGACGTTTAGCTCCTGATAATCTGGCTCTACAAATGCATGTGCGAGAACTAAAATGGTTATCGGATGGATGGCCTGTTTTATCCCCTGAACGTTATAACACGGTTAATAATAAAGGAGCAATAACATCTCAGCAGCTAGAAGGAAACTGGGAATTGATAGAATTGCAAGACAGACCAGATAAAAAGTTATATGCCGAGGGAGGTTGGAGATATACACCGGAAGCATTTAACGTATCAGAGATAGCCAAATTTGCGAAGGATGGTGGAGTAGATGTTAAAAAGTCAGGAAATATTGTATCTTTCGAGTTCAATAACGAAACTTTATACCTGGTTGACGAAAACAAGAATAAAATTGAATGTGCAGTATTTAGAGGATGGGACTGGGAGCAAGAGAACGAAACAATTCTTTTTAGTGGTATATTACCAAGCGGCCATGGTATTTGGGGTAAAAAAGTAACATCAGTTAAATAAATCAATTTACAATGAAACTTCAATCTATTCTAACTATTGCAATATTGTTGGGCACATCAGCAATATTTGCCCAAAACAAAATAACGGCCCATACCGATCAGGCTGAAACGACGATTAACAGAGATATATACGGCCATTTTGCTGAGCATTTAGGACGTTGTATATACGATGGTTTTTATGTGGGAGAAGGGTCTTCTATTGAAAATATCAGAGGTTTTCGTGTTGATATTATTAATGCATTACGCGAAATGCAAATTCCATTGTTACGATGGCCAGGTGGATGTTTTGCCGACACCTATAACTGGAAAGATGGTATCGGACCTAAAAGTGAGCGTCCTTCCATTGTAAATGTTCACTGGGGAGGAGTAACCGAAGATAACAGCTTTGGGACACACGAATTCCTAGATTTTTGTGAGTTAATTGGAGCCGATGCTTATATCAACCTGAATGTAGGTTCGGGTTCGGTACGTGAAGCTAAAGAGTGGGTTGAGTACGTTACCTCAGCTAATAAAAGCCCAATGACCGAATGGCGTAAGCAAAACGGACGCGAAGAACCCTGGAAAGTAAAATACTGGGGAATTGGTAACGAAAACTGGGGATGTGGTGGTAACATGACTCCTGAGTATTATGCCGATCTATATAGAAACTATGCTACCTACTGCCATGGTGCTGATTATAAAATTGCCGGTGGTGCTAATGTTGCAGATTACAACTGGACAGAAGTATTAATGAAGAAATTAGAGCATTATAAACACATTGTTGATGGTCTTTCTCTTCACTATTATGTTCATCCCGGAGGTTGGGAAAGCAAAGGTTCGGCAAGAGATTTTGATGAGGCTGAATACCACCTTACAATGGAAAAAACTTATTATATGGAAGAGTTGATTAATAATCACTCAGCCATTATGGATAAGTACGATCCTAAGAAAGAAATTGATATGATTGTGGATGAATGGGGCGCATGGTACGATTGTGAGCCAGGTACAAACCCAGGATTCCTTTATCAACAAAATACATTACGTGATGCAATTTTAGCAGGTATACATTTAAATATTTTCAACAATCATGCTGATCGTATTAAGATGGCCAATATTGCACAGATGATTAATGTAATTCAGGCAGTTATTCTTACCCGTGAAGATAAAATGTTATTAACACCTACTTACTATATATTTAAAATGTACAGTGTTCACCAAGATGCTACTTTGGTTCCATTGGATGTAGAAACAGAGATGTATACTGTAGATGGTAAAGAAATACCAGCGTTGAATGCTTCAGCATCTATTAAGGATGGAAAGTTGAATATGACTGTTTGTAACTTAAATCCTAACAAGGACGAGGAAATCGAATACACCTTTGCCGATAATAACTTCAAAAATGCCACAGGCATGATTGTAACAGGTGATAAACTACAATCGTTAAACGATTTTGATCAGCCTGAACAAGTAAGCCTAAAAGAATTTAAAGTGAGCAAGCCTAAAAATGGCAAAGTGAAATTAAAAATACCAGCTAAATCAGTTGTGTTGATTACTTTGGATTAGTATTTTGGTAAGGCAGGTCGGGTTGACCTGCCTTTTTTAATCAATAGTAATCATTTAAAATATAATGCCGCAAAACCTTGTTGTTTTGTGGCTTTGTTTGTTGTGTTCAGTCTCAATAGTGGTGGATTGGGATATACAACTCCGCTGGAGTTGTATATAAACAAAGCCATATGTTGTATGATGAAATTATTTATTTTACAAAGTATAGTGGCTCGATATTATCTGGTTGTATTAACATTTTCCTACCCAATCGGAAACAAACAATAAACCAAGGCACTTCAATAAATACTATTTTCGTAAATGACGAAATAATGCTTTGATTGAAGAATGTCTGGTCTTAATATGCTGTAAAAAGTCTTGATACTTTGTACTCGTTGCATTCTACTGACTAAAATCTACTGGCTAGTACTTTGACATAATCCATCAAAAAAACGATTGATTATTATTAATTCGCCATTATTGATTAATGTAAATTGCTGAAATTGAAAAGAACTATTTTTATATGAATTTGAATCGAAAGGCTATCTTATTAATCGGGTTATTAACACTAATGCCCGGTTTGTTTGCACAAGTTGTTAGAGAAAGAATCAATTTTGATAAGGATTGGAAATTTGCGTTTGGCCATCCATGCGATGTAGAAAAGGATTTTAACACCGGAACCAGCTATTTTACTTATCTGGCCAAAGCAGGATTTGGCGATGGGGCTGCGGCTGTTGCATTCGACGACCGAACCTGGCGTCCGCTTAATTTACCACACGATTGGGCTGTTGAAGTGCCTTTTGATGCAAAAGGAAGTCATAGTCACGGATACAAAGCAATTGGTCGGAATTTCCCCGATGTTAGTGTGGGCTGGTATCGGAAACACTTTACGGTTGATGAAGCTGATTATGGAAAGCAGTTTTATATCGATTTCGAGGGAGTATCGCGCGATGCCAAAGTGTGGGTGAACGGTCATTATTTAGGAAATGAGCCAAGTGGTTACCAAAGCTTTGGATATAATATTACCGACATATTAAACTACGGTGGTGAGAATGTGGTGGCCGTTCGTGCTGATGTTACTCTGGAAGAAGGTTGGTACTACGAAGGAGCTGGTATTTATCGCCATGTTTGGTTGCAAAAGAACGCACCTTTGCATGTTCGAAAAAACGGAACATTTGTTATTGCCGACATTGATGCCGATAAAGCTAAAGTTACGGTTAAAACAGAGGTCGAAAATCGTAATCAGGAAGCATCAACTTATATCGTTTCTCAACAAATAGTAAATGCCGAAGGTAAAGTGCTAGCCAAAACTAAGAGTAGAGAAAACACTATTGCAGCTATGGCTAAAGGAGAGGTTGATTTAACGATGGATGTGGCTAATCCTCATTTGTGGTCGTTAGAAGATCCGTATTTGCATACGGTCATCACGCAGATTGAAGTGGATGGAAAAGTAATTGACGAGTACAAAACGCGCACAGGGTTTCGTACGGTTCATTTCGATGCCGATAAGGGCTTTTTCTTAAACGGGAAGCATGTGAAGTTGAAAGGAACCAATAATCATCAGGATCATGCGGGAGTAGGCTGTGCCATGCCCGACGAACTTATTCGCTGGCGTTTGCAACAGTTGAAAAACTTTGGAAGCAATGCTTATCGTAGTTCACACAATCCGGCAACGCCTGAGTTATTGGATATGTGCGATGAAATGGGAATTTTAGTGATTGACGAAAACCGCTTGATGGGAAGTCATCAGGAGGCTTTTGATGAAGTGGAGCGATTAATCCGTCGCGATCGCAATCACCCATGTATTTTTGTGTGGTCGATGGGTAACGAAGAGTGGGGCATCGAGTGCAATGTGTTAGGTGAACGTATCACCACAACTATGCAGAATTTTGCACGTACTCTTGATCCAACCCGCCCAATGAATGCAGCTGTTAGTGGTGGTTGTAATCAAGGCGTTTCGGCTGCTGTTGAAGTAATGGGTTACAATTATCTGGGCCAATGGGATACCGATAAGCATCATGAGTTATTCCCTCATCAACCATCGATGGGAACTGAAGAAGGATCGACTTTTGCAACACGAGGAATCTATTTCGATAATCCTGAAAAACATTATATGAGAGCTTACGATCATTTGCCTCGTCCATCGTGGGAAACTATTGAAACTAGTTGGAAGCATTATGCTGAGCGCGATTACTTAGCCGGTATGTTTATATGGACAGGTTT
Organism: uncultured Carboxylicivirga sp.; assembly: GCF_963668385.1. Taxonomy (GTDB): domain Bacteria; phylum Bacteroidota; class Bacteroidia; order Bacteroidales; family Marinilabiliaceae; genus Carboxylicivirga. The sequence goes on from NZ_OY764327.1 coordinate 3,273,417, forward strand.
TGATTACCGTGGCGAACCAACGCCTTATGCATGGCCATCTATCACTTCCTATTTTGGTATGATGGATTTATGTGGATTTCCCAAAGACAATGTTTTCTACTTGAAATCGTGGTGGGGTAACGAACCTGTTTTGCATCTTCTTCCTCACTGGAATTGGGCCGGAAAAGAAGGTGATACCATTCAGGTTTGGGCGTATAGTAATTGCGATGAGGTGGAGCTATTTCTCAACGGTAAAACACAAGGTCGTAAAACCATGGAAGTAAATGGGCATCTCGAATGGCCTGTGATCTACAAGCCCGGTAAATTAAAGGCTGTGGGGTACACTAAAGGTAAAAAGGTAATGGAAGAGACGGTTCAGACAACTTCCGATCCTTACCGCGTTGAGTTAACAGCTCATAAAACCAAACTAAAAAACAGTGCCAACGATGTGGCAGTGGTTACGGTTAAGGTGTTGGATAAAAAGGGTAGAGCGGTACCTGTGGCTGATAATTTAATTAAGTTTTCGGTAGAAGGACCAGCGCACTTGATAGGTGTTGGAAATGGTAATCCAACTTCGTTGGAAAAAGATAAATTCTTCGACGAATATGAAGTGATTCAAACACCCAATATCGAAAAATATGGTTTAGGTGAAGCAGATATTGATTTGCCATCGGAGGCAACGAATGTGTTGGAGAAAGATTCGAAAAACAAGATGATGGTTACTCAATTTGATTTAACCAAAGACGATGTTGCTAAAGGTAAATTTATTTGGTACTCTAAAAAGGTAGGCGATAATCTACAAGCTTATTTAAATGGAACCGCCATTCAACCTATGGATGGTAATTTAGATGAGATGGCTGTGTTTAATATCGATAATTCGTTGTTGAAAGAAGGAACCAACAAACTTGTTTTGGTGGGTGTGCCATTGCCTCCTCCAAATCAATGGGACGAGCCTAATAAGCACCTTGGCGATATTCAAATGGTGAAGGCTGCCGATCAGTGGCAACGAAAATTGTTTAATGGATTGGCGCAAGTTATTGTTCAGCCCGACGAAAGCAGTACTGGTGAAATTATCCTGAATGCTACAGCAGAGGGCTTGAAAAGTACAAAGTTGATTTTAACGGTTGAATAGCAGTTTTCAGTTAACTCTATAATTAATAAGCAGAAGGATTTCGGTTCTTCTGCTTTTTTTAGCTTTCTACCCAAAGTAGCTATGTTAGATATTGCCCTTTAAATCCTAAAAGGATTTAATTTGAGTAGCCATGGGTGAAACCCATGGTATATACGTATTGCATTTGAACCCCGAACTGGGTTCAATCGATGATTCATTTGTGCATGACACATCAAAATCAATTTTAAGGTGTTATTATCATTCACTAATGCCACCCATTCGTCACCACACTCGTTAGTACTCCATAAAAGGCTCACCAATCGTTCGGAGAAGTAATTATTGAATCATAAAAGCCTTTCCGATTTTTTGGTGACGCAATTATGGAATCATAACAGCTTGTCCAATGTTCTGGTGGAATAATTATAAAATCATAATTGCTTGTCCGGAGCTTTGGTGAGGCAATTATTAAATACTAATGCACTTCCATAGCAAGGTGAGTATTTAATATTTGATAATGATAGGGTAGCTGTGCATAAATAGATGTTTTGGATACCAAATATCAGCCATTGTTAACATTTTATACATGTGTTAACTTATTGAGACTTGTATTTTTAAGCTTTGATCAGAAAATACTAAATCTCATACGAAATGAATAAATATATCTACTGGCTGTTTTCAGTATCTGTATTGCTGATGATGTCCAATTCGATGTTAGCCCAACTTCAAAATATTGGTCTGGTAAACGAACCCATCGACATAAGTAAAGACTTCTACGATTTTAAAAACACCTACTACTTTGCCGATGAGCTTTCATCCTTCGATCCCAAAACAGGGTCAGGCGAAGTTAAATACTCGCGGTACGAGTATAAAACCCGCTATGCTTTTAACAACATGTTGGGGGTTCTTCGGCCTGTTGAGCCCAACGAGTTTCCTGAAGGCGAATACCTGTCAACACCTACTTTACCTTTTAAGCTGGAGTTTGTTTCTCCACGTACTGTACGATTGCGTATGCAAACAGGTATGGATAAATCGGTAGATCAACCGTCGTTGATGTTGGTTGATGGTACGGCACCGGTCGATCATTCGTGGAAATATTCATCTGAAGAAGGTAAGCATATTTATACTTCGAAATATGGCAAGGTTGTTATCAGTGTTAATCCATGGCGCGTTTCGTTTTTCGATGCTGATGGAAAGTTGCTAACACAAACCAATCATCACATCGATAATGCCGAAACCACTTACACACCTATCATGCCGTTTTCTTTTGTTCGACGTGCTGAAGATTATTCGCGAAGTGTAAATGCGGCTTTTACTTTGGAGCCAAACGAAATGATTTTTGGTTGTGGCGAGTCGTATACCGGGTTTAATAAGCGTGGACAAAAAGTGGTGTTATGTACCGATGATGCCAACGGCATTCAAAACGAGACCATGTACAAGCCCATTCCGTTTTTTATGAGCAACCGCGGTTACGGAATGTTTATGCATACATCAACGCCCATCACCTGCGATTTTGGTAAATATTTCGGCGGTGTTAATTCGTTGATGATTGGTGATGAATCATTGGATTTATTCGTTTTTCTGGGCGATCCTAAAGATATATTGGATGAGTATACCGATTTGACCGGAAAAGCTGCCATGCCGCCGCTTTGGAGTTTTGGTTTTTGGATGAGTCGTATTACCTATTTCTCAGAAGAGGAAGGACGAGAGGTGGCTAAAAAGCTTCGCGATAATGAAGTGCCTTGCGATGTAATTCATTTCGATACCGGATGGTTCGAAACCGATTGGCGTTGCGATTATCAATTTTCCGAATCGCGTTTTGATGATGCTGCTTCGATGATTAAGGATTTGAAGAAGCAAGGCTTTCAGACTTGTTTATGGCAACTACCTTATTTTGTTCCTCAAAACACACTGTTTAACGAGATTGTTGATAAAGGTTTGTACGTAAAAAATGCCAAGGGGAATCTTCCTTACGAAGATGCAGTACTGGATTTTTCTAATCCTGAAACAGTAGCATGGTATCAGGAAAAAATTGGAGGACTGTTGAAGTTGGGTGTGGGAGCCATCAAGGTTGATTTTGGTGAAGCGGCTCCATACAATGGTATTTATGCCTCAGGCAGAACAGGATTTTACGAGCATAACCTGTATCCATTACGATATAACAAAGCCGTTGCCGACATTACTAAAGAGATCAAAGGCGAGCAGATTATGTGGGCTCGAAGTACCTGGGCTGGCAGTCAGCGATATCCTTTGCATTGGGGTGGCGATCCGGCCAATACCAATACAGCAATGGCGGCCGCTTTACGAGGAGGTTTATCAATTGGTTTAAGTGGATTTTCATTCTGGAGTCACGATATTGGTGGATTTGTTTTGAAAACGCCCGAAGAGCTTTATCGTCGTTGGACACCCTTTGGAATGCTAACATCGCATACGCGTAGCCACGGAGCACCGCCAAAAGAACCATGGGAATACAGCAAAAGCTTTTTGGAAGATTTCAAAAAGGCTGATAATATGCGTTATGAGTTGATGCCGTATATTTATGCGCAAGCCAAACAGTGTACCGAGCAAGGTCTGCCCATGATGCGCGCTTTGTTTGTTGAGTTTCCTGATGATCCGGGTTCGTGGTTGGTTGATGATGAGTATTTATTTGGTGCAGATATTTTGGTGGCTCCATTGTTTGAAGAAGTAAGCGAACGTAATGTATATCTGCCCAAAGGAAACTGGATCGATTATCAAACCGGAAAATCATATGCCGGTGGATGGCATAGTATCGAAGCGGGTGATATACCTATTGTAATGTTGGTTCGAGAAGGAAGTGTTATACCTCACATCAAGCTTGCACAAAGCACCAAAGATATGGATTGGTCAAAACTGGAATTACGCACTTTCTGTGGTACTACCAATAAAGCAGAAGGAATCATTTGTTTGCCATCCAACAATCAATTGGTTGAGGTGAGTGTCGAAAAGAAAGATGATCAACTGTCGTTAACCAAAGGATCGCTTAAAGGAGTAAAATTCAATATTACTGAGAACCAATAGTATTAAACAGGGACATATGAAGGCGTAGATAAAGTGAATGGATCTGCGTTGTACAAGTAAAACTATGCTAAAAATGATATCCCAAAGGGATAAAACAACAATAACCATGGATTACCCCCATGGTTATTGAACAACATTTACGACAACCCTGAAGTGGGTTGAATAATTAGTTTAAGCATCAGGTAAATCAGTCTGACTTCTAAAAGTCTAAAATCTATAAGTCTGTTAAATGAAGCAACCTATATTAATATTACTGTTTTTAATTCTCCCGATAAGAATGTTTTCTCAATCCTATCCTTTTCAAAACCCAAAATTGGATACCGAAAAGAGGATTGATAATCTACTATCGTTAATGACGCTAGAAGAAAAGATTGTTTGTTTAAGCACTAATCCATCTGTTCCACGATTGGGATTAGAGGCAACGAGTCATGTAGAAGGATTGCACGGACTGGCGATGGGAGAGCCGGGAGGTTGGGGCAAAGATAATCCTGTACCCACAACCACATTTCCCCAATCTTATGGAATGGGACAAACCTGGGATACTACCCTGATGTGGCAAATGGGGGAAATTGAAGGATACGAAGTCCGTTATATGGCTCAATCGCCCAAATACAAAAGGGGAGGTTTGGTGGTTCGGGCTCCTAATGCCGATTTAGGTCGCGATCCTCGTTGGGGCAGAACAGAAGAATGCTACGGCGAAGATCCGTTTTTGGTCGGAACCATGTCGGTGGCTTTTATAAAGGGATTGCAAGGACCGGATGAGAATCATTGGCAAGTAGCCTCATTAATGAAACATTTTTTGGCTAATAGTAACGAGGATAGCCGAACCTGGTCGACTTCCAACTTTAACGAACGTCAGTTACGCGAATATTATGCATTGCCTTTTCAAATGGGAGTAGAAGATGGTGGCTCTCGTGCATATATGGCTGCTTACAATAAGGTGAACGAAGTGGCTATGATGGTTAGTCCTTTGCTAAAGGAATTAACCGTTGACGAGTGGGGGCAAAACGGAATTATCTGTACCGATGGTGGTGCTTTGAAGTTATTGATCTCAGATCATAAATATTACGATTCCATTGAGATGGGAGCTTCCATGGCGGTTAAGTTTGGTATCAACCAGTTTTTAGATGATTATAAAGATGCCATAACCAATGGTGTTGAAAAAGGCTTTGTATCGAAAGATGAAATTGATGAGGTTTTAAGAGGAGTTTTTCGGGTGATGATAAAGCTGGGTTTGCTGGATGATCAAAACAATAATCCATATGCATCAATCGGCAGTAATAACGAAGCTGAACCATGGTTGAATGAAAAATCGAAGAAGGTTGTAAGAGAAGCTACTCAAAAATCTATTGTGTTATTAAAGAACCAAAATTCAACCTTACCCATCAATAAAAAGAAAATAAATAAACTGGCAGTAATTGGTCAACTGGCTGATCAGGTATTGTTGGATTGGTACTCTGGTACTGCGCCATATCTAATTACTCCGTTACAAGGATTACAAGAGCATTTCGGAAAGAATATGGAAATTACCTATGTACCCGATTCTTTATTGAACGATGCTCTTACTGCAGCTAAAGAAGCGGATATGGTTTTGGTTTTTGGAGGAAATCATCCAACAGGTGATGCAGGATGGGCTAAAGTAACCCGCGACAGCTATGGTAAAGAATCGGTGGATCGAAAATCCATCAACCTCGAAGATGAAGAATGGATTAAAAAGATATATGAGCAGAATCAGAACACAGCTTTAGTGTTGGTGAGCAGTTTCCCGTATGCCATTAACTGGTCCAATCATAATTTACCTGCAATTTTGCATATCACGCACAATAGTCAGGAGATGGGACATGCTTTGGCTGATGTACTGGCAGGTGATTATAATCCTGCAGGTCGACTGGTACAGACATGGCCTATAAACATTGGACAATTGCCCGATTTGTTGGATTATAATATTTGGAATAATCGAACCTATATGTATTCAACCGAACCTCCGTTATATGCCTTTGGTTACGGCTTGAGTTATACTCAGTTTGATTATCAAAATCTGGATGTAAAGAAAGATGATGATCAATTGTTGGTTTCGATTGATGTTGCCAATATTGGTAAGGTAGATGGTGATGAAGTTGTGCAGGTTTATGTTGCTTTTCCTGATTCCAAAGTAATCAGACCCATTAAAGCATTAAAAGGTTTCCAACGAGTTAATATCAAAAAAGGGAAAACAGAACGGATTGAAATACCTGTTAAATTAAAAGATCTTTGTTATTGGGATGAGGTTGCAAAACAGATGGTCTTGGAAAAAGGAACTATTACCGTTTTGGTTGGAAGTTCATCAGATAATATCAGACTAAAGAAAAATATTGAAATAAACTAATAATGCGAATCAATAGTTCAAATTGTTTTATAGCAAAGTTCAACCCACTTTCGGGGTTGTATCATTAGTCAAATAGTCACCTCGCGCTCCGCACGAGGCTATTATTGTTAATGTCCTTTAGACATTTTCAAATCCTGAAAGGATTTAATATGAATAGCCACGGGTGGAACCCGTGGAATATGAACGTATGATAAAGGAACCCCAAAGTGGGTTCAACTGTTGATTCGTTTCTTGTGTCAAAACAAGAATTGAAAATTGTGAATTCGATAAAAGGTATGCACAATGTGAACAAATGAATAGCCTCCGCGGCTTGAGCGGTTTGTAATCTTTAAATGTGTTAGAATATATTGTTTAAAAAGGATAAACTAAATAGAATGTTGAGAAAGATTTTGAGTCTGTTATTGATAGCTTTCATTGCAGGAAGCATCAATGCACAAGAATTTTTTAAGAAGAAAGATCTAATGTCGGTGGGGGTTTATTATTACCCTGAACATTGGAATCCTGATCAATGGGAACGCGACATTAAAAACATTGCCGATCACGGATTTGAGTTTATCCACATGGCCGAATTTGCATGGGCTATGATGGAACCCGAGGAAGGTAAGTATGATTTTGCCTGGCTGGATGAAGTAATTGATTTAGCCAAAAAATATAAATTGAAAGTGATTTTAGGAACACCAACTCCTTGTCCGCCTGTTTGGATGGGTATTAAATATCCCGAAATCTATTTAATGGATGCCAACTATCAGCGCGAAGAGCATGGAGCTCGTGCTAATATGTCGCTTTCAAATCCGGTTGTTTTGGAAAAAACGCAGCAGATTGTGGCTGAAATGGCAAAGCGATACGGTAAAAATAAAACAGTAATTGGTTGGCAAATCGATAACGAACCCGAAGCCAAAGAAGATTACAGTCCATCGTCACAAAAGGCTTTTAAAGAATGGTTGAAAGAAAAATATACAACCGTTGAAGCATTAAATGATGCTTGGGGAACGCGTTTTTGGAGTCAGTTGTTTTCATCGTTTGATGAGGTACATATTTATAATGCTACTTCAGTAGGATGGTGGGGTGCAAATCCTATTGCTTTGCTTGACTTTAAGCGATATACAGCCGATACACAAGGTGCTTTTCTTGATTTTCAGGCTGAGGAATTACGTAAATACATTGAGCCTTCGCAGTATATCACCACCAATTACGTGGCCAAAGGCGGACAGACAGATCCTCGAAGAAGTAACAAAATGGATTTTGCCTCTTTTACAGCTTATCCTAATTATGGAAGTAATAATCTGGGTGATTTAGGCTTTCGTTTAGGTGATAATACTGTTTTGATGTATGCCAACGATTATTATAAGTCGGTTGATGGAGTAACGGGAGTGATGGAATTGCAGCCGGGGCAGGTTAATTGGGCCAATCATAATTCATTGCTTCAGCCCGGAACGGTAAGAATGTGGTTGTGGCATTGCTTTGCGGGTGGAAGCTCTTACGCTTGTACTTATCGTTATCGTCAGGTGTTGTATGGCTCAGAGCAATATCATCATGGCATTGTAACAACTGATGGTGTCACTTTAAGTCAGGGTGGCGAAGAATATGTGCAGGTGGTTAATGAAATGAAGCAGTTAAGAAAGCAATATTCATCAAAAGCTAAAACTCCTGAGATACTGAAAAAACGTAAAACAGCAGTGATGTGGTCGTTCGATAATTTGTGGAATCTCGATCGTCAGCGTCAAACTTATCAGTGGAACACCTGGGGGCATATGCAGCGTTATCAGGGTATTTTACATTCGTTGGGTGCTCCAGTTTCGTTTATCACTGAAAACGACAATTTTGAAGACTATGAGTTTATTGTAGTACCAGCCTACGAAATGGTGGATGAGGCTTTGGTTGCCAAATGGACAAAGTATGTTGAAAAAGGTGGCAACTTGATTATTTCAACGCGTACCGGAGCAAAAGATAAAAATGCACATTTATGGGAAAGTAATCTTTCAGGAATAATGAATGATTTGATTGGAGGAGAAATTGAGCAGTTTGATATGTTGCCCGGCGGCAGAACGGGTAATATTGTTGCAGGAGATAAAACCTACCAATGGAGTTCATGGGGAGATTTAATTAAGCCATATAAAGGAACAGATATGTTGGCATCGTATGATGATCAGTTTTATAAGGGCACTGCATGTGTGCTGAAGAAAAAAATTGGTAAAGGTACGGTATGGTACATTGGTGCTGAATCAACCGATGGTCAGTTGGAAAAAGATATCCTGAAAAGTGCTTATGAAGCAAATAATGTTGAGGTTGAAGATTATCCCGAAGGTGTGTTTGTTGAATATCGTGATGGTTTTTGGGTGGCTGTTAATTACTCATCCGAAAATTATGAATTGAAATTAGATGAACAAACCAACGTATTAATTGGTGAAAAAGTGGTGCCACCTGCTGGTGTGACTGTTTGGCAAGAAAAATAGGTTTTTTTCATAGATAAATTAGTGATCAATTGAAGGCAATGAGTTTGTGTAGAGCTCATTGCTTTTTTATTAAATATTGGAACAATATTATTACCTTGGTGTCTGTTTGACGCAAAGAATACTATTCTAACTAAAATTATTATGAAATCAAAAACAATTCTTTTGGCTCTTTTGGCCATCTGCACATTCTCATTAAAGGCACAGCAAGCCTTGTGGGGAGGAGCACCTATCGTTTCTCCTGAAGTGAATGACGATAAAACGGTTACTTTCCGTTTTTTTGCTCCCAAAGCTGATACGGTGCTTGTTACTGGTGATTTTCTTCCAACCGAAAAAGTAAAAACTCCTTTCGGAGAAGCGGATGCACCCATTAATGCTCTTATGAAGAAAGATGAGAAAGGGGTGTGGAGCTATACATCAGATAAGTTGGCTTCGGAACTATATAGTTATTCATTTATTGTTGACGGATTAAAAGTGAGTGATCCCAACAATGTTTATATGATCCGTGATGTGGCATCAATAACCGATGTGTTTATTGTTGGTGGCGGAAAAGCTGATTTATATAGTGTAAATGATGTGCCTCATGGAACAGTTGCCCGTCGTTGGTACAATTCTCCGGGTAATGAAATGATGAGAAGAATAACCATTTATACTCCTCCGGGTTACGAAGAAGGTAAAACAAAGTATCCGGTTTTGTATCTTTTGCATGGAATGGGTGGCGACGAAGAAGCCTGGATTGCATTGGGACGAACTTCACAAATTTTGGATAACCTGATTGCTCAAGGAAAAGCTGAACCAATGATAGTGGTTATGCCCAATGGAAATGTGGCTCAGCAGGCAGCTCCGGGTGAATCTGCTAAAGGATTGTATAAGCCCACATTCCAGTTACCTCACACCATGGATGGTACATACGAAGAGACTTTTATGGATGTAATCAATTTTGTGGAAAGCAACTATCGGGTTAAAAAAGACAAAGCGCACAGAGCAATAGCTGGCTTATCGATGGGAGGATATCATTCGTTGCATATTTCAAGGTATTACCCCAATACATTTGATTATGTGGGATTGTTTTCAGCAGCTATTTTGCCCGATCAAAAAATGGAATCGAAGGTTTATAATGATATTGATGGCACGCTTAAAAAACAGATTGAGAATGGATATAAGCTTTATTGGATTGGAATAGGTAAAGCCGATTTTCTGTATAAGTCAAGTGTCGATTTTCGTGCTAAGTTAGATTCATTAGGAATGAAATATACCTATGTAGAATCGGAAGGTGGTCATATCTGGAAAAACTGGAGAGACTATCTTACTGAGTTTGTTCCTCTATTGTTTAAATAGGATGAAAATATTGATGGAACGGTTCTTTTTTAACAATTTGCTATAAAGAACTGTTTCTTTTTATTTTCGGTCTTCCGTCATCGGTCTCCGATCTTTTAACTTTTGCATTTTGACTTTCTCCTTCTGCCTTCTGACTAATAACTAACAAACTGTGTTTTTACCATCCGCTTCTTAAACCATCATCTAAGGCTTGCTGATAATTTTCTACATCAAATTCATATAGATAAGGCGATTTATGTGCAACTCCCATTCTTTTTTCGTCCAATCGATTAAGTATATTGTACGATAATATTTTTCGCTGAAAATTACGTCGGTCGAGCTGTTTACCCAAAATAGTTTCATAAAGCTTCTGAAGCTCGGGCATGGTAAATTTTTGAGGAAGCAACTTATGGCCAACTGGCGAATAATTAAGTTGTATTCTTAATGCCTCTAACGCTCCTTTTATGATTTCGGCATGATCGATAATAATATCCTGTACTTCATCTACATTGACCCAAACACACCTAGTTGATAATTCATCGGGATTTGGATTCACCATTGTATACTCCACCAAAGCATAAAAGCCAATGGAAATAAACCGATCATTATAAAAAGATATGTCTATGCCTGGAGTAAGTGATTCAATAATAGAAATAGATGGATTGTTATCTGATCTTTGGGGAGAACTATATACCTTAAATTGTTTTAGGTAAATGTCATCTAGTCCGGTTCTCCATTTTAACATCCTCGAAGCAGCTTCTTCAATGGTTTCATCTTTTTTGACAAAACCACCGGGTAATGCATATTTTTTTATATCCTTTAATTCGAGTAATAAAACCTTTAGCTCATTCTCATGGAATCCAAAAATAACCGAGTCGATCGATATGTGCGATAGAAATTCGTGTGTATTATGATACGGGGTCTTCAAAAGCTTTTCTTGCAAAAATAGGAAAATTTCAGTAAGTTATTTTGATGATTTGTAATTTGTTATTATCATTGTGTAAACAAGACGCAATGATAAAGGCGCATTAGCTAAAAACTAAATCAAGAAATAATGAAAAATCATCACCTGAAAAAAACGGCCATCATTCTATCTTCGGCTATTTTATCATTATTATTTATGAATTGTAATACAATGGCAAAAGAGCAATCGCAAGACGAAAAGGCAGCCATGATTGTATCGAAAATGACTTTGGAGCAAAAAGCTCAGGTATTAATCGGAACCGGAATGTTTATGGATTTGCCTGATTCTGTTGCCAAACTTTTCTTTCCGGAAGAAAAGAAAGAAATTACCGATTCAGCCTATCAACAAATGGTGGATCATATCCGTACTTATCTTCCTGGTGCAGCAGGGTTTTCAGGAGAATTTCCAGATTTAAATATTAGTTCTCAGGTATTGGCCGATGGCCCTGCAGGATTGCGTATTCAACCCACGCGAGAAGGTGATGATCAAACCTATTATTGTACAGCCTTTCCAATTGCAACCGTACTGGCTTCAACCTGGAATACTGATTTGATTTACAAAGTAGGTAAAGCCATGGGGAATGAAGTGTTGGAATATGGAGCAGATGTTTTGTTGGCGCCTGGTATGAATATCCAACGTGATCCTCTTTGTGGTCGTAACTTTGAATATTATTCAGAAGATCCTTTGGTGATAGGTAAAATGGCGGCAGCTATGGTTAATGGTGTTCAGTCTAATGGTGTTGGAACATCGATCAAACACTTTGCTGTAAATAATCAGGAAACCAATCGTTTGTCGGTTGATGTGGTAGTAAGTCAACGTGCCTTGCGCGAGATCTATCTGAAAGGTTTCGAAATTGCAGTTAAAGAAGCGCAGCCATGGACAGTGATGTCGTCATATAATAAAGTAAATGGAACCTATACTTCAGAGAGCAATGATTTATTAACTAAGATTCTGCGTGATGATTGGGGATTTAAAGGTTATGTAATGACCGACTGGGGCGGTGGTAGTGATGTAGTTGCTCAGATGAAAGCCGGTAACGATATGATTATGCCAGGAACACCTGAGCAAATTGAGAGACTGCAAGAGGCTGTTAAAGAAGGACAGTTAGATGAGAAGGTATTGGACCAAAACCTAATTCGCATCTTTAAAATTATGTTCCAATCACCTAAATTTAAAGGATATAAAAATAGTAATAAACCCGATTTAAAAGCACATGCACAAATAACCCGTCAGGCGGCAACCGAGGGTATGGTGTTGTTAGAAAATAAAGACAAAACACTTCCCCTTTCAATTAGTAATGCAGCTGTTTTCGGAACTACATCATATGATTTTATTGCCGGAGGAACGGGTAGTGGCGATGTAAATGAGGCTTATACTGTATCGTTGATGGAAGGATTATCAAATGGTAATATTGCCGTGAACGAGGAATTAGCAACTACTTACAAGGAGTATATTAGAAAAGAACAAGCCAAAGGCGAAAAATCAGATAACTGGCTGACTGTGTTGATGGGAGGAAAAGTGCCTGTTGCCGAGATGGAAGTAAGTGCTGTATTAGCAAAGAAAATGGCAGCTACCAACGAAATGGCTTTAATAACCATTGGTCGTAATTCAGGTGAAGGAGGCGACAGAGAGCCAGTTGAAGGAGATTTTTATCTGAATTCAACAGAGAAAACAATGATCAAAACGGTATCAGATGCTTTTCATGCTGCAGGTAAAAAAGTGGTGGTTATTTTAAATGTGGGTGGAGTGATTGAAACTGCCTCGTGGAGTAAAATACCTGATGCTGTATTGTTAGCCTGGCAAGGTGGTCAAGAAGGTGGTAATTCGGTTGTGGATATTCTAACCGGAAAAGTAAACCCATCGGGTAAACTGGCCATTACATTTCCTGTTTCTTATGATGATACACCAACTCATACTACTTTTCCAGGACATGAAATTGAAGGAGAAGTGGATGATGCAGAAGATCTTTCGGGATTCTCATTTATGAAACGTGTGCCTTGGGAAGTATTTCACGAAGAAGATATTTACGTAGGATACCGTTATTACAATACATTTGATGTGGCGGTGGCTTATCCATTCGGATATGGACTTTCATACACTTCTTTTAAATATGATAATATCAAAACCGACAAAGATGTATTTGACGGAAAAATAACTGTTTCGGTTGATGTAGTTAATGCAGGTGAGGTTGCTGGTAAAGAAGCAGTGCAGGTTTATTTACACGCACCATCAGAAAAAATGGAGAAGCCCGAAGCTACTTTGGTTGACTTTGGAAAAACAGCATTGTTACAACCGGGTGAATCGCAAACATTATCTTTTGAAATTGATGAAAAAGATCTGGCTTCGTTTGATACAGAAAGCTCATCGTGGGTGGCTGAACCTGGTAATTATAAGTTATTAGTGGGTAGTTCAAGTCTTGATATTAGAGGAGCAAAAGATTTTAGTTTGCCTGAATTTAAGGTAGTAGAAAAAGTATCAGAAGCTATGAAGCCTGTACAAGCTTTGTCAAAGCTTTCGCAGAAATAGAAGGAAGAATTATTCGTTTTTTATTCATAATACTTATTGCAACCTTATGTTGTAATACAAGTTACAATTAATTGATTTTGTTTTGGGTTAATGATGTAATGCGAGTGCCATTAGGGTACTCGCATTTTTTAATTGCTGCAATTTTAGTTGTTTTTTGATAAGTAAATTTTGATTATAAATAGCACCGATAATAAACAATCTTGAAAATTGCATATATCTTTGCGCCCTCAAAATTTAAAGATAGCATGTTTCAACATCAGGGTAAAACCCGAAGTAATCGTCATAATGTACATATTGCCATATTTCTATCGTTTATTGCAGGAGTGGTTAATATGTGTGGAATATTTGAATTAAATACTTTGGTAACCAACGTTACCGGTCATTTTGCATTGTTTGCCAATGGTATATTTACTTTTCATTATACAAAAGCACTTACCTTATTAATCTATCTGAGTTCTTTCTTGACGGGGTCTTTCACTTCCGGTGTGATGATTGAGTGGATGATTGCCAAAAAGAAAATGAATATTTACGTTTTACCAACAGTTCTTGAAGCATCTGTTTTATTGGCGGTACCATTTATAAAACTTTATTTTAAATCAGTGCCTAATGAGGCATTGGCAGCTTTGTTATTGATTGCAATGGGAATACAAAATGCTTTTGTGACCAAAATATCCAATGCCGTTGTCCGAACAACCCACCTAACGGGTTTATTTACTGATTTAGGAATTGAATTATCGCAATTGTTTTTTAAGCATAATAAGCATACTCAGGGTAAGAATATCTCAACCATAAAATTACGATTGAATATTATGACTTTTTTCTTCCTGGGAGTAATAACGGGTGGTTTTGTCTATCATACAATTAAAATATATACTCTTATATTGGCTGCAGTTATTCTTTTAAGTGGATTAATTGCAGATGCATTGCATTTTAAGTACGTGAAAAGATTGTTGAGAAGGTCAAAGGTGGATTTTTTATAAAAAATTCTTGTCCAGAAAATCTTTGAATTGCTTTTTGTACTGATCGCTGACAGGAATATATTCTTTTCCGAAAACAATGCGGCTGCGATCGATGGTTTCTATCTTTTCGAGGTTAACGATAAAAGAACGATGTACCCGCATAAATTTCTCATCAGGTAGTTTTGATTCCAATGCTTTTAGTGAATTCAATGACATTACAGGCTTATCTTGATGTTGAAGAAAAACTTTTACATAGTCCTTCAGTCCTTCAATGTAAAGTATATCGTTAAAGTTGATACGTCGGATTTTGTAATCAGATTTTAAGAACAAAAAGGAATTATTTGCATCAACGGTTTCCTGCGATTCTAAGTCAATTTGTTTTTCTGCTTTTTTTGCAGCTTTCAAAAAATCATCATAACCAAAAGGTTTTAACAGGTAATCAATGGCTTCAAATTTAAAACCTTCCAGTGCGTATTTTTCATAGGCTGTAGTGAAAACCAATTTAGGTGATTTATCCAGAATCCGTGCAAACTCAATGCCTGTTAAATCGGGCATCTGAATATCAATAAACATCAGGTCGACTTCTTCCTGATTCAGAAATTCCAGTGCATCAATTGGGTTATCAAAGACACCTATTAATTCAAGAAAAGGTGTTTTCTCAATATAGCTGGTAAGCAATTGTAATGCTAATGGTTCATCATCTATGGCAATGGTTCTGATCATGTCGTTAATCTATCTCAATACTTAAATAAACACTAAATTCATCATCTGTTTGCGAAATATCTAAACGATGTTTGAGTGGAAATAATAGTTGTAGTCGCTTTTTTACATTCTCCAGCCCAATGCCAGAGTGTTTTTCATCTTTTTTACTTTCAGCTGATGATGAAACACTATTTATGCATTTAAATAATATTTGGTTGTCGATCACCTTCATCTCTATCTTGATAAATGATTTTTCGCGATAACTGATGCCATGTTTAAATGCATTCTCGATAAATGGAATAAAGAGTAAAGGTGGTACATGAAGGTTAAGATGATTGTTTGGTAAATCAATTTCAAAATTGACTTTAGGAGATACCCGGAGTCTCATTAGATCAATGTAGTGATTCAAAAAATCAATTTCTTGCTTCAGCTCTGTTTGCCCATTTTCAGATTCGTATAATAAATAACGCATCATTTTTGACAGCTTTAACACGGAGGCTTGAGCATCTTGTGTGCTAATTTCGATGAGAGCGTAGATGTTATTTAAAGTGTTAAAAAAGAAATGTGGACTAACTTGATTTTTCAAAAAAGCCAACTCTGAATTTAACTTTTCTTTTTCCAGTTCTTTCTGCCTTTTCTCTGTTGCAATATGTTTTTCTATTACTTTTAATCCTAATGCAAATCCACTGATTATTATTGATGTGAGTGAAAAGAAATAAACTTGCATCTGTCTCACCGGTGGTTTGGGGATAACATGCTCATCACTTAACCTTTTAAAGGCTTCTACAATTTTTTTTTCTCTTTCGGGATTGTGAATGAATGTGTTGTTAAAATATTCGGAAACAAAATACAGCAAAGCAATGGTTGCAAATCCAATAATAAAATAGATGACTTTTTTATTGTTGAGGTAAAAACGAGGTACTAACCATAGATAGTTTATGTAGAAAATAATGCCATAAACTGCTGCATTTAAATAAAAGCCCCAGGCTATAAAATTTTGATTTCCCCAGTAACGATTAATGATTAGCTGAGGCAATATTACAAGTACCAACCATGCTAAAACATGCATTACAATTGTTAAAGCCTTTTTATGAGGAGTTTTGATCATTTTATCTTTCAAGTTTTAGGTATTGCCAAAATACACATTAAAAATAGTTTATCATACCTGGATTTACATTACTCATGTCTGATAGCATCGATCGGATTCAGATTGGCTGCTTTGCGGGCTGGATACCACCCAAAGAATACCCCGATTGCAGTACAAACCAGGAATGAAAGAATGATGGCATTCTCCATAATCAGAAATGGAAGATTTAATGCATTGGTAGCTACTAGCGAAACCAATAAACCAAACACAATTCCAATAATTCCTCCGAAGATGCTTAGTATTACCGCTTCAATAAGGAATTGCATTAAGATATCGTTGCCACTTCCTCCAACCGACATACGTAAACCAATCTCTTTGGTGCGCTCGGTTACCGATACAAACATGATGTTCATAATACCAATGCCACCCACCAATAAAGAGATGCCGGCAATGGCTCCCAATAACATGGTAAGCATATCGCTTACCGAGGTAAAAGCCTGCACCATCTCTGCCTGAGAACGAACCTCAAAGTCATCATCAGCATCTGCTTTTAATTTATGCTGAGAACGTAGCATGGTTTCAATCTCTTCAATGGCCTGATCAGTGCTTTGTTCATCAATAGAGGAGGCATAAATAGCTTGAATATGCGTAATGGCTAACATACGTCGTTGAACCGTGGTGTACGGGGCCAGAATCAAATCATCCTGATCCATACCCATACCATTCTGACCTTTTTCTTTTAGTACTCCAATAATTTTTAAAGGAATACCTTCGAAACGAATGGTTTGGCCTACGGGATCAATGCTGGTACCAAAGATATTTTCAACAACTGTTTTACCTACCAGGCAAACCTTTCCAAGACTGTTGATTTCCTGTTCGGTGAAGATACGGCCATCTTCAATTTCGTATTTTCTTATTTCCAAATATTCATCATTCACACCGTAAATACTGGTTGGCCAGTTTTTATTTCCTTTAATGGCTTGTCCACTGGTTGAAACTTGTGGTGAAATGCGGCTTAAGTATTGAGTGCTTTTCTTCAATTGCTCAACGTCTTTGAGGGTTAATGATTTTGAATTGGAGTTACCCATCATCACACCGCCTCGATGTTGAGAGCCTGGCATTACAAATATCATGTTCGATCCCATGCTTGAAATCTCATCCTGAATGTTCTTTTTCGATCCTTCACCAATGGAAAGCATCCCAATTACCGAGCCTACTCCAATGATGATACCCAACATGGTTAAAATAGCCCTGAATTTATTTCGCTTCAATGCGTTGACTGCTATTTTAGTAAGATTTATATAATTCATTGTTGATTGTTTAAAAGTCAATATCCGTTTCTGCAGGTAGCTCGGCAATCAGCTGCGTGGCATTGTGTCTTGCATCTACAGCCATTTCTTTCTTTATTAAACCATCGCGAAAAACAATGTTGCGTTTCATAAAACGGGCAATGTCTTCTTCGTGTGTTACGAATGCTATGGTTTTACCTTCATCGTTCAGTTTCTGAAATAGCTCCATAATCTCGTAAGAGGTGCGAGTGTCGAGGTTACCTGTTGCCTCATCGGCCAAAATAACAACCGGATCGTTAACCAGCGAACGGGCAATGGCTACCCGTTGCTGCTGACCGCCCGAAAGCTGGTTGGGCATATGATGGAACCGATCGGCCAAACCAACCTGTTCCAATGCATGCATGGCTCTTTCGCGACGTTCTTTTGATTTAACCTTTGAGTTGTAGTACAATGGTAATTCAACGTTTTCGAGGGCTGTTGTGCGTGGCAAAAGGTTATATGATTGAAAGATGAAACCCAGTTTTGAATTTCGCAGTTGGGCCAGTTGATTCTTATTCATGTCAGCCATGTTAACCCCATCGAGTAAATAAGTTCCGTCGGTGGGTTTATCAAGACATCCTAAAATATTTAGCATAGTTGATTTGCCCGAACCACTAGTTCCCATAATGGCTGCAAAGTCTCCTTCTTTAATTTCCATGTTGATTTTGCGAAGTGCATGAACCGTCATCTCACCAACATGATAGTCTTTTTTTAAGTCTTTGACTTCTATAATGGTTTTTTGCATGATATTTTTTTTAATGATGATTGTTGTCGTACCAGAATAATCATTGAATTGATCTTTGCCGCTCAAGCCGCGGGGGCTTTTCATTTCTTGTCTTGATACAAGAAACGAAACAAAGAAAATCAAGGCTGCATTGGAAATGACCCAAGTTTATTTGTTGAACCTAAGTGCGGCCGGGTGATTTTCGAGCGAAGCTCTCAACTTCCCGGTCTTACTAATGTTCAACTTCTTAACAATCCTCATTTCCAATGAGGCCGAACCGGTATAATTATGATTTACATGTCTTACACCATACGTTTACTATTTATTTCGTTGCGGTGGCTTCGGCATAAATGGATTGCCTCCTGCAGCCTCAGGAGCCTGCTCTTGAGCGTTCTTTTGCTCCATTTTTAATACAACCACATCCCCCTCTTTCAATCCATCCAATACTTCTGCATTAATGTCATCGTCCATGCCCAGTTTTACTGGAACCGGTTGTATCATCGAATCTCTTTTTACCCAGATCATATCCCGATTTTGTCCTTCTCCATCCATCGGGGGCATGCCTTCTTTTGGCGCATCCTGTGGCATTGGAGGTTGGGGTGAGTTTTGCATATAACTCATCAACAACTGTTGATCGGGTTCGAAACGAGCGGCTTTACTTGGGACTGTCAGGATATCTTTCTTCTCAACCACAAAAATGTTTGTCTCGGCAGTTAAGCCAGGCATCAGCTTATAATCGGGGTTGGGAGCAATAATAATGATGGTGTAAGTCACTACATTATTGGTAACAGTTGGCTCCAAACGAACTTCTGTTACTTCACCTTCGAAAATCTCGTTCGGATAAGCATCAACTGTAAACTCAACACGTTGACCTTTCTTTACCTGACCTATATCAGCTTCATCCACATTGGCCTCAACCTGCATTTGGGTTAAGTCTTTTACAATGGTGAAAAGGGTAGGGGTTTCGAAGCTGGCAGCTACGGTTTGTCCTTCCTCAACGGCTTTATTTAAAACCACTCCGTTGATGGGTGAATAAATCATTGCAAAATCGAGGTTGATGAGGTTTTGGCGATGTTGAGCCAGGGCACTTTTGTAGTTAGCCTTGGCAACATTAAAGTTGTAAACTGTTTCGTCGTATTCCGACTGTGCAATCAGCTCTTTTTCGAACAAAGGCTTTAATCGGTTGTAGTTAGCTTGTTGAAAATCCATTTGAGCTTTGGCATTATCGAGCGAAGCCTGACTTTGTTCAACGGCGGCTGCTAAGTTAGTGGTGTCGATTCGCGCCAGTAATTGTCCTTCCTTAACGGTTGAGTTAAAATCGACATAAATATTTTCGATGATACCCGATACCTGTGTACCTACATCAACACTGGTAATGGCTTCAAGAGTGCCCGTTGCAGTAACGGTACTGCTAATGGTTCCGCGTTTTACTATGCCTGTTTCTATATCAATCTGATCAGGACTGATAGTACTTGGTTTTAGCATGAAAAATGCTGTTATGATGGCTGCCAGAACCAACGCTGATATGATGATAATTTTACGTTTCATGATTTTTAATTTTTTAGTCAGTAGTTGTCTTGATACTTTATAGAAGCTTCTGCCTGTGAACTTCTGCCTTAATAACTACAATGTGATGTCTTGTCCTTTGTAAAAATCAAGGATTTTATAATTGAATAATAGTTTGTATTTAGCTTGAAGCAAGGTGCTCTGAGCCTGAATCAGGTTGTTTTTCTCAAAGATGAAATCAACCGAGTTCATCAAACCGTTTTTGTATTTCTCTTCAGCCAGCGCATAGGATTCTTCGTTGGATTCAAATACTTCCTGGTTGGCTTCATATGAATATTGCGATGTAATCACATCCACACAAACCTGCTCAATGTTCATTCGAAGTGTGTTTTGCTCATCTTTCTGGGTAAGTTCTGCTGTTTGATAATTAATGCGAGCCTTTGCAACGCTTGATTTAACCTGCTTATTCTGAAAGATGGGAATTGATAGGGTTAATCCAATATTAGGAGTAAAACGGTCGTTCAATTGATTGGTAAAAGTTTCATCCAAAGCATTACTATATCCGGTTGATAAACCAGCATTGGCCGATAAAGTTGGCATGTAACCTGCTTTGGCAATTCTTTCATTAATCTCGGCACTCTTCATCTGGTATTCTGCACTTTTTAGCGATGGACGAATCTCAGCCGAAATAGCATATACTTCAGTGGCATCAGGTATAATATTCTGGTTAATGTCTTCATTCAACTCAGGGTATGATATCTCAAAATCGTTACTGACAGGTAATAGCATCATTTGCATCAGATTTACTTTTGCAATGGCTAAATCACTTTTGGCTGTAATCAAATTTGATTTCTCGGTTGCCAATTGCGATTTTACCTGTAAATAATCCGATTTAGAAACTACGCCTGCGTTGTAACGTTCTTCGGCATATTGGGCTTGTTCCTGTGTAGCTTCCATTTGAAAACGGGCATTTTCAACATTTTCCTGATTAAAAATAACCTGCATAAACGCATTCAATACATTTAAAGAGATGGTTTCTTTAACGGCCTCAGAGTCGTAAACACCGGCTTCTAAATCGGTCTTGGCCTGCTCAACCAAGTTCTTCAACCTGCCACTGTTGAATAAAGTAACGTTCGAATTTAAACTGTAGTTGTTACTCTGCACATCGCGGTAATCGCTTTCCCAAGAGTTGGCATTGTCATTATTCGACCATGAAGCCGAGTAACTAACGGCAGCATTTAACGAAGGAAGTTTATTGGCTTTAGCCTGTTCAACATCCACTTCGTTTGATAAGTTATTAAGCAGAGTCTGCTGTACCTGTATGTTTTGCGATAATGCATGATTAATGCATTTTTCCAATGTCCAGGTATTGGTTGTTTCCGTTTGTTGAGCCATTATGCTGCTCAAACTTAAAAACAGGATGAGAAGTGTGTTAGCTATTTTCATATGATAGTTTTTATTTTTCGTTGTTTGATGATTGAATAGCTATTCATCTATCTATCAATCACACTTCGAAAGTAGATTCTATCATATAGAGAAGAAATTAAAATAGAAGAACCGGGTGTTTTTACCGACAAACAGGTGTTTTTTCAGAAGATGTTTTTATACAAATCTGATATGAATAGCAAACAATGCCAATCAGATTGGATCTCCGCTAAGCATAGTAGGCACCAAACAGCTCGGCGTAGATTGTATCTACGTTCCTGTTACGATAAAGTAGTCACAGACTACTTTTTGCAAACTTCGCCGGGCGAAAGATTCGCGAGGCAGCTATAGGGAAGTCTAAGACTTTGCTTAGCATGTGCAGCAATAATAAAGGATCCGATCTGAATAACGTTTATTGAAATTCAGATCGGATCCTTTTATTTAATTAACCTTGGCTATTTAATTTTCTTCTTCTGCCTTACTGGCTTTGCGTTTGGTAATGCGAGTACGGGCCTGTGTTTCCATATCGCTTACGCTTTCCATTATGGCATTTAGCAACTCGCCATAGGCCGTTTTATTTCCAAATTCGCTTTGATAGGCCCAACCCGGCAGCACTTTTTCAAGTAGATCAACTCCCTGCTTACCCAGTGCTGTGGCCGCCGTAATATCTTCCTGAGCTGATTCAACCTCGGCTTTTTGTACATATAAACCATCCATAACCATAACGGCATCTTTCCATGCATTGTACTGAGGTAACACATTCAGGTCGCCCAGTACTTGCTGGTTGGCTTCCAACGATAATTCGTTTATTAAACTTAACGATACAGCCAGTTGCTTTTTATTGCCCAGGCGGGTGAGCCTCCACCCATGTCGCCGTATTATTTCCTCTATGTTGCCTGCTTTCTCTTTAAGCGAGTCATCAAGTATGGAGTAGCCCTGCGCTTCCACCATCATCCTGAAACACAAAAAACCATTATCCTGCACCTCATCCTGATCGTTAATTTGCTTGCTAAATTCGCTGGTACGCGATATGTGTAAAGCCTGCTCCATCTTAACACGCAGTGCTTTTATACGCTCGTAAATATCGCTTAACTCAGGTAGGGCTTCCAGTCGGCTTTCGAGTAAATTCTCAGTTAGTTGTAATAGCAAAAAACGTTCGTGCAGACTAAAAATTGAAAAGGGAATTGTTTTCATAAAACAAAAATTTAGTTAAAAGAATATTTTAAAATACTTAATGAATTTAAGTATTAGAATTAACAATACAAAATACAATATATTATATAAGTATCATTAAATTGTGATGTAATAGTTGTAAATGGCAGCTAATACTGTGATTAGATGTGTTTCTTTTACGCATCAAGAGTTAGTAAAATATTTACATGATAATTGATATAGTTTTCAAATTAAACAACATATTTATGATACAAAAACATACAAAAGCTAAGAGTAAATGAGTATTCACGCAGAATAAAAGATAACTAACCATCGTGCATGCTGTCTTTTTTCATCTAAAAAAGATGCTTACTCCCGCTAAGCTTAATATGCACCAAGCGGGTTTGCTAGCTGCAGCAGGCAATTGCCTGTCGTTACGGTAAGTAGTCTGAGACTACTTTTTAGATGCGACGAAGTTGCAAACTTCACCGAGCAGGGTTCCACCTGTGGCTATTCTAACAATAATAGCCTCGTGCGGAGCGCGAGGTGACTATTTGACTAATAATACAACCCCGAAAGTGGGTTGAACTTTGCTATAAAACAATTTGAGCTATTGATTCGCATTAAAGAGCTATCATATATGTGTATAAATATATTTCATTTAGGCACGAAAGGTTAGTAAAACATTTACACGATAATTGATATAGTTTTCAAATTAAACAACATATTTATAATACAGAAACATACAAAAGCTAAGAGTAAATCAATATTCACGCAGAATAAAAGGTAACTAACCATGGTGCATGCTGTCTTTTTATATCTAAAAAAGATGCTTACTCCTGGCAATAATGCTTTTTTGCAACAGAAAACGGTTATTACCCTTGGCAACATTCTGTTTTTGTCAATAAATAGGGCACTATCCATTGGTTACACAGTAAAAAAGATAAAAAACAGAGTAGAACCCTTGGATATTATGCTTTTTAGTTACACGATAAGCAGTTTACCGAAAGCATTTGTAGTTTTTGTAATCATGCAAAGGATATAACCGGGAGTATAAATAGTAAAGCTCCTGGTCACACGAAAGATGAACGTGGCAGTATTGATTAATTTGCAATTACGTCGAACTTAAAAGTAGTTTATGGTAGTTGTGGGTTACTAAATTGATCAAAGGTGGTTGGCAAAATTGAGATGACAGTTCTGTATTCTAATATAATGATTTGTGTTTGTGCTTCGTAATACTAAAATATAACCCATAACCAGGTTTATTTCCTCTGATTACAGGTCATCCCAATTCAGTGCTAATTACTATTTAAATACACTTTTTCTAAACCAACTTTCGTTAAAGGTTAATCCTAATTTCACCGAGTGAAAATTCTCTTTTACCAAACCATTTTTTAGGCTTCCACCTTCTTTATATTCGTAGCCAACGTTAAGCAACGATGCATTTTTTAATGGGATGGTAAAACCTGCGGTTATTCCTTTTTCGTGGAGCTCAACATCTTTTATTGATAAATATTTATCGGCATAAAAAGCCCCAATTCGATATTGCATTCGGTTAAAAACAGATCGGTATCTATTCTTTTGTGGACTCCATTGTATACCACCATTAAACTGTTGAGTGTCGCGTGTTTTACTGGTTGTATTTATCAGGTTAATATTCGACCAGTTTCCGGCATGATAGTCAAAAGCAAAAAGCCAGTTTTCATCATGCTGTAATGCTATGCCGGCTCCGTAAGTTGTGGGTAAAAACAAGTTATCAACATTGGTTTTGTCTGAGTAGTATTCGGCATCTCCATCGGTGTATACACGTTGTTTAAACCATGTAGTTAAACTGGTTTCGTTACTAAAGTTAGCTCCAAAACTCAGTTTATATTTGTGGATGGGTATAAAATATTGAAATCCATATTCAAGGTTAAAATTATTAACATGGTAAGAGTGTTCATTGTAAATCGTTTGTCCTGTTATGGCAGGATATTCCGATGTTTCAATTACATCAATGTTTCCCCAAAGTAAAGAACCTTTTAAACCCAACGAAAAATTACGAAATACTTCAATACCATTCGACCAGGCCAGTTCAATTACCCCACCTTCGCCAGAATAGGTTACCGGATAGGTTGATGTAGTTCCAATTAAATATTTTTCCGACTGAATTTTATACCCAACATTAGAGTAGGGTGAAAGAGAAATGCCCATTCCCCAGCGTGGATTTACTTTAAAAGCCATTGAAATACCATTAATGTTGGTGTTAAAATTGGTTTGCTGCTCGCTCGAAGTTTCAAAAGTACTAAAGGTTCCTTTGGCCTGAATGTTAAATAACATGGTAAGGCTATCGAGCTTGCTAAGAGATGCCGGATTAACCGTGTTGATATAGTTGGTAGCTGGCAAAGCTAACCCTGTATGCCCCATACCCATGTTAATAACATCACCTTTGTACTCAATGTTACCAATGCCATACATCGAGTATGGCGATGCAGTGTTGTTCTGAGCCAACGAAGTCAGGGATATCAGACTAATACATATAGTAGCAAAAGTTAGTCTATTCTTGAATGTCATAGTAGTAATAGTAAATTCTTAATTCAGATTTGTAATTAGGGTTGTAATAACCACCCATTACCATGTAATCGAGTTGAGTACCTGCGTTTGAGTCGGTAAATGAAATGGCCAATCCCTGATCGGGATCTATAATGGTTTCTTCAATTCTTTCATTTAAATAGCTGGTGATATCAAAAGAGTAGTAGGTGTTTTTGTTGTACAAATAATCCTTTATCAATGTAGGGGTAAGTGTTTCGCCGCTCGAGTTGTATAAGTAATCGCCAATGTTATTAATCTTATCAATTTCGTTGATGTATATGGTAGATGGTAATTCGGAGTATTTCATATAATCCATTACCGGACGAAGAATTAAATTAGCTTTTACAATTCGTCCCTGCTCTTTTATTTCGAGTAAATTATTTAAGTAAGGAAAATCAATACGTATGCGATAACCATTTCCATTTTGGATAAGGCATTGGTTGTTGGTTTGGTTTTCGGGTAGTTTAATACTAGAGCTGGTTAGTTGATCCCAGGGATCTAATAAATTACTTTCTTCAATTTGTGTAAACTGATAAGTCGATGATTCCAAACTAAAATCGGTGGTGTACTTTTCTTTTTCAAGATTGGTAAGGTGTGAGTATAATCGTAGTTTACAAGTATCGGATGTGGTATTAATACCATAAATGGCATTGGTTAATAAGGTATCGGTCTGTACCGCAAATCCTTTAAATTCATCCTGAAATAGAGTTTTGTAAGTCGATACATTTTTATTTTCGTTAATAAAGTCAACTATGTTGCTGGCAAATTGATTATTGAGCCTTATCACAATGCTTTTTTGCTCTCCGGGCCACAATACCATGCTTTTAGTACCAAGCGGCTCGTCATTAAAATCAAAATGGTTAATGTTATTCAAATAGCTACTTTTATTCTTCTCAATTTTCTCGGTAAGTTGATGAACCTTGAAAGATACAGTAGAGGTGGTATCTCCAATACTGTATCCACTGGGTTTGATTATTAACGCAATGGAATCTATAATTTGTTTGTCGTTGTCCCAGGTAAAAGATTCTGGTGTGGTGATAGCAAAGTAACAAGTGGCTTTTTGACCTCCAATAAGCGGATTGTTGTAATACCCCACCAACCCGGCATTCATGCCCGATGTTTGAACAGAGTCGGCTTTGATACTTGATAAATTGATCGAAACAGTATCTATTAAAGCTGTATAGGTATTTGATCGTACAAAGCCTTTTGCTACGCCTAAGTCACCATCGTCGCAAGAGCTGATTCCTATAGTAAGTAAAACAAAAACCACCACTGGTAATGCTTTACGCAGAGTTGTTATTAATGACATAAATTGAATGATTCTTAAAAAATGATGATGCAAATAAAACGGTAAGTGAGGTTCAGCTTAAATCTATTCAACAAATGAAGTTGTGGAATCAATCTATGAGTGATGATATTCAACTAACGTCAGTATAATATCTTTCAAGCGTCTCATTGACGTTTGTTGAAACATTGCTGCCTGATATGGGGAAAGTTGGTGTTTTGGTTGATAAGTTTTTAAGTGGATAAATCAAGCATCTAGATTTGAAGCAAATTCAAAATAAACACAATGCGAAAAAATTTCTTTTATACATGGTTGTTGGTATTAATGGCAACATTAGTAGTATCGTGCAGCGATGATGATGACGAAGATTTATACGGAAACTGGATCAAATTAGGAGCATTTGAAGGGTATCCACGAAGCGATGCTGTTGCTTTTACGGTTGATGATTATGCATACTTGGGAACCGGATATAATGGCGATGAAGATATGCGTTTAAACGATTTTTGGAAGTATGATGCCGAAAACGATTATTGGACGCAGGTAGAGAGTATGCCGGGTGCGGCACGTAATGGTGCTGTTGCCTTTAGTGCAAATGGAAAAGGATATGTTTCAACGGGTTTTGATGGTAAAAATAAATTAAACGATTTATGGGAATATAATCCATCTACTAATACGTGGGCACAAAAAGCTGACTTCCCGGGAACAGGCCGTTACGACGCCATTGCATTTAGTATTTCTGATAAAGGATATGTTGGAACAGGTTATGATGGTAATCTTTTAAAAGATCTTTATCAATACGATCCTTCTTCTGATACTTGGACTAAAAAAGTAAGTGTTGGAGGAAGTAAACGAAGAAATGCTGTGGCTTTTGTTATTAAAGACAGAGCCTATGTTTGTACCGGTACCGATAATGGTGAATACCTGGGTGACCTTTGGGAATATGATGCGGATGCAGACTCCTGGACAGAGAAACGTAAAATCGAGAATGATGCCAACGAAGACGAGAGTTATGATGACGATTATGAAATTGTAGGTATCTACTCTGTTGCTTTCACCAAATCTAATTTAGGTTATATCTCAACTGGTGGACCTGGTTATCCTGGTGTTCGCACTTGGGAATACGATCCGATTGAGGATTTATGGACTGAGAGAAGCGAGTTTGAAGGAAGCGCTCGTTATGCAGCCGTTGCTTTTACGATTAACGATGTCCCTTATGTTGCTACTGGCAGAAGTTCAAGCGTGTACTTCGACGATGTGTATAAATTTGATCCAAATGCCGAACAAGATGACGATGATTAATCAGCTAAAGAAGTATAGGCTTCACTATGTGTTGTTACTGGTAATGTTGATAATTTTTGGATCTGTTATGTTGGCTGGTTCTCGTGCAGATGACAAAATATCAGCAAGCATAATATCATTAGATAATGGATATGGTTATGAAATTAAGGTAAATGATAAGGTGTTTATTCGTCAGGAATATATACCAGGTATTAAGGGATATAACCATTTTAACACAGAAGCTCAGGCTCAAAAAGTAGCAGATTTAATTGTTGATAAATTAAAAAATAATGAATCGCCAACAATTGGCGCAGATGAATTAATAAAAACAGGGGTTATTCAGCATGAAACGGTAAACTGAAATACCTTGTTTGGGTTTAGATTAAAAAGGTGTATTTTGCGGGGAGTAACTCAGATTATTCCCCGTTTTTGTATTAAAGCGTTTGATAAAGTGTAATGAAAGTTTCGAATAAAATTTCAAGTATTACTATCCATTTGGTTATTTGGGTTGGATATTTTTTCTTGTTGTTTTATGGACCATCGGTAATGATGGGTAATAAAACAGCGTTTATGTTTTCCATTCGAACGTTGTTCGTGCACTTCATCCTTTTTTATTTTAATACCTATGTTTTACTGCCTAAGCTTTTGGGGCGAAGTCATTATACCTACTATTTGTTATCGGTTGGGGGAGTGTTAGTGCTATTTTCTCTTTTTTATTGGACTACCGATGATTTAATAGGACTTCAACCGCCCGATGAGTGGGAGCACCATGGAGAGTTTGGGCATCAGGAATTTTCAGATGTTAATGATAGTACCGTGTGGCATCAGAACTTTGATCAATGGCAAAAAATGTCTCATCAGCAATTGTCTGGGGCCGATTCATTACATGCTAATCCTCCTCGTAAGCCTCGGTTTAAAAAAACATTTGGTTTCCCAATTCCTCCTGCTATTCGAATGGGTACCCTTTCTTCTATAGGTATTTTATTCATTAGTATATTGTTTTGGGTTATTGGGCAGTCGCGTATTCAGCACGAAAACGCAATGAAGTTGATGAATCAAAATCTCAAGAATGAGATGAAATTCCTAAAATCGCAGATTAATCCGCATTTCTTGTTTAATGCACTCAATAATATCTATTCTCTGTCGGTGCTTAACTCTGTTAAAACGCCAGAAATGATCGTTAAGCTGTCGGAAATGTTGCGATATGTGCTATATGATTCTGAAGGCAAGAAAGTGCCACTTTCAAAAGAGGTGAGTTATATTCGCAATTTTATCGATTTTCAACGAGTGAAAATTGAAGGAATTCCTCAACTTCATGTCGATATTGAGCGTGTGGATGCTCAGTTGATGATCGAACCTATGTTGCTTATTCCTTTTATCGAAAATGCGTTTAAATATAGTAAGATTGAAGATACTCAACATGGTTGGTTAAAAATGGTGCTAACCACAGAGAAAGGAGTATTGAGGTTGGAAATAAGAAACAGTTTATTGGGTAAAAATGTAAATGGCGAGCCGGGAGGTATTGGTGTTGAAAATACTAAGCAACGATTGACTATGCTTTATCCCGATAAGCATGAGTTATATGTTGGGCAAACTGAAGATGAATTCAGAGTATTACTAAAGATAGATTTAAATGAAGCTTAATTGTATTGTAATAGATGATGAATTTCCGGCCAGGGAGTTGTTAACTGATTTTATTAGTAAACTACCTAATCTTGCGTTATTGGGTAAATTTGATTCTCCGTTAAAAGCTTTGGAAGTATTGCAATCCAATCAAGTGGATTTAATGTTTATCGATATTCAGATGCCCGAAATATCAGGTATCGACTTCCTGAAAACACTTCGGCATAAACCAATGGTGGTCATTACTTCGGCTTATCAGGAGTATGCTTTGGAAGGATACAGTTTAGATGTGATGGATTATTTACTTAAACCATTTTCTTTCGATCGGTTTATGCAAAGTGTAAACAAAGCGATGGAAAGATATGCTGATAAATCGCCAATTGTTCCACCATCCGAAAGAACAGTTCCAACTCCATTAGAACCTGTAAAAGATTACATATTGGTGAAAGCTGATTATAAAATTCACCGAATAAAGTTCGATAATATTATTTGTATTGAAGGCATGCGCGAGTATGTCACTTATTTCTGCGATAACGATAAAGTTGTTGCCCTTGAATCATTGCGTGGTCTCGAAGGTATATTGCCATCCAATGTGTTTTTAAGAGTTCATAAATCATACATCATTAATGTTGATAAGATAACAACGTTTTATGGGAATCAGATTAAACTCGAAGGATTGACTAAATATGTGCCCATAGGAAAGTCATATAAAGATTTGGTTCAGAAAAGATTAATGGAATCATAAAATTCAAGTAATTATAATGAAAGTATTTTGTACTTTTATTAAAGATTGAAACTTTCAATTAATTCCCTCCTTTTTTAAGATTATTAACAATAGCCGCTATTAACGTTTTAACATATGTTATTAAATGGCATATTTAAAGAGCGTGTGCGTAATGTGTAGTAAATCAATAGATAGTGGATTTGTTGTGTAAGCATTTATTCTTTGTGACTTAGGTATAAATACCTATTTGGGTTAACTATTTTAATTAGAATTAATAAAAATAGTAAAAAAATAACCTAAAAATAATAATAGTACCAAATACTATTATATATTTGCTTCGCAATGATGTTAACAAGTGAAAAATATAACAAGTTCTCGAAGTATTATGTCGCAATCGACTGTGTTATCTTTGGTTACGAAGATGGCGATTTGCGATTGTTGCTTTATCATCGCGGCTTTGAACCAGCTAAAGGTCAATGGTCGTTGATGGGAGGGTTTGTTGGTGATGAAGAATCGTCGGACGATGCAGCACATCGGATTTTAAAGAAAATAACAGGTTTAGAAGATTTATATCTCGAACAGGTACAAGTATATACCGATCCCAAACGTGATCCGGAAGGACGTGTAATGAGTATTGGTTATTATGCTCTTATTCGTATCGATAAGCATAAATCAAATAAGGTACGCGAAAATGGTGCTCATTGGTGGTCGGTAAAAGAATTGCCTAATCTGGTTTTTGACCATAAATTAATGGTTGAAAATGCACTAGATAAGCTTCAGTTAAAAGCCGGTTTGGAATTGGTAGGTAGTGAGTTACTACCCGATAAATTTACTTTGTTGCAGTTGCGTCGCTTGTATGAGGCTATATTTCAACACGATTTAGATACCGGAAATTTTCGTAAAAAAGTGTTGGCTCTAGATGTGTTGGAGCGATTAGAAGAAAAAAATACCACAGAATCGAGGCGAGGAGCTTATTACTTTAAGTTCAAAGAAGGACTTAAAGACAAGTCATTTGATAGGTTGGGTAAAATGTAAGTTTGAAAGTATAATAGTAGAAGTTACTATAACTAATTTGTATATTTAATAAAAATAAAAACTAAGGATCAGATTATCAGTTGAGTTAGTAAAGTATAAAATGCAACTTTAATCTGATTAATAAAGCAAGTAACAATGGAAAAATTAACGCAATCAGAAATTTGGTTTGTTACAGGTAGCCAACATTTGTATGGCCCTAAAACATTGGAACAAGTTGCAGAACATTCAAAAGAAATTGCTGCAGCATTTGATGCTTCAACTGATATTCCTGTAAAAGTTGTAGTTAAACCTACAGGTACAGGATCGAAAGAAATACATAGAATTTGCAAAGATGCAAATAGCGATGATAACTGTATTGGAGTTATTACCTGGATGCACACTTTCTCACCAGCAAAAATGTGGATTCATGGTTTGCAAGAATTACGTAAACCAATTCTTCACTTGCACACTCAATACAATAAAGAGATTCCATGGAACGATATCGATATGGACTTTATGAACCTGAACCAAAGTGCACACGGTGATAGAGAGTTTGGACATATTATGGCTCGTATGCGTATGAATCGCAAAGTAGTTGTTGGTCATTGGCAAGATGCTAAAACAGTTGCTAAAATTGGTACTTGGGCTCGTGTGGCTGCCGCTTATGCTGATTCACAAGATATGTTGATCGTTCGTTTCGGAGATCAAATGAATAATGTTGCTGTAACTGATGGTGATAAAGTGGAAGCTGAAAGAGTTTTCGGTTACCATGTTGATTATTGCCCAATTGCTGAGTTAGTAGCTTATCAGGAAAAAGTAACTGATGCTGAAGTGGCTGAGTTAGTAAAAGTTTACGAAGCAGATTATGATTTTGCTGATAACTGTAAAGAAGGTGGTGAATTCCGCGCTCAGGTTACTCATGCTGCACGTATCGAAATTGCATTACGTCGTTTATTAGAAGCTAAAGGTGCCAAAGCATTTACTTCTAACTTCGATGATTTAGAAGGTGTTGATCAATTACCAGGTTTAGCTTCTCAACGTTTGATGGCTGATGGTTACGGATTTGGTGCTGAAGGTGACTGGAAAACGGCTGCATTATGCCGCACTATGTGGGTGATGAGTCAAGGTATGCCTGATTATAAAGGATGTTCTTTCTTAGAAGATTATACTTTGAACTTCGATGGTGAGAAGAGTGCTATTCTTCAAGCTCACATGTTAGAGGTTTCTCCTTTAATTGCCGATCACAAACCAAAATTAGAAGTTCACCCATTAGGAATTGGTGGTAAAAATGATCCAGCTCGTTTAGTATTTACCAGCAAAACAGGACCAGGTGTGGCTGCTACTGTAATTGATATGGGCGACCGTTTCCGTATGATCGTAAACACTGTTGATTGTATCGAATCAAAAGAATTACCTAAACTTCCTGTTGCAAGTGCATTGTGGATTCCACAACCAAACTTCGAAGTAGGTGCTGCAGCTTGGATTTTAGCAGGTGGTACTCACCACACAAGTTTCTCATATGACTTAACTGTTGAGTTTATGGAAGACTTTGCTGAAATGACAGGTGTTGAAATGGTATTGATTGATGAGAATACAACTATTCCAACATTCAAAAAAGAACTTCGTTGGAACGACTTGTATTATCATTTAGCAAAAGGATTGTAATACTCTTAAATAAGGACGAAAAGAGTTTATGGTATGCTCTTTTCGTCTTTTAAAACTAAATACAAACTATTATGATGGCAACTTTAGACTGGGTTGTGATTGGACTGTTTTTTGTTATGCTCATAGGAATTATCGTATGGGTAGTCAGTCAAAAATCAAACAATTCAGAAGATTACTTTTTAGGAGGGCGTGATGCTACATGGTTAGCGATCGGTGCCTCTATTTTTGCGTCCAATATTGGATCAGAACATTTAATTGGGTTAGCCGGAGCCGGTGCTTCATCGGGTATGGCAATGGCCCATTGGGAAATTCAAGGATGGATGATATTAATACTCGGTTGGGTATTTGTACCATTTTACACCCGTAGTATGGTTTTAACCATGCCCGAATTCCTTGAAAGACGTTTTAACCCGGAATCAAGAACCATTCTTTCTGTAATTTCTTTGGTGAGTTATGTACTTACTAAAGTAGCAGTAACCGTTTATGCGGGTGGTTTGGTATTTCAACAAGTTTTTGGTATTGAAGAACTTTGGGGAATAGATTTCTTCTGGATTTCTGCAATTGGCTTGGTTCTTTTAACAGCCTTGTACACCATTTTTGGTGGTATGAAATCGGTGCTTTACACATCTGTATTACAGACACCAATCTTGCTTTTAGGATCTTTAATTATTTTGGTTTTAGGTTTGAAAGAAGTTGGAGGATGGGAAAATGTATTGGAAATCGCTGGAGCAACTTCTACTAATGAATATGGCGATTCGATGATTAATCTTATTCGCGATAACCGCGATCCTAACTTCCCATGGTTGGGTGCTTTAATCGGATCTGCTGTAATTGGTTTCTGGTATTGGTGTACCGACCAGTTTATTGTGCAACGTGTATTGTCGGGTAAAGATGAAAAACAATCAAGACGAGGTACTATCTTTGGTGCATATCTTAAATTAACTCCTGTTTTCTTATTCCTTATCCCTGGTATGATTGCATTTGCAATTCATCAACGTACCGGAAACTTTTTACCATTGTTAGATAACGGTAACCCAAATGCGGATGCTGCTTTCCCAACATTGGTTGCTAAGTTATTACCTGCAGGTGTAAAAGGTTTGGTAGTGTCAGGTATTTTAGCTGCTTTAATGAGTTCTTTAGCATCGTTATTTAACTCATCAGCAATGTTATTTACAATTGACTTCTACAAACGTTTCAAACCAGAAACTCCGGAGAAAAAATTAGTGAAAATTGGTCAGATCGCCACTGTTGTTATCGTGATGTTAGGAATTCTTTGGATTCCAATTATGCGTAGCGTTGGTGATGTGCTATATGAATATTTACAAGATGTTCAGTCAGTATTGGCTCCAGGTATTGCTGCTGCTTTCTTAATGGGTATCCTTTGGAAACGTACTTCTGAAAAAGGTGGTATGTGGGGATTATTATCCGGATTTATTATTGGTATTACCCGATTAGGAGCAAAAGTATACTACTCAACTGTTGATGGTGCTGCAGATACCTTATTTAAAACTGTATTTTACGATACAAACTGGTTATTCTTCTGCGGATGGATGCTTGTTGTATGTTTGATTGTAGTTGTTGTGGTAAGTTTATTAACCAAAGCTCCAAGCGAAGAAAAAATTCAAGGTTTGGTATTTGGTACATCAACACCGGAACAAAAGGCTGCAACACGTGCTAGCTGGGGAATGTGGGATATTGTTCATTCAGTAATTATCCTTGGTTTAACAGCTGCGTTCTATATTTATTTCTGGTAATCTATAACACTTAAGTGATGTTAGAACAATTAAAAGAAGAAGTATTTAAAGCCAATCTTGAATTGGTAAAACATAACCTGGTAATTTTTACATGGGGAAACGTTAGTGCTATCGATCGCGAATCAGGATTGGTTGTGATCAAGCCTAGCGGTGTGGAGTACGATGTAATGAAAGCATCAGATATGGTAGTGGTTGATTTAGATGGTAATGTTGTTGATGGCAGCCTAAAACCATCATCTGATACACCTACTCATATTGAGCTTTACAAAGCATTTCCTGAAATTGGTGGAGTGGTGCATACTCATTCTACCTATGCTACTGCATGGGCTCATGCAGGTTGCGATATTCCAATTTTAGGTACTACACAAGCTGATTATTTTTACGGCGACATTCCATGTACCCGCGATATGACTGAAGAGGAAATTGCAGGTGCATACGAAAAAGAAACCGGAACAGTGATTATTGATTCTTTCAAAGACAAAAATCCAATGCACGTTCCTGGTGTAATCGTAAAAAATCACGCTCCTTTCTCATGGGGTAAAGATGCACATGATGCTGTTCATAATAGTGTGGTAATTGAACAAGTAGCCAAGATGAATTCTGTGGCTCTTCAAATCAATCCACGCGCTACTATGAATCCGCATTTGACAGAAAAACACTTCAACCGTAAGCATGGCGCTAATGCCTATTACGGTCAAGGATAGATGATGAAATTAGTATCAAGACATAAGTATCAAGGCAAATAGTCTTGCATCTTAGTCTTGATACTTATTACTCTGTACTTGATACTGAGAAAATATGAAAGCAGTTAAAATTTCCGGAATACGCAAAATTGGTGTTTATGATGTTGACGAAAACAACATCGTAAATCCTAATGAAATAAAGGTGGCCATCAAATCAGTTGGTGTTTGTGGATCCGATATTCATTATTACAATGAAGGAAACATTGGCTCACAAGTGGTTGAATACCCTTGGGGTGTTGGGCACGAAGCTGCCGGAGAAGTGTTAGCTGTTGGATCTGCCGTTAAAGATTTTAAGCCGGGCGATAAAATTGCCATTGAACCTACTGTTTATTGTGGTCATTGCTCAGAATGCTTAAACGATAGACGTCATACCTGCTTAAATCAAAAATTTTTAGGTTGTCCGGGGCAAATGGAAGGTTGTATGAGTGAGACCTTCGTAATTCCACAAATCTGTTGTGTAAAAGTACCCGATTATTTATCTCCGCAATTGGCAGCATTTGCAGAACCCCTTTCCATAGGATTATATGCATACAAGCTATCAGCAATGCATCAAAAAAATTTTAAAGTTGCCATATTAGGAGCGGGACCCATCGGTTTAACTGTGTTAGCCTCTTGTCTGCATGGAGGGCAAAAGCACATAACCGTTATTGAGCCGCTGGACTATCGAAAGAACTTTGCTAAAGAATGTGGAGCTGCAGCTTCTTTTACTCCTGATGAGGAGGAAGAAATTAAGCAACAAGCATCTTTAGGCTACGATGTAGTATACGAATGTTGTGGTAAACAGGAAGCTCTTGATCAGGCTTTACGTATTTTAAAGCCGGGGGGTAAATTAATGTTTGTAGGAATTCCTGAAACCCAATCGTTGAGTTACAACATGGATATGATGCGACGAAAAGAAATCTGTGTACAGAATGTTCGTCGTCAGAACAACAGCTTTGAAGAAGCCATTGATATGATTGCTGAAAATCCGGACTATTATCAAAAGATGATTACCCACAATTACACCGTGGATGAATCCGGACAGGCTTTCGAAAATGTGGCTGGCTATAGAGATAATGTAATTAAAGCAATGGTTAATTTTTAGTTAACTAATCAAATAAGATAAAATGAAAAAGCAATATGTAATCGGGTTAGATTATGGTTCTGACTCAGCAAGAGCGTTAATTGTTGATGTTAATACAGGTGAAGAAATCGCTTCATCGGTTAAGTATTATCCTCGTTGGATGGAAGGTAAATATTGTGTGCCTGCACAAAACCAATACCGTCAACATCCTAAAGATTATTTAGAGGTAATGGAAGGAACCATTACTGAAGCATTAAGCAAATGTGACGCTTCAGTTGCTGAAAATGTTGTTGGTATCTCTTTTGATACAACCGGTAGTACTCCTGCTTTAACTGATGGAAACGGTACTCCGTTAGCAATGTTGCCTGAGTTTGAAGAGAACCCGAATGCAATGTTTATTTTGTGGAAAGACCACATGGCTGTTAAAGAAGCTGATGAAATTAATGAGTTGGCTCGCAAATGGGATGTAGACTATACTAAATACGAAGGTGGTATTTACTCTTCGGAGTGGGTATGGGCTAAAGCATTGCATGTTTTACGTAAAGATGATGCCGTAAAAGCTGCTACTAAATCATGGATTGAGTATTGCGACTGGTTGCCAGCTGTATTAACTGGTAAAACTGCCATCAACGAAGTAAAACGTAGTCGTTGTGCTGCGGGTCATAAAGCATTGTGGCATCCAGACTGGAAAGGCCTTCCACCAGAAGAATTTTTGGTTGAATTAGGTCCTGAATTAAAAGGATTACGCGAGAATTTATTCGAAGAAACATATACAAGTGACGAAGCATTTGGTAACCTTACTGCTGAGTGGGCTCAAAAATTAGGTCTTTCAACCGACGTAGTAGTGGGTGTAAGTGCTTTTGATGCTCATATGGGTGCTGTGGGTGCTGAAATTGAAGCAAACACTTTCGTTCGTATTATGGGTACATCAACTTGTGATATCATGGTATCTCCTGAAACTGAATTAGGCGATAAATTAATCCCGGGTATCTGTGGTCAGGTTGACGGTTCTGTAATCCCTGGAATGGTAGGATTAGAGGCTGGTCAGTCGGCTTTTGGTGATGTTTACGCATGGTTCAAACGTGTATTGGAATGGCCACTTCAATTCGTGTCAAGTGAAGAGGAGAAAAAAGCTATCATGGATAAAATTATCCCTGCTTTGGCTGATGAGGCTGCTCAAATTCCAATGGAAGAGTCAACTATTTTGGCAACCGACTGGTTCAACGGTCGTCGTACACCAGATGCTGACCAAAATGTAAAAGGTACTATCACTGGTTTGAATTTAGGTTCAACAGCTCCACGCATCTTCCGTGCTTTAGTAGAAGCTACAGCATACGGATCTAAGGCTATTGTAGATCGTTTCCTTGATAACGGTGTGAAAGTAGACCAGGTGGTTGCGATTGGTGGTGTAGCTAAAAAATCAGACTTTGTAATGCAAACATTGGCTGATGTATTAGGAATGCCAATTAAAGTAGCTCGCTCAGAGCAAAGTGTTGCCTTAGGTGCTGCTATGTTTGCTGCAGTTGCTTCTGGTGCTCATGCTACAATTGCTGATGCTCAAAAAGCAATGGGACAAGGATTCGAGAAAGAATACAACCCAATTGCTGCAAACGTAGAAGCTTACAAAGCACTTTACGAAAAGTATATCAAATTAGGAAAACTTACTGAAGCAGGTATTTAATCCTGCACTCGCTTGATTCATAATACCGGGAGCCGTTAACTTCTCCCGGTTTTTCAAAATTAGAAATACAAGATGGTGTTAGGATTAGCCTCTGATCACGCCGGATATGAGATGAAGGAATTCATCAAACAATATCTTTTGGGGAAAGGGTATTCGGTGAACGATTATGGAACAAACAGCGGAGATAGTTGCGATTATGCCGACTATGCTCATCCCTTGGCGGAAGCTGTAGAAAAAGGCGAAAATCAATTTGGTTTAGCTTTTTGCGGAAGTGGTAACGGTATTAATATAAGCTTGAATCGCCATAAAGGTATTCGATCAGCTTATTGTTGGAAAACAGAAATAGCAGAATTAGCCCGCCTTCATAACGACGCTAATATTTGCACTGTTCCGGCCCGTTTTATCGAAAAAGATCTTTGCATTGAAATTATTGAAAAGTTTTTGGCCACAGCTTTTGAAGGTGGAAGACATCAATGCAGAATTGAAAAAATTGAAATAGAATAGCATATTTTAATTGTACTGATTGGCCTCAAGAGGGATGATGATTTTTGGAAGATAAACATTAGTAAGACCGGGAAGCTGATCCGGCAACTGCCGGAGTAGATCACCCGGCCGCACTTAGGTTTATCAAATAAAAAGAAATCATCACTATTGCAGCCTTGATTTTCTTTGTTTCGTTTCTTTTATCAAGAAAAGAAATGAATAAAAAATTGAAGTCAAAGTGTTGAATGGCTTAATGAAGTGTACAATTAGAGTTATGAGTAAGAGATACAATAAATATAACTATAACTAAGAATCAAATTATGGCAAGTGCTGCACAAAAAGGTGCTGATAATATTCGTATTTTATCAGCGGCAATGGTTGAAAAAGCCAAATCAGGTCACCCAGGCGGAGCAATGGGTGGAGCTGACTTTGTAAACATTTTATACTCTGAATTCTTAAACTACGATCCAGCGAACATGACTAATCCGTTCCGCGATCGTTTCTTCCTGGATCCTGGTCACATGTCGCCAATGTTGTATAGCGTTTTGGCGTTGTCAGGATTTTACTCAACTGACGATTTAGCACAATTCCGTCAGTGGGATAGCGTAACTCCTGGTCACCCTGAGGTGGACGTGTTACGTGGTGTTGAAAATACATCTGGTCCTCTTGGACAAGGTCATACAATGGCAGTTGGTGCTGCTATCACTGAGCGTTTCTTAGCGGCTCGTTTCGGTGAGTGGACTGCTCATAAAACTTATGCATTCATTTCTGACGGTGGTGTTCAGGAAGAGATCAGCCAGGGTGCTGGTCGTATTGCAGGTTTCTTAGGTTTGAGTAACCTAATTATGTATTACGATTCAAACGACATCCAGTTGTCAACTACAACTGCTGAAGTGACTGCTGAAGATGTTGCTAAAAAATATGAAGCTTGGGGATGGAGTGTTGTGACTATCGATGGTCATGACGAAGCTCAAATCCGCAAAGCTATTGTTGATGCTCAGGCTGAAACAGAAAAACCAACCCTTATCATTGGTAAAACAATTATGGGTAAAGGTGCTGTTACTGCTGCTGGCGAAAGCTTCGAGCGTAAAACATCCACTCACGGACAGCCTCTTTCTGCTGCTGGTGCCGATTTCAAAGCTACTATTAATAACTTAGGTGGCGATGGAGAGAATCCTTTTGTTATCTTCCCTGAAGTTGCTGACACTTACGCAAAACGTAAAGAAGAGTTGAAAGCATGGGCTACTGAGCAAGCGGCTACTCAAAAAGAATGGGCTGCTGCTAATCCTGAATTAGCTGCTAAATTAGACCAATTCTTCTCAGGTAAATTACCTGAAATTGATTGGGCTGGTATCGAGCAAAAAGCTAACTCAGCTACTCGTGGTGCTTCTGCAACTGTATTATCTGTATTGGCTGATAAAGTAGAAAACATGATTGTTGCTTCTGCTGACTTAGCTAACTCTGATAAAACAGACGGTTTCTTGAAGAAAACAACTGCTTTCACTAAAGGTGATTTCTCCGGAGCATTCTTCCAGGCTGGTGTTTGTGAGTTAACAATGGCTGTTATCATGAATGGTATGGCATTGCACGGTGGTGTGATTCCTGCTTGTGGTACTTTCTTTGTATTCTCTGACTACATGAAACCAGCGGTTCGTTTGGCTGCTTTAATGCAATTACCAGTTAAATATATCTGGACACATGATGCTTTCCGCGTAGGAGAGGATGGTCCTACTCACCAGCCGGTTGAGCAAGAAGCTCAAATCCGTTTGATGGAGAAATTGAAAAACCACCACGGCGAGAACTCAACATTGGTTCTTCGTCCTGCTGATGCTATCGAAGCAACTGTTGCTTGGAAAATGGCGTTGGAAAATACAAAAACTCCAACTGCAATGATTTTCTCTCGTCAGAATATCACTGATCTTCCAGCTGCATCGGGTAATCGTTACGAAGAAGCATTACAAGCTGCAAAAGGAGCTTACATTGTTGACGATTGCGAAGGTACTCCTGATGTAATCTTGTTGGCTAGTGGTTCTGAGGTAGCTACTTTGGTTGAAGGTTCGGTTAAATTAAAAGCCGACGGTGTAAAAGTACGTATTGTATCTGTTC
This sequence comes from uncultured Carboxylicivirga sp., assembly GCF_963668385.1. GTDB lineage: Bacteria > Bacteroidota > Bacteroidia > Bacteroidales > Marinilabiliaceae > Carboxylicivirga. Next base: position 3,314,038 of record NZ_OY764327.1, read on the forward strand.
CTTCTGAAGGATTATTTACATATCAACCAAAAGAATACCGTCAATCAGTATTGCCTGCCGGTGTTGCTAAATTTGGTTTAACTGCCGGTTTACCTGTAACCTTAGAAGGTTTAGTTGGTGCCGACGGTTTTGTTGCCGGATTAGATCATTTTGGTTATTCAGCACCTTACACTGTGTTGGATGAGAAATTTGGTTTTACAGCTGATGCTGTATACAAAAACGTAAAGACGTTATTGGGTTAATTTAGATAAACATGTTTAGGAAAGGTCGATAGGTTTCTATCGGCCTTTTTTTGTGCCAAAATGCCAAGAAATTTGGGTAGGATTGTTGCTAGTGATTGCAATACTTTACTAGATAAAACTGAGTATTGGTAGTTTTTGATTACTGTACATGTAGGTTACTTATTGATGCGAATCAACAGTTGAACTCATTTGGGGGTTCCTTTGTTATACGTTCCTATTCCACAGGTTCCACCCGTGGCTATTCATATTAAATCCTTTCAGGATTTGAAAATGTCCGAAGGACATTAACAATAATAGCCTCGTGCGGAGCGCGGGGTAACTATTAGACTAATGATACAACCCCGAAAGTGGGTTGAACTTTGCAATAAAACAATTTGAACTATTGATTCGCATTGTTCATTATTAGTTACCAACTGCTTATTTAAGAGACGAAGTTGCTAGCTTCGCCGAGTTAAGGGAATAAGAGATGAACTATAGCGACGTAATTACAAATTACGCCGAGTGTGCAATTAGTATTTAAGTTTCTGGTGGTCTTGTCGGGTATCCCAGAAGGTCAATAAGATAATTTCCTTCTTTTTTAGCTTAACCTTGTAAAATAGGTAATTGTGTTTAGTTACAAGTCCTTTTCGAACATTCTTTATGCGTGATGTTTCAGTAAATGATTGAGGATGTTTTTTAATAACATTAAGTACTTCTTCTGTTTTATCAATAAAGCTTTTAACTTCATTAATACTCCAGTTTTCATTCAGATAATCCAACACTTTGTAATAATCCAGCTTTGCTTGTGCAGACCAGGTTATCTTCATCTTACAAGCCGTATTTTTGTCGAGCCTCTTTCATAACATCTTCATGAAGCGTCACTTCTCCTCGGTCGGCTTCTTCAATACCTGCTTCAATAGCTTGCTGAACGGACAACGGTAGTTCATCCCACCAATCAGTTTCTTTATGGTGTTTAAGCAATCGGCTCACCTTTTCCAATAATTTCGGTTGATCTGTATTTAATATCATCTGGACTAACTCCAGTTTCTTTGCTTGAAGGTTCATGGTATTCAATGTTATATCTGTTACAAAGTTAACGATTTATATTTTGTTTTAGTTCCGTGTAGAAGGTGGTATTTTTCCAGTTTTTAAGAGTGTCCAGATTATTCAACAGGTAACCCTAATGCTACCTCGCGAATCTTTCGTGAGGTTACGTTAATAATAAAAAGCCAGCCCAAAAGTACGTGACTTAATAATTTAGTATCAGTATTGCTGGTTAACTGCCTGTTGGAGTTAGCAAACTGCGTTTTACTTACACTTAATGTTTAGCAGGGGTTAATTCTCTTATTTTCGCTGAGGGCAACAAAATTGACGATTAATTCTCTTGTTTTCGCTGAGGGCAGCAAACTTGACGGATAATTCTCTTGTTTTCGCTGAAGGCAGCAAAATTGACAGATAATTCTCTTGTTTTCGCTGAAGGCAGCAAACTTGACGGTTAATTCTCTTGTTTTCGCCGAAGGCAGCAAACTTGACGGTTAATTCTCTTGTTTTCGCTGAGGGCAACAAACTTGACGGATAATTTTCTTGTTTTCTCTGAAGGCAGCAAACTTGACAGATAATTCTCTTGCTTTCGCTGAAGGCAGCAAACTACTATATATTCTGATATAATTAAAAATTACGCCAATGGGTAGCTAATCATACGAAAGAATCCGATCTGAATTTCAATAAACGTTATTCTGATCGGATCCTGTATAAAAAAGCCTGCAGAAATGTGGATAACTCTGCAGGTCTATGTCTTATTTACGAACGTGATATTCTAAATCCCGATTGACTGATATCCATCTTTACAAAACGGGCACAGTTATTAACCGGGTTATTATTCAGTGTGTTTTTTATGCGTGCTGCTGCTTCGGGATCTTTGGCACAGATGACCATAAATCCGCCACCTCCGGCACCTAATAGTTTATGTCCTAATGCTAAATCATCAATTTGATTAACAATTTTCTGAACATCGGGAGTATTCACTCCGGAATCCAGCATCTGATTCAACTTCCATGAGTGACGAACCATCTTGCCGGTAGCTTCAAAATCGAGGCGTTGAACCGCATCGGCTGTGCGGTAGGCATGTTGTTTAATCTCTTGCAAGGTGCGCAAGCGTTGGCCTTCGTTTAAGAACATTCCGCGTACAATTTCCTGCAATACATTTTTAGCCACGCGTGTGATGCCGGTGTAATACAATAGCCAGTTTTCTTTATAATCAGTTCCGGTAAATACCTGATCGGGTAACCAGCGAACATTCATTTTTTCTTGCGTGCCGGGCTCTGATTCCAGCAGTTTTACTCCCGGTAAAATACCACCGTACTGATCCTGCCATCCACCGCCGGTTGTTAATAACTGCTCCAAAATAAGTGTACGATGACAAATGGTTTGATGATCCCAGCCTAAGCTGGCAAAATCGGCTAAAGTACCCAATAGAGTAGCTGCTAAAATAGAGCTGGTTCCTAAACCCGATCCTTTGGGTATGGCGGCCAACATCGATATTTCAAATCCTCCACCAAAATCGTTTAATTGTTGCTCAAGGCTGCTGTATGGTAAGCTGCAATAATCAGGATGAAAACCAGCCAGACAAAGTGCTGCTTTGGGTATCGAAAAGGCCGAACCAACTGTATTGTAGTTGGCCAGTTCTTCGTACGAATTAATTACTTCCGAAACTCCGTTATCAATCGATCGAAGTGTAATTTTCTTCTCCGATGATAAACGAATATAGGCTTGAATAGGCGGTTGTTCGTTTAACTCAACAGCCAAATTCATCACACTTCCACCAAACTGCATGCAAAATGGAGGAGTGTCGGCCCATCCTCCGGCCAAATCGAGGCGGGCAGGGCTTCGTCCCCAAATAATCTGATCGGTATAAATATTTAATTGAGGAATCACCTTTTGATCCGATGATTCTTTAATGATGCTTTGCAATAAACCAAAGGCTTTTTGCTCGTTGGCATCTTTGCTAATTCCTTTGTTTTTATTTACCTCGGAACGAAACATATAATCCCTAAAACGGATCATAGGCGATACACTTTCGGGGATGGCTTCTGGGATTTCCAGATTATTTGTGGCAAACTCTTTGGCTGTCTTTTTTAAATCGGCCTGATAAAATACGCTGCGTGAGTAGTTTTTAGCTAAAAAACTTAGGTTGTTGTTTCTAAAGTGCATGCGTTGCTGATTGGCACGTGCTAGATTTGCTCTTGCACTAATCTGATCGGCCGATATTTTTTCAGCCTTCAACCACATTTCGTTAGCCGTTTCGTCATCAGTTGGATTAATCATCCAGTTAATTAAGCCTTGATTAATCTCATCTGTTTTTACAAGAGGGAATATGCTGGCAGCTTGCAGATCTGATGTATTGCCAAGTTCAATAGTGTTAAAATCTAATCCTCTTTCATCCATCCAGCTGGCAAATGGTTGCCCCATCCACAATGTTGAATCATCATTCAAATCGCCCCTGAAAGCATCATCAATGCCATAAGGGCGAATACAGATCCAATCGTTATCAACAGGTACAACATCAAGGCAAACTCCAGCAGGAATTTCGATATTCCAGTTGTTTTCCGGAATACCTGTTAATACATGGTTATGATGCAGACACCAACCCGATGATACCTGACTGTTTTCTATCCAAATATTTTTATGATTGCTGTTCCAACTAATATCGGTTAAGGCATTTTGTACAAACAATGAAGGATGTGCTTTTACTTTATTGTGCCATATATTGCGTTGATCCTGTACTCGGTTTTGAATTTTTTCGGTTGATGTAATCAGCTCGCGCGAAGTACCAAAGTGATAGAACTCTCCTTTATCAAGAGGCAGAATCGCAACGGATAACTCATTTATTTCATCATCGTTTTGTTTTGGATGATCGCCCAAACAAGTGCCAAAAGAGCTGTATAAATCGTAAAAGTCAGGTATCTCCTTAGTGAATTGATTATCATTCCATCCACTTTTCTTCATTAATAACTCAATGGCTTTATCACTCAAAATCCAAACCCCAATATCCATCATAAATAAGTGACTCGAAGTTAAATCTTCAATTTCTTGATGCGATGGTTTTTGAAGCATAAAATCCAATTGCTGAGGATTGTTTCGGGGTGTAAAAAACACTCCGTGACGCGAAGCCAAATGCTGATCAACCCATATACCCAAACAAACCACATCGGCCTCAGGTAGCTCAAACGGAAGGTCCTCAGCTAAAATCATAACATCGCCACTGGCAATTAATGTATTCTGATTTTTGTTGGATGCTTCCATCAATTTATCCAGAAGAGGTGTTTGCAAGTCCAGCAAGGTTTGATCCAAACTTTGCCCGCGACTCCATCTGAAAACCGGTACCGGAGATAGCACTTTGCCTGCAGGTGCATAAGCCGGTAAGCGGCGACTCTGACCTCCGGCATGGATAATTATTTTCTTTTCTTTAGCCAGATAGTTAGGAATAGATTCACTGTTTTGTGTTTTAAAATGCTCGGCTAACAAGTGAGCTGTTCCTCCACCCGAACCAATTTTGGTTCCGGCTGGGTCAGAAGCAACAAACCATTCGTCTTTTGAGTGTTGAGTAATATTGTGAAAAACAGAAACCAGATTTTCCGGTAAGGAAAGAAGATATTTCATTTTATGATTGTCTAAAAATTGTGTTTTTGAGTCGGAATAATTGATTTGCTAAGATAGTAAATATCAAAAACAAGCTTCTATGACATTTAGCTTATCTTAAACTCTTTTCTGTATTTGGCTGGCGACATACCTGTTACCAACGAAAAAATGCGCGTGAAATGATAGCGATTGGCAAAACCGGTTTGTGTTGCAATCTGGTCGATACTTTCATTGCTATGATGCAGCATAACACATGCTTTATTTATTCTTTTTTGGCGAACATATATTTGAGGCGAAATACCTGTTTCTTGCTTAAAAAGCCGGGTAAATGTGTTGGTGGCTAAACGGCAGATGTCGGCTAATTTGGTATTAGATAACTCGGTGTTTAAATTATTTTCGATGTAATTAAGTAGGCTTAATATATGATGGTTATTAGTTAGAACCTGCCAGTTTTGTTCGTTTATTTCAGCCAATAAATCAATAATTAACGATTGTATTGATAACAGTGTGTAAAAGCTGAATTCCTTATTGTCAACACTCAGGTGATTGGTTATGCTTGTTATTTTATTTCGGAGGTGTGGTGTAACTTCAAAAGTAAATATGCCTGGTGCAACATTGTCGTAAGGAATACCCATATTAAAATGTATGTAGAGGTGTTCAATTGTTTTTGTAGAAAATGCTGCTGATGAGTATTCCGAAGTAATTCGTCCTCCTTTTAAAGCATAGCCTTTGCTGGGTATTTTATGATTAAAAAGAAAAGTGGAGTACGATGTGTTTGGTGCAATCAGATAAATTCGTTCAGGAAGTAATTCGATAATTTTATTCCCTGCCTTAATAAAGGCTCCCTTCTTTTGGTTATTGTAAATTCTCCAGTATGGAAAAGATAACTCTCTGTATTCCCATCTTTCTAACCACCAATAACGGCAACAGAGTATCTGTAGATTGTAATTAGGAAAATGTTGCAATATATCTGATGGATCGCCTTTGTAGGGAAGCTGAATGGGATTTTTCATTTGGCTAATGTTTCAAATAGATACAAATATACAAATATTGGATATTTTATTTTGGTCTATTAAATGTGAATTTTGAAGCAAATCAGTTCAACTAAATTCAAGAAAATATGGCTAATAGATTAATAGGCGATTTGCCCAAAGTGGGAATTCGTCCCGTTATTGATGGAAGAGAGAGAGGGGTAAGAGAATCGTTAGAGCAACAGGTGATGGATCTGGCAAAGGCTGCTGCTTCTTTTATCGAATCAAACCTAAGAGTTGCAGGAGGTGAAAAAGTTCAATGTGTTATAGCTGATACTTGCATAGGTGGCGTTGCCGAGGCTGCAATGTGTGCTGCTAAATTTAAAAAAGAGGGTGTGGGAGTGTCCTTAACCGTTACTCCATGTTGGTGTTACGGTACCGAGGTGATGGATACCGATTCTTTAATTCCCAAGGCTGTTTGGGGTTTTAACGGAACAGAGCGGCCCGGTGCTGTGTACTTAGCTGCAGCTTTGGCTGGTTATACACAAAAAGGCTTGCCCGCATTTGGTATTTACGGGCGCGATGTGCAGGACGCTGGAGATACCACCATACCTGATGATGTGCAGGTGAGGATTCTTCGGTTTGTTAAAGCTGCTTTGGCTGTTGCACAAATGAACGGTAAATCGTATTTATCTATTGGTTACAGTTCGATGGGAATTGCCGGTTCAATGGTCAATTCAGATTTTTTTCAGGATTATTTAGGTATAAGAACCGAATTTGTTGATAGTACCGAAATTCTACGTCGTATTGATGAAGGAATCTATGATAAAGAAGAATTTGAAAAGGCTCTGAAATGGACGAAAGAAAACTGCAAGGAAGGAACCGATAGAAATAAAACCGAAGTTCAGGCTGATCAAACACGCAAAGAGCATGAATGGGAAACTGTGGTTAAAATGACGTTGATTTGTCGCGATATGATGATTGGTAATCCTAAACTGATTGATATGGGCTATCGCGAAGAAGGTTTGGGGCGTAATGCCATCCTTGGCGGTTTTCAAGGTCAGCGTCAGTGGACCGATTATCAACCCAATGCTGATTTTACCGAGGCTATCTTAAATTCATCATTCGATTGGAATGGCATCCGCGAAGCTTTTGTTTTAGCTACCGAAAATGATAGTTTGAATGGGGTGGTGATGTTGTTTGGACATTTGTTAACCAATACTTCGCAGATATTTTCCGATGTTCGAACTTATTGGAGTCCGGAAGCTGTAAAACGTGTTACAGGTAAAGAACTGACCGGAAAAACTAAAGATGGTATTATACACTTGATTAATTCAGGTTCAACCACTTTAGATGCAACTGCTCAACAAAGATATATGGAAGGTAATCCTGTTATGAAACCTTATTGGGAGATTGCTGAAGATGAAATGAAAGCTTGTTTGGAAAACACAGTATGGCCGCCGGCAAACAGAGAATATTTCAGAGGAGGAGGTTTTTCTTCATTGTTTAAAACTGCTGGCGAAATGCCGGTAACTATGAGTAGAATTAATTTGGTAAAAGGGCAGGGACCTGTATTGCAAATTGCCGAAGGATGGACCGTTGAATTACCGGATGATATTCATAAAATATTAGATGAACGCACCGATCCTACATGGCCTACAACATGGTTTGTACCACGTACTAACGGTTCCGGTGCTTTTAAAGATGTGTATTCGGTTATGGCTAATTGGGGAGCTAACCACGGTGCTATTAGTTACGGACATATTGGGGCTGATCTGATAACGCTGGCTTCTATGTTGCGTATCCCTGTTTGTATGCATAATGTGGACAATGATGATGTTTTTAGGCCAAGTGCATGGGCTTCGTTTGGCGAAGATAAGGAAGGTGCTGACTACAGGGCTTGTAATAATTATGGCCCATTATACGGTATGTAATCTATCTCACAGTTAATTCCCGGGCTTGAAGCTTAGTTGATAGCCCGGGGTTTCTTACATTTATCATTATGAATAATAAAGATATTGCTATTGTTTTCGACTGCGGAGCTACAAACGTGCGTGTGATAGCTATGAATACTTCAGGTTCTATTTTAGAGTCAGAATCTGTATCGAACCAAACCAACGAAGATCCTTATTTACCAGAGGGAAGAATTTGGGATATTGATAAGTTGTGGGATAAGCTATGTGTGTGTTCTCAAAAACTTCTAAGCCAGATTGATGTCAGTAGAATTGCAGGTGTTACTTTTACTACTTTTGGTGTCGACGGAGCTTTGGTTGATAAAAACGGAGAACTGTTGTATCCGGTTATTTCGTGGCAGTGTGATCGAACTAAATCAATAATGGATAATATCGGAAAGTATTTTCCTCTCAATCGGTTGTACGAATTAAGTGGAGTTTATCCATATGCCTTTAACACCATCAATAAACTTATTTGGCTGAAAGAGAATCATCCCGAGATAATTCAAAAAGCCTATCGCTTCTTATTTATGCCTTCGTTGTTGATATACCGATTAACCGGAGCAATGCAAAATGATGCGACTATGATGGGAACGTCCATGATGACTGATTTACAAAATCGATGTTTTTCGGATGAAATATTATCAGCTTTAGGCATCGATAAAAATTTGTTTGGTGAGATTGCAGAATCAGGAGATAGAGCTGGAACTGTACATGCTGATGGAAGTAAAACTACAGGAATTCCGGAAGATACTCCCGTGTTTTTTGCCGGGCACGATACGCAGTTTGCTATTTTTGGCTCAGGTGCTAAATTGAATCAGCCTGTGCTAAGTTCCGGTACATGGGAAGTTCTGATGGTGCGAACCGATCGTTTTTCAGCAAGTCATAATGAGTTAAAACAAAACTTAACCACAGAAGCTGATGCTGTCAAAGGAATTTTTGATATTGGACAGAATTGGTTGGGATCGGGAGTATTGGAATGGTTCTCATCTAATTTTTATCCCGAATTAAAAGGGAAGCAATTGTATGAAACCATGATTACAGAAGCGTCTGAAATTAAAACAGGTTCGCATGGTTTAACCATTTCTCCTGCGTTTTATGATGATGGAACAGGTAAGGGAGGAGGTAATATTGTAGGATTAACAATCAACACCCGACGCGAAGAAATTTATCGGGCTTTTCTGGAAAGCTTGGCTTTACGATTACGCGAAGGGTTAAATGCCATTGAAAAAGCAGGAGGTTTTAAAGCAGATAGTATAATTTGTGTTGGAGGAGGCTCTAAAAACTTTCTTTGGAACCAACTCAGGGCTGATGCTCTTCAACGCCCAATACATATCATCGATCAGAAAGAAACAACAGTTTTAGGCGCTGCTCTTTTTGTTTTTAAAGGAGCTGGTTTATACTCTTCTGCCGAAGATGCTATGAGTGCGATTAAAAATAATTCAGAAATAATATTACCGAAAAATGACGAATCTTCTTTGTGGGATCGTTTATTTATGGAATATTTAACCTTGAAAATTAAAGATCAATCTAATGCTTAAAGGAATTTCACCAATTATAAGTCCCGATTTATTAGCTGTTTTGGCCCGCATGGGGCATGGTGACGAAATTGTTTTGGCCGACGCTCATTTTCCGGGCGAATCATTTAATACTAATGTTTTACGTGCCGATGGAATTAAAATACCTGAATTGTTAAAAGCAATTCTGCCTTTGTTTGAATTGGATGCTTATGTGTCGTCTCCGTTAATTATGATGGCCGCTGTTGAAGGTGATGAATTGGATCCGCAAGTTGAAAAATCGTATTTGCAGGCCATTCATGAAACCAATCCTCATGTTGCACCCATCGAACGCATCGAGCGTTTTGCATTTTACGAAAGAACTAAATCAGCATTTGCAGTTCTGATGACTGGTGAAACTGCTAAATATGGAAATATCATCTTAAAGAAAGGAGTAACCCCTTTACCCTAAATTGAAGAAAATCCCTAAATCCAAAAATATCTATACATGAATCAATCAAAAGCTAAGGTAGTTGAACGAAAATACCTGCTTACATTTATTATAATAACCACACTATTTGCACTGTGGGGTTTTGCCAATGATATAACCAATCCGTTGGTAGCAGCTTTTGGAACCATAAAGGAAATATCATACTCAAAAGCAGCATTGATACAGTTTGCTTTTTACGGTGGATATGCAACCATGGCGATTCCGGCGGCTTTATTTGTTCAGAAGTACAGCTATAAACAGGCCATTCTTTTAGGATTGGCTTTATATGCAATAGGTGCTTTGCTTTTTTGGCCGGCGGCTCAGTACGAAGCATTTGGCTTTTTTCTGGGATCGTTATATATCTTAACATTTGGGTTGGCATTTTTAGAAACCACAGCTAACCCATACATTTTATCGTTAGGAGATGAACGAACAGCCACCAGAAGGTTAAATTTGGCTCAATCTTTTAATCCATTAGGTTCGATACTAGGAATGACAGTGGCTTCCGAGGTTATTCTGTCATCGTTACAATCAGAACAAAATGGAGTAGACTTTTCTTCTTTAGATACTGCTACTAAAGCCATTCAACGAACCCATGATTTAATGGTAATTCGAAATCCATATGTGGTACTAGGTCTGGTAGTTATTTTAATGTTTGTAGTAATTCTTATTACTAAAATGCCAAAGATTGGGCATCAGAACGATATTCATCCTATGAAATCGTTTAAGCGATTAATAAAAAATAAAGTCTATCGTGAGGGGGTGATTGCACAGGTTTTTTATGTGGGAGTACAAATAATGTGCTGGACCTTTATTATTCATTATGGCGAAAATTTGGGAATAGATAAAGCTACTGCGCAGCGATATAATATGGTTGCAATGGTGTTTTTTATAAGTAGCCGGTTTATTAGTACAGCAATTATGAGGTATGTAAGTAGTCAGCGACTGCTGTTCATATTTGCAGTGGGAGGCATGATTACTATCAGTGGAGTCATTTTTATTCAAGGCATGGCGGGCTTGTATTGCTTGGTTGCTACATCGGCTTTTATGTCACTAATGTTTCCGACTATTTACGGAATTGCTTTGGAAAATGTAAAAGAGGATACAACGTTAGGTGCAGCCGGTTTGGTAATGGCTATTGTTGGAGGTGCTTTAATGCCGCCTTTACAAGGCTTTATAATCGATTGTGGAAATATTGGATGGTTACCGGCAGTTAATGCTTCTTTTATTTTACCGTTTATAAGCTTTTTGGTCATTGCAATTTATGGGTACCGAGTGATGAAAGTTCATTCATAATTAGAGCTTAAAAAATAGTACAAAGGCTTCTTGTTGCTGTTAGCAAGAGGCCTTTGTTTTTCTATCGAAAATTAAAATTTTATTTTTTATACACTCATCGAATCTATATCTTCGGGCTTTTAACTTCAAGCCATCAATTTAGTTAGCGGAAATCAAGTGTATCATGCAACGTTTTTATCTTTTAGTATTCGTAATATTATTGAGCATAAGCATTAAAGCTGAAAGGATTCTTGAGTTTAGTAAATTATCTGAAAAAGATGGTTTGCTCTCAAGCAGGGCTAATGCAATACTTCAGGATAGTAAAGGCTATATTTGGATTGGTACATGGAATGGTTTGAACAGGTATGATGGGCATGAACTCAAAGAGTATGTTCCTGATTTTAGTGATTCAACAACATTATCAAACCGCGAGGTTGTTGCACTTTGCGAAGGCGCAAACGACAAACTTTGGATTGGAACCACATCAGGTTTAAATTGCCTGAATCTGCGTACCAATCAAATGTGTTCATATCCCTTCAAAAATCGTATTGTTTCATTATTCGAAGATCAGGAAGGATTGGTTTGGGTTGGAAAGAAAGATGGAGGTTTAACCATATTGAATCCGAAAACCGGAGAACGTGATGACTATTTCTTGGATATAACCGTTAGTGATATTTGTTACGATTCAAGAGGTATTTATTGGCTGGCTACTTATCAGGGATTGGTTCGTTTTAACAAGGAAACCCGGAAATTTCGTAGTTACAAACCAGATGCTTTTAACGAAAATTCGATTAGTAACATTACTGTTACTCAAGTTAAGGAAGATGCTGATGGCCAATTATGGGTAGGTACCTGGGGTGGTGGTTTAAATCGTATAAAGGTTTCGGTCGATTCCGATGATTTACAAATTACACATTACGGTAAAGGAGAGGATAAAGGAGGACTGTCATCAGATGTGATTTACCGTATTTATATTGATGAGTTTAATAACATTTGGTGCGGAACATGGAGCGAAGGTTTAATAGTGATAGAACCTGATCAGCTTACTAAGACACCGTCGGAAATAGTTGTGCATAGTTACAAGCACAATGTTTATGATCAAAGCAGTCTTTCTAATAATAATATATCATCACTATTGGTAGATCGTACGGGTGTTTTGTGGGTGGGGGCATTAACATTAAATCGTACATCTATTGTAAATAACGGTATTAATCGTTTTAAAATAGAAGGCGAAACCAACGGTGAGTTTGCTTATCGTAATGCACGATCATTTGCACAGCAAGATAATTATGTGTGGGTGGGAACGTCGGTTGAGTTAAAGCTTTATCAGAAATTTGGACATCAATATAAGTTTATAAAAGACCTGCCAAAAATTGCATATCATTTCGAGGGCGATCTTTATCAGTCCTCATCAATCATTGCACTCGAATACAATAGGTATGGTTTATGGGTTGGTACCGATGATGCCGGGTTGATTTATTATCCGGATAGTACAGCTTTAACTAAGAATAATCCTCAATTTACTTATTTCAATACGGCTACTCACGTGGCTGTTCCGGGCAATAAGATTAGTACTTTGTTTAGCTCGCGTATTAATAAAAATGTATTGTGGGTAGGTACTCAGCAAAATGGAATTGCTCGTCTTGAAATGGTTGATGGTAAAGTGCAAAGTACTTTTATTAAAGATGGCGAAAACGAAAAATGTTTGTCAGATAATAACATCAGAACAATTTATGAGGATGATGCCGGAATGATTTGGATTGGAACTCAAAACGGATTGAATTGTCTGGATCCAACCACAATGAATATCACAAAGTATTTTCATTCATACAATGACAATAGGTCGATTAACGACAATGTTGTTAATACCTTATATCAGGATAAAAGTGGAAACTTGTGGATTGGTACTAATTCGGGTTTAAACCGGCGATTAGTAAGACGTCTTTCTGATGCATCTGAACAAATTCGTTTTGAACATTATCCGCATGTGCAGGAAATTGGCAATACCATTATCGCCAATATTTTTGAGGATGAAGCTGGTCTGTTATGGATTAAACCATATAAAGGAATCGTAAAGTTTAATCCTCAAAAACAAAGGGTTGTAAGGAGTTACATGGCGAAAGAAAACTTAAATCTTTCGGCTGAATCGAATGCCGGCTTGCGTACTTCTGATGGAATGGTATTTCTGGGAGAAAATAATGGATTTATTTATTTCAATCCTGATAGTTTATATCAACATACTATTGCACCCAAGGTTTGTATTACAGATTGCATTGTGCTTAACGAAACATTGGTAAATCATCCGGATCGCGATAGGATTGTTGGAGATACACTTTTGCATTCTATTGCCTACTTAAGCGATTTAAAACTGTCGGATAAAGACCAGGTGATTACCTTTATTTTTTCGGCAATGGATTATAAAGATCCAAAGCGTAATGTATATGCATACTTTTTAGAAGGATATGATAATTTTTGGAATGAAGTAGGCAGACGTAACTCTGCAACTTATACAAATATTCCTCCTGGCGATTATGTTTTTCATGTTAAGGCTGCTAATAGTGATGAAACCTGGAGCGAAGAAAGTGCTGTTATTCGTTTTTCGGTAATGCCTCCGTGGTGGGAAACTATCTGGGCTAAGATAGCATATGGTGTTGTGATAATTCTGTTGGGCTATTTCTTTAAAAAATATTCGTTGATAAAAGTGAACGAAAAAAGTCGTATCAAGTTAGAATTGATGCAGCGAGAGAAAGAACAGCATTTGAACGAATTGAAAACATTGTTTTTTACCGATATAACGCACGAATTTCGTACTCCATTAACACTTATTCAAGGCCCGGCTGAGGAACTTAAAAAGTTAGGGAAGGATTCGCCACTAATGGTCAAACAAGCCAATTTAATTCTCAAAAATACCAATCGATTATTGCGTTTAGTTAATCAATTGATGGATTTCAGAAAATTAGATCGGGGTAAGATGGATTTACAATTGCAAACTTGCAATATATCCTATCTTATTAAGGAGATACATGAGTCGTATAAAGCAATGGCTGATAATCGTTCTATTCAATTTAAGGCTGAACTGCCAGATAACGATATATTGGTTAACGTTGATGCCGATAAATTAGAGAAGGTTCTGTATAATTTGGTATCGAATGCTTTTAAATATTCCGAAGATAATGGTGGTGCTATTACCATTAGAGCTATGCTCGAAGATGATGATTCTACAGAGCAAACGTTAGTTGTTGAGATAGAGGATGAAGGTATTGGTATTGAAACAGAGGATAAGAACAGGATATTTGAACGATTTTTTCAAACTCATCAAAAACGTACTCATAGTACCGGAGGTATTGGATTATATCTTTCAAAAAGCTTTGTGGAGCTACACGGTGGTACATTAAATGTAGAAAGTGAGTTGGGGCAGGGTAGTTGTTTTAGAATTGAAATTCCAATAAACAAGCAGCAAATACACGATGAGGTTGAAAAAAATGCAGAAAAAGAATTAGCTGTTTCGATTGATAATCAGGCTTCAAAATCAAAAGTTGTTAATTCAACTAATGACTCAAAATCATTTAATGTTGTAGTGGTTGAAGACGATGCTGATATGAACGATTTTATTGTTCATGGATTATCGCAAGACTTTAATGTTACAGGTGTGTTTAACGGGAATCAAGGTCTGGAGCAGGCTCGTGCTTTAAACCCTGATATAATTGTAACAGATGTTATGATGCCGGAATGTGATGGATTTGAAATGGTTGGTCAGCTAAGGAAAGATATTACGATCTCTCATATCCCAGTTGTATTTTTAACAGCCAAAACAATGCAACAAGATGAATTGAAGGGATTGGAATTGGGAGCTATTGATTATATAAGTAAACCATTTAATATTGATGCTCTTCGTTTGAAAATTCAGAATGTATTAGAAACCAGACTGAAAATTCACGATCATATTCGAAAAGAAAAAATACTAGAGCCCGAAAAAATTGAACTTACCTCGTTAGACGAGCAATTGTTGAAAGATGCAGTAGAAGCAGTGAATAAGCATCTTGACGATCCAACATTTGATGTTATTAAATTTAGTGAGGTAATTGGTTTAAGTTCAAATCAGGCATATCGAAAAATAAAAGCATTAACCGGACAAACAGCCAAAGAATTTATTCGGAATCAACGATTAAAAATTGCAGCATCGTTATTATTACAAAATAAACGATCCATTTCAGAAGTAATTTATATGGTTGGCTTTTCAAGTCCTAGCTATTTTACCCGTTGTTTTAAAGAGTATTATAATTGTACTCCAAAAGAATATATTGCAAAAAATAATACAACCAATTAATTTAGCCAATAATCAGGTAAATATTGTTGGATCTCGAATCTGTACTATATTATAGTTTATTTTTTACATTTCTCTTTCAAGTATTTTTACATATTTGTGATCAGATGTGAAAAATTAGTAATTAATAACAATAGAAATAATTCAATGAAACATTACTTAATACTGGCAGTTGTTCTTGTTTTAACATCGTGCAGCCAAAAACAAAAATTACCTACTAAATCAGAAGTGATTAGTGATTTAAAAAAAGCAAATGATTATTGGCAAAAAACAAATCCTGAACATGGAAGAGCCTTTTGGGATAATGCGGCTTATCACACAGGTAATATTGCAGCCTATAAACTAACAAAAGACGAGCGTTATAAGCAATATTCGATGGATTGGGCTGAGCATAACGAGTGGAAAGGTGCTAAATCGGATAATAAAGAGGAGTGGAAGTACTCTTACGGAGAGTCAGACGATTTTGCTTTGTTTGGCGATTGGCAAATTTGCTTTCAAACCTATATAGATCTATATAATCTATCGGGTCAGAAAGATGATAAAATGATTGCCCGTGCTCGCGAGGTGATGGAATACGAAATGAGTACCGACAAAAATGATTATTGGTGGTGGGCCGATGGTTTGTACATGGTAATGCCAGTAATGACTAAGCTATATAATGTAACCGAAAACGAGCTGTATTTAGATAAGTTATACGAATACTTTAAATATGCACAAAGCATAATGTATGATGATGAAACAGGTCTTTTCTTTCGTGATGCAAAATATGTTTATCCAAAACATAAATCGGTTAATGGAATGAAAGATTTTTGGGCCCGTGGTGATGGTTGGGTATTTGCCGGTTTAGCAAAAATTATCGAAGATATGCCTGCTGATTATCAGCATCGCGATGAGTTTGTTTCGATTTATAAGAAGATGGCTGTAAGCTTAAAAAGCTTTCAGCAACCCGAAGGATACTGGACACGCAGTATTTTAGATAAAGATCATGCTCCTGGTCCGGAAACCAGTGGAACAGCATTTTTCACTTTTGGTTTTGCCTGGGGTATTAACAATGGCTTTTTACCAAAAGATGAATATTTACCAACAGTTATTAATGCCTGGAATTACCTTCATACAACAGCTTTACAGGAAGATGGTCATTTAGGATATGTTCAACCGATTGGTGAAAAAGCAATACCCGGACAAATTGTTGACGTAAATTCAACAGCTAATTTCGGAGTTGGAGCCTTTTTATTGGCGGCTACTGAAGTAGTTGAGCTTGCAGAATAATATAATTTTAAAAAATATGATAAACCCGGTATTTACCGGGTTTTTTATTGCTTGAAAATTAGATTCGATAAAATTAATGGAAGAAACAACTTAAAATTATTCATATATATGTCAATAAAAGTTGTAAAATGTTAATTTTGCTAGGGAGGAAAAATCAGAGAACTATCTAAATCACTATTGTTTTTCTATTTGAAGATTCTAATGGATTAGTTAGTTAATAGTTCGAATTAACCAGAAAAAATCAGAATAATGATCCGATTAATCTTAAGTTTTATAGTACTTTTTATTGGCATTAATTTAATGGCTCAGGAGATGAGTGAAGACCTTAATAAGGTAAAGTCTACTTTTTTAGACGGAAAATATGAAGAGGCTCTTGAGAAAAGTAAACAAGTAATTAATGCACCTGATGGTAGAGATAGTATTGATATATCAATGGCTTATAGCTATGCAGGTTTATCATGCGAAAATTTAAATAAACCAACAGAAGCGATCGAAAATTATAAACAAGCCATTAACTATAATGTGCCTCGGCTTGATATTTATGATCAGTTAATTAGTATAACCAGAAGCATTGACGATGATCAAAACTATGAGTGGGCTTTAAAGGCTAAAATGAAATCTTTTCCTGATTTTAAAACTGAAATTTCTCAAAGTTTGGCTCAGCATTATTTAAGAAGCAAAAATTACGAAGCTTTGTTGGGTGAGTCAGAAGAATTATTAAAAGAATACCCCGATAATACCAAGTTTTTATACTACAAAGGTGTGGCATATCAAAATATGGATAATGAAGACAAGGCTTACGAGGTGTACTCGCAAATTATAAAACTTGAGCCTGATAATGTTGGTGCCAATATGGGAGCTGGCATTTATTTGTATAAAAAAGGATCGGTAATGTTTAAAAAAGAGAAAGCTAAATATGAAGCTAAAAAAGCACCATCCCGAGTGGATTATACAAATTATTTAAAATCGTTGGATGAGGCAAAGAGTGTTTATAGCGAAGCTTTAAAGTGTTTATTAGTAGCTTATAATGATGGCGGTAAAACAAATTTAAAAGGTGCTATTGCTAATATTTATACTCGTTTAGGGGATAAAGATAAAGCTGAACAATATAAGTAAGGTAGATTATAATGGAGAGGAGAGGCTGTCAGTATTGGCAGCCTCTCCTTTTTTTTTAACTCTTTGGTTTTATAATCACATTTGAAGCGTCAGCTTTGGCTACCGATTCAAGAAAGTCTCTAAATTCATTGTAATCTTCTCTTGGATATTCTCCTTTATGTATTACAAACTCGCGATAATACTCAATAGTATTATCAACAACTTTGGTACTGCATTTAAACGAAGCAAATTCTTTATCGATTTCATACGCATCGGGTAATGCTTCTACCATAAAATTAGAAGGAATCTCTATTATAACAGTATCTTTTTCACTCATATTGCGTCGAAAAAATAAGGGCATTTCTCTTTTTCGAGCATAAGGAGGTATGTACGTCTGACTGTTAATTGAATTTAATTTTATCAATAAGCGGCTACCCATTTTTGTAGCATATTGGGGCATATCTATATCCAAAATTTTATCTAATTGAGGATGTCGTGCTTTATCTTCTTTAAGATCGAAGGATACTAACGAAAAGTTAGGAAGACTAATGGACTTTGTGATTCTTTTTTTCTTATCAGAATCATCCAGCCTTGTGAGGTAATCGTAGTCAGAAAACTTGGCACCTGTATAGCTAAAAGTAAATTGTCCTTTGGCATCACCCGTTTCTTCAATTGTAATTTTACCGTTTAGTATTTGAGCGTTTTCATCAGCAGTATAAGCAGGGGTATTTACCAATTTAGAGTGTTCTCCATCTATAATTAATACTTTTCTGTCATCGGTAAAATCACCAATGTAACCACAAGCCGCATATGGGTTAGTACACTCGAGCCAGATAGTGTCGTTGGCTAAAGGAACACATAAACAGGCATGATTAAATCTGCTATCCGGAAAATCAGGATCTAACGGAACATTGCTTGAACCGGCATTAACCAAGGTGTAATGACACTTAAAACCATTGTCCTTTAACAAACTCATGGTATAGTTTGATAAGGCTTTACAATCACCGTATGAATTTTCGTCTACTACCTCAGCAGAGAATGGTTGCCAGCCACCTATGCCTACTTGTACGCTTATATATCGATTTTTTTTCTGAGCAAAATTATAAATGGTTTGTATTTTCTCATAATCGCTCATGTCATCAGTTAATAATGACTTTACCTTATCGAGCGTTGATTGTGGAACATTGTTTTTGCCTTCCAGTAGTTTAGAAGTAAAGTTCCCAAATTGTTCCCATGAATTGTACGAACCAGAATAACCTTCAATTTCAAAGCTAGATGGGCTGGTAAAAACCATTGGAGCCCACTCGTAAAAAGGAGGACGATTATTTTCTTCTTTTGGAGGAAGGTAATTTTTGATACTCCAAACATAATTACTTACACCGTCGGCTTCTGTAATCTCTGGGTCAACAGGCATATTACTGGTTGTATAATGTAATTTATTGGCTGTTGGCGAAATAATTACTAGTTCGCTTTCTTGCACCGGAACATTAAATCCGCTAAACACGCTCCAACGTGGAGTAAACATAGTTGTTTTGTACTTGCGAGAATAACTGTATTCGATGGTAAAAGGGTAACTGTTATACTTTGGGTCAATATATTTCACCCTATTATCTGCGTAAAGTGTGGCACCCGATATGGCACTATAGTCTTCAATGTCCTCTTGCTTAATACGTTTTACTCTTTTCCCATCTTTATCGTAGATGGTTCCTACTATATCGCTTACTTTTGATAATTTATCATACGTGGTACTAAATTCCGACATGTCTAGTGCACTTTCCTTTAGTATTGTAATGGCATAGTAGTTGGTTTCTATTGCTTCAGATGGAGAAATGTATTGATACGTTAGAGATTCTTTTCGAACAACGGCATGCGCATCAGAAATAAGCTCCTGTGGAATTTCTGAAACAGGATACTTATTTTTTTCTTTGGCAAATAAACTTAATGGTGTAAGTAGAAAGACTATTAACATGTATTTATAGCGATGCTTCATGTTGAACTGGTTTAATGATGATTGGTTCTGCATGTTTTTCAATAATGATACTATATAAACTTTTTAAGTAGGCATACTCATCCATTAAATACTGAGGTTTACCAATTTTAAACATATAAGTAACATTAATTGTATTGCCCAGTACTTTATAATTAATAAGCGCACTGGCCGATTTATCGGGCATTACAATTTTAACAGGTTCGGGTATTTCACTAATTTCATAATCATCAGGAATAGTAATTTTTGTAATAAGCATCTTATCGCGCAAGTAACCAAAGTCTACCGGATATTGACGTTCTTCCATTTTAAACGGGTTTTCATCAACCGCTTCGAAAAGAAATGGATTAATCAATACCATATCTCCAACCTTACTAACTTTATTGCTTAGTTTTATTTTATACGTCTCTTTTACCGGTTTATTTATGTCATCAATATCAGTGAAAGTATAATCTTTAATGGTTAAACCCGGATACTTTTCTTCCATATTTTTAAGATACTCTTCATCGTTGGCAAAATCGTGAAACTTCTTGCGGAATGAGTAGGCTGCATAATTATACCTGGCATAGTCAACTGTGCCATTAAGATTTAAATCATCATCCAATTGAAGATTGTACATGATTATCTTCTTATCTTTTTGATTTGTTTTTAAATCAACCCATTTACCATCTAGTTCATTTACTAACCTACCCTGACCATTTAGGCATCTTAAAGGTAGCATTCCTGCAGGTAAATAGGTTTCGGTTGCATCCAATAACATTTCTTTACCGTCAACCATGGCACATGCTAAAGTGTAGTTTAGTTTGTCGATAGATGGATAAAACGGATTTAAAATACCATTTGACCGGGTGCTTAATACAACCGGATAGCATTCGATATCGAGTTTCTTTAATAGTTGAATCAACATTAAATTAATATCAGCTGCATTGGCTTTTTTATCTTTATAGGCAGTAATAAGTGAATTCGTGCTGGTTACTACAGAATTACGATGATTCCATTGTACTTTTTTAATGGCTTCTACAGCAGCCTTTATTTTGTCGTTAGTATTCGTATAATTAGCTTCAATATCTTTTCTGATATCGTTTAGGTACATAGAACCATTGGTAAGTGCCATTCCAAAATGCTCATCGGCATTTAATCGTTTGTTAACCGATTCCCACGATGTAGAGTAGCTTTTGTAATGGCCTGGAACACTAATCTCCAGAATATCGAATTCTAATTTACTTATGTAATTTTCGGCAGAGTTTAAATAAGCTTCTTCCTTAAATGCCGGTACGTTTTCGCTCACATAATCTCTACTATCATTTGTGCTAACAGGTAGATAACCAACCATTCTTTTCCTGAAAGTAATATAGGGAGAATCTTCAATGTAGATTTCGGCATGTTTAACAGGTATGTATTGCTGAAATGCAAATTCAGACGGGAAAGCTTCATATGAATACTCAATATCGTAAACGGTTCCTACTTTAATATTGGGTAAGGCTATCTTAATTCGATAATAAGAATCAGTTACTTTCTCTTTATAGATGTTGTCATTCTTAACCTTTTCGTCAATAATTTCACCGTTTTCTAAATTAAAAACCTTCGCACGCACATTTACATCCTGCCTGCTTGGAAATGTAAAGGTAGAGTAGGAGGTACCTGCTTTTTTTAGAATTTTAATCCGTTGAGTCATTTTAAAAGTAAAGTCATCGGAACTAAAATAGCCGTATTTGCATAACACAACAGCAACGGCCGATGTATCAGCATCGTATTGAGTCATTTCTAGTTCTTCTAAACTTACTTTTCCGAATTTAATTGGGCCTTTGGCAAAGCTCACACTGAGGTTAGTGACGAGGGTCACTAAAATAACTAGCAGTAATTTTTTCATAAATGTAGGTTTAAATTATTCAACTTCTAATGTATGAAAAATAATAATATGTTTCTATTTTTAATGAGTTGCGATGAGGATATAGACGATAATTTAGAATCAATAAATATATTGTAAGATAAAAAAGGCAGTGGGATGCTTTTATAACTTAAAAGGTAATTGTTTGGCAATTTTAATCTCGGTAGGCGATACAATTACCTGTAATGCAATAATTTCTACACCCTGCGAGTAAGCTAGTTTAAGCGTTTTAGCATAATCAGGATCAATATCCACGGCTGGTCCAAAGGTATCAACATCCATGCGTTGAATAATGTAAAGCATAACTGCTCTTATTCCTTCCTTTTTGAGTTGAATTAGTTCTTCCAGGTGTTTTTTTCCACGGGTTGTTACAGCATCGGGGAAAAGAGCCCGATTACCTACCTTCATGGTAACGTTTTTAACTTCGATAAAACAGGTTTCATCGGGGTTTTGAGCCATTATATCAATACGGCTGTTGCCTACCTTAACTTCGCGTTGCACATGTTCATAACCACTAAGCTGTGGTATTTCATTGTTTTTGATGGCCTCAAATGCAATGCGGTTAGGATGAAGTGTATTAATGCCAATCCATCGGTTATTAATCTTTATCATCTCCCAGGTATAACGTGTTTTGCGTTTAGGATCAGATGCCGGCGAAAGATATACTTCGGCATTTTCTTCAATACATGATTTCATCGAACCACTATTGGTGCAATGTGCCACCACTACCTCTCCATTATCGAGTAATATATCGGAAAGAAAACGTTTGTAACGCTTAATAAGTCTGCCATGAATAAGCGGAGTGTCGAATATCATAATGTATTTGTAAAAACGATTTAAAAATAGACAGGTTAATTGTAAGATAAAAGGATTTGCTGCAATGATTGTTTAAATCATTTATACTGATAAACCCATCTTAGGAAGGTAGCAGTGAGGCTTGCAGACCTGTGCAAGACTGCCCCGGAGGCTGGGGAAGGCGTGAAGATTGCCGCAAGCCTTCACTTTTTGAAAAAAAGTGCCTTGCACACTTGCGCAAGCCTTTCTTTTTGTTTGGGGAAGACATGAAGATTTGCGCAAGCCACTTTTTTAATTGTAGGGAAGGCTTAAACATTTGTTCAAGCCTTCAAATTAACAGAAAGAAAGGCTTGAAGGTTTGCGCAAGGCATATCTTGGTATGTTTTGAAGCCTTGCGCAAGTGTGCACGCCTTCACCGGAGATTAGATTAGTAATGCGCAAGTGCGCAAAGCAAAAAAAAACCGCTTCTGACTTTTCAAAAGCGGATTCATCCTTATAAATGTAATAACCTGAGTTCGACGTAAAATTTTGAACTCAGAACGCTTACAAATAATTAGTTTCAAGTGTATATTGACGAAAGAATAGCGGGCTATTTTGAGTCGATTGCACGAAGAAAATTGCTGTTTGTAAGTGGAAATTAGCAAGCTTTGAATAAAAAACTGATTAACTGCTTCAAATTTCATCGCAATAGTTCACTATTACTCTAAAATTATTCATTGTAAATCAGTTCTTTATTTCAATCTGAGTTTTAAAATTTAAATCGAACTCAGGCTAGATTAATTATATGTCTAACTCGCGAGTAACGGCAATGGCAGCAATGGTACCATCGGCCACAGCAGTGGTTATCTGGCGGTATTTTTTGCTGCGGATATCTCCAACGGCATATACACCATCGATACTTGTCATCATATCTTCATTGGTAGATATATATCCCCAATCGTCGGTGGCTAAGTCGCCGTTAAGAAAATCGGAGTCGAGAAAATCGGTATTAGGTTTCATCCCAACAAAAATAAATACGCCATCGCCTGTTAATGTATTGGTTTCGCCGGTTCGGATATTTTCGGTTTGCACAAACATTTTGTTACCGTTTTTTTCAAAACCACGAGGCTCGGTATCAAATACAAAGTTGATTTTAGGATTGGCAAATGCTTTTTCCTGTGCTTCTTTATTGGCCTGAAGCTTATCGAACTGGTGTATGATGGTGATTTTTTTTGCAAATTTTGCGATAAAATCAGCCTCTTCAATAGCCGTGTTTCCACCGCCCACAATAATCACATCTTTATCGTTAAAATATTTGGCATCGCAGGTGGCACAATACGAAATGCCGTTTCCTTTCAGCTCTCTTTCGCCTGGCACATTCAAATAACGTGGCGAGGCACCGGTAGCCAGAATAATTTTTTTAGCATGAATGGTTTCGTATTCGTCAACCACTACGGTTTTGTTTTTCAAATCTACCTTGGCAACGTCAACTGCCACTTTATATTTGGTACCGCATATTTTGGTTTGCTCCGACATGTAATGAGCCAGCATATAACCTGGCTGAGGCTCAACAAAACCCGGGTAATTCGATATTTTATGTGTGGTTGAAATTTGTCCGCCGGGCAATTGTATGTCAACCAATGCTGCTTTAATACGTGCTTGGCAAAGGTATAAACCAGCAGTTAAACCTGCCGGGCCACCACCTAAAATTAATACATCGTACTCCGATACTTTCGATTCAATCTTACCTTTTATCTCGGCTACTTTTTCGTGATGGATCATAGCATCGAGATTTTTTACCAAGTCAGATCGTTTGATTCCTCCTGTTAGTTTATCGCCAACCAGTTTGCCATCTTCGTAGAAGATTACGGTTGGAGAACCGTTTATTTCCAGACTCTCGGCTAATTCTCTGTTCTCCTGGCGGAAGATTTTTACGAATTTAATTTCGTCGCCATATAAATTCGAAAGACTTTCAAATTTGGGGGCCAGAGCTTCGCATGGAGGGCATTCGGTCGAGTAAAAATCAACCACGACTTTACCGCCGTTAATTACCTCCTGTTCAAATTGTTTGTGGGTAATTTCCTTCATCTGTTCAAATATTAAGTTCTGAGTATAATCCTATTCCTAATTCCAGTAATTCTTGTACGGGACGGCAGTCGGGCGAATTAATTTTACCTGTCTGAGTTTTGGCTACGGCCGTGCAGCCGCCTCCGCATGCCAGTTGTACTGCGCAATTGCGGCATTCAGCTATGGATAGTACATCGCGTTCTTCCCATTCTTCAATTCTTTCTTCATCGAGTTTTACTTCGGGGTAAAACGTCCCCAGTTGATCGCCATGGTTGCCAACAGTTGCGGTACACGAGTATATTTTTCCGGTGTAATCAAAGGCCCATTCGGTTTTGGTTCCGGTGCACGAATCAAACAGAGGGTTGGGTAATTCACCATTTTCGAAAATGAATTTCGCAATGGAGAATGCCGGTTTATGAAACTCTAATACTTCCGGATTTTCTTTGATGATAGAATAGATCTCCTGATACATTTCGATGCGCGAAAACAAGCGTTTATTGTTGGTTTGGCAGTGATGCAACTCGTAGTTTCTTCCTAAAGCCGTTTTAAAAAGCGGGCTTTTTGTCCAGCCTTTTTCTATGGCATATTTTGCAAACTCAGGCAGATTGCTTACGTTTTCTTTATCGATGATCATTCGCAGATTAACGGGAATCTTATTCTTCAATAATGCATCAATACCTTCCGTTATTCGATCGAAGCTTCCCTTTCCGCCACGTAACATTCGGCGTGCATCGTGTACCTCCTGTGTTCCGTCAACTGTAACCTGAATCTCGCGGATGCTTCCCTTTTTTAGTACATCAATAAAATCAATCAGGTTATAACCGTTGGTAACAACTGCTATGTCTAAACCTCGCTTATTGGCTTCGCTGATGATGCGTTCAATACTTTCTTTTTTAGCTGAGTTATTCAGTAGAGGTTCGCCTCCAAAAATAGTGATGTACTTGCGTCGAGTGGCAAACCGACGATCGATGTAGTTGAAAAACGCATCAATCACTTCGTGCTTAACGGCTTCGTTGGGATTGGTATATTCATCCTGAAAGCAATACGAGCAATTAAAGTTACAGGCATACCAAGGGGTGAAGAAAAGCTGAACTTCGTCTTCATCACGGTCGTCGATAAAATCGAGGTATTTGCTTTTAAAAAGCTGTTCTTCCTTTTTCGAATCAACGAGGTATCCTTTTTCAATCAGTTCATCGAGGTTGCCTGATTTATTCTTGAAAGCTTCAGCTTCGTGTGGCTCCATAATATCGGCATTGCCCGAAAGGGGGTTAACGATAAAGTAATTGTCGGAATTGGCAATTTTGGAGAATATGTTATGTTTGGAGAAATCCATTTTTGATAATTTGGTTAAACAGGACCGACCTGCAAAACAAGTCGGCCCCGATTAAATTTAGTCGTGACAACCGGCAACTATTTTCGAGTTTTTAGCGCAACATTGTGCTACTTTGTTGTCACTCTTCTTAGCTTTCTTAACTAATGACTTCATTTTTATTATTATTTAGAAATTAAGAATCCTTGTTTGTTACCTATTAAGTTTTCAATTCTAAGAGTCTAGAATTCAACCACAGCACTTCTTGCGGCCTGCAATGGTAAAGCTCACTACATCAATTTGTCCTTTAGGATAAGGTTTTGATTCTTCAATTATCTCGATATCAACAAAACCAACCTTCTGTAGTGTTTCCAGGTAATCGTCTTTAGTAGTAGCACCAGCCCAGCATTCGGCAACCGCTTGTGCATCGTTTCGGTACTCTTCGGGTACTTCGGTTGTGGCGTATATATCGCTCACTACAAAACGTCCGCTGTTTTTTAAAATGCGGTTAATCTCGCTCCATACTTTAAATTTATCTTTAGCATGATTGATGGTACAATTGGATATGATTAAATCAACAGTGGCCGAATCTACTTTTATATCTTCCAGTTCCGATTTGCGAAACTCAACATTGGTAACTCCCAGTTTAGCTGCATTTTTTTCGGCCTTCGAAAGCATTCCTTCCGATACATCAATGCCTATAGCTAAACCATATTCACCCACTTCCTGGGCAAGTCGGATAACATCCGTTCCTCGTCCGCTGCCTAAATCAACACATACTTCACTCGGTTTAGCTTTTGAATATTCAATAGCCGATCCGCACGAAAGGCAGCAGTTGCCCTCGGCTAGTTCAGAATATCTGATTTCAATTTTCTGGGTGTTCATATAAGTATTTTTTTAATGTTCTGATCAACAAGAAATGCTAGTAATTGCAGTATTTCGGTAGATGAAATTTACAATAATCTTTTTTGTAACGTGCATCAATTGAATTGATTCTGTTTAATTAATAATGTTTTTAAATAGTATTAGCATGTAATGCATCTCTGCTAAAGAAAACTTCATTTTTAGGCCTTCAAAACTTATAAAATGCAGTTTTCTTGCATCAATTATGCCGATTGCTGATGCTTTTCTATTTCTTTTACCAAAAACTTATGTGTTTTAATGCCCACATATCGTTCTACTTCTTTGCCATCTTTAAATAAAATAAGTGTGGGTATGTTTCTAACCTTGTATTTGGCTGCTATGGGCTGATGATTATCAACATTAACCTTTGCTACTTTCGAACCCTTTTCCAACGATTCGGCCACCTGGTTTAATACGGGCGACATCATTTTGCAAGGGCCACACCAGGGAGCCCAGAAATCAACCAAAGTAACACCTGATCTGATTTGTGTTTTAAAATTCTTATTGTCTAATATTCTAATTTTTGCACTGGCAGGAGTGTCGGGCATATTTTTCATTTTTTTGTAGTTGATTACTACATAAACAGCTAGTGCCAATACAATAATGCTGATGATTATTAATGTTGTGCTCATGATTTTGCGTTTTCGGTGTTTAATGCATCTAAAGGATGATGTTTTAGTTTACGATCTTTTACAGCTAGTGGGGTGACAGGTACCTTCGATTTAGCGTTGAAAATCATATCGTGCCCCACACATAAACCAATCATAATATTGAGCTCCGTTTCGTTCTGATGCAGGTATTCAGCCTGACCGGCCGGATTACACGATGTGCCTTTATAACCGGGTACCAAATCATTAAACTTTACTTTCCCTAGTTTACAATTGGCTTTCGCCACCTCTAAATGATTTGAGGTAAGAATTTGCTCAAGTTTTTCTGTTTGTTTCTCAAAAGCAATGCAATTGGCAATTCCAACTTTCTTAATCCCTGCCTGATGACAGTAGGCAATGATTTCGCTTACTCTGTCAATTTTCGGATTCAGCGAGTCTTCTGCAATCTTCAGAATTGATTTATCCTCTGCGTTGTAGAGTTTTATATAATCTTGATTTTCACGCATTTTTTGTCTCATTGTATTCTAATTACTTATTTCTTTTTCAGCGCTAAAGCCGCAGAAGCTTTTGGCTTTGCCGATTTTCAATTCATTTCTTTCCTTGATGGAAGAGAAACAAATTAAATCAAGGCTGCAATGGAGCTAACTCCTGTTCATTTGTTAAACTTAAGTGCGGCCGGGCGATCTGCTCCCGAACGATCGGGATCAGCTTCCCGGTCTTTCTAAAGTTCAACTTCTTAACACTCCTTTTCTCCATTGAGGCCGAATCCCGGAATAAATATTTGTTTTACATTCCCGGAATTCGAGGAATACGATTCAGTTTAGAATTCTTAAAATAAAATCCCCAGGCTTTTTTCAACCAATGGCCTACAACAGGCATCATTATCATGGTTTCTTTTTTGTTGGTTCGAGAAACATATGCCGCTCCGTCACCCGAATCCATAACACAGATAATACTGATTTTATCGGTATAAACTTTGGTTTTATCAGTACCCAAAATTTGTTGATGTACATTATACGCAGCAACATCTGCCATTATCTCAGCCATGTGTCCTTGTTTGGCTGCCCATTTAGGCCCCATCATATCAGCCGAATCACCAATGGCATAAATGTTTTCGAATCCTTCAACCTGGCAGGTTGCATGTGTTTTTACAAATCCCGATTCAGTTAAAGGCAAATCAGAATTCTGCAGAACCGAATGTCCCGATCCACCTGCAATAAAAATGATTAAATCACTTTCGAGCTTTTTGTCATCTTCAAACAATATCTCACCTTTATTAAATCCGAGTATTTTCTTACCTACATGTTGGTTTATCTTATATCGTTTAAAGAACTTACTCAGATTTCCGTAGGCTTTGGTACCCATTTTTTTGCCCGGTTCGGCCATGGGTGCAAAAAAGTTTAGTTCGAATGAATCTAATAAGCCTTTTTTCTTTAGGTAAGTACTAATGTTGAATAGCAATTCAAAGGCTGGTCCGCCACGAACAACCGTTCCTTTTTCGTCTTTAGGGTTACCACCAAAACCAATGGCTATCTTACCATGTCCTAGTTGTATCAGTTTCTCTAGTTCATCTTTGATTTGCACTGACTGTTCAGGAGCACCACAAATGGAAAGAGTATTTTCAATGCCTTTAGCTTTTACTTTGTGCATTCCTAAAGCAATAAAAAGATAATCGTAGTCGATTTCGCTGTTTTGGAGTTGTACTTTGTTGTTTTTAGGATCGATTTTAACAACAGGATCGATAATTAAATCAAAGCCATGTTTTCTCTGAAGTTTGTCGAGTTTAACCGAGCTGTCATCAAAACTAATTCCATTAACAGGAATCCAGATGGAAATGGGATAAACAAAAAAGTAATCGCGGTTCGATACCAAGGTTACTTTATATCCTCTTTTTCTGAGTTTAATGGCTGCCTCAACACCAGCTATTCCTCCACCAAGTACTACAAAGTGTTTATTTGTGTTCGATCTCATAGTTCTGTTTTATCAAAAGGTACAACCGAATTTTTAGTAAATCCATCGTCGGAATGGATGAAATACAATTGTTGAGACAAAATTATCGGATGCCTTTTTGCTAAACGAATTATGTCGATAGGCAGATGAAAGTGTATAGGGTATAATATGACAGCTAAAAAACTGTCATATTATAGCTCCTATGCAGAGGAAGGTTAATAATGAATTGTTTACGTACTACTTAATCAATAAAAAGATACTTACCATGATGGTAATGTATAAACTTATTTTTTTGAATAAAGCAGCTGGTAAAATTTGGTTTAAACGTTTGCCTACCACTGTTCCCAGCAATAGAATAGGTGTTATATATAAAGTCGTTAATAGCGATTGATTGGTTATCATTCCTAATTGGTAATATCCGATTATGGCAATGGTAGCTGATACAATATTAAACCATGAGAATATTTCGCGAAATTCTTGATTATTTACATTAGCCATGTTTAAGAATAATGCCAAGGGAGGACCACTAACCGAGATGCTTCCGGTGAGGTAACCAATAAAAGCACCAGCCAGTTTGTACCATTTCTTCGAAATATTGAAGTTCATACTACGGTTCAGCAAAGTAATTAGTGATAAAATAATAAAGAAGACTCCTAAAAATTTAACCAGGAAACCTTCTGATATCACTTTTAAAGTGATGACTCCTAAAATGGTGAAAACACCACCGTAGATAATTAATGTTCTGAATTTTTTGTTTACCAGTTTCTTCTCTTTTTTCTGAAGAACAATCAAAATTGATGAGATTAAATTACACATCATTAATATAGGTATCAGTTCTTTGGGTGAGTACCATATCATTAACAAAGGCAACGATACCAAAGCAAAACCAAAGCCTGTGATACCTTTAACCAAACTGGCCAATATTACAACTAAAAAACCTCCAACATTAAGCATAATTATGATGTTAAGATTAAGAATGACCCCACTCCGATAATTAACCAAAGCGTGATGCCTAATATAAAACTTCTTGACCCGGATTGTTTAATACTTTGCATAGAAAAACCAGATCCGATTAAAAAAAGTGCCACTACAATTCCTCGTCTACCCAACCAGTTTAAATGAGTGTACGTTTCACTCATACCCGGCAATAGATTAGCAATTGCAATGGCCAGGGCGAACAATAGTATAAACCATGGGAAGCTAATTTTTCTACTGCCCTCTTTTTTGTTAAATAATGCAATAACTATCGATAATGGAATAATCCATAATGCTCTTATTAATTTTACAGTGGTTGCTATCTGCAATGCTTCGGGCCCATATGCGGCTCCGGCACCTGTTACCGAACTGGTGTCGTGTATGGCAATGGCAGCCCAGTTTCCGAATACTTCCTGACTCATATCAAAATAATGACCAATGAACGGAAAAATAAGTAAAGCAACTGCGTTGAGTATGAATACCACAATCAGTGCCATTGAACTTTCGTTTTTTTCGCTGTTCAAAACGGGTGAAATAGCTGCAATTGCACTTCCTCCACAAATGGCTGTTCCGGCCGAAATAAGTAAAGCTATGTTGTTTTTAACTTTAAATAAACGTCCTAATAAAATACCACTTGTCATTACAACAACAACCGAAATGGCTGTTTCGACAAAACCACTTTTCGATGCTTTTATCACTTCGCTTAGGCTCATTCCAAATCCCATTAAAACAATCGAATATTGTAATACTTGTGAAGTGTACTTGGTAATATTTTCCTGCTTTATGCCAATAGCCGATAGTGCGATTCCTGCTATCAATGCAAGAGCTGGCGACATCATGGGTGTAAAACACAAGATGATAAATAGTAGGAACAGATATTGACTATGTTGTTTTAGATAAGTCATGAGATTAATTTTGAAACAAAAATAAGCTCGTGATATAATTAAAACAAATAGTAAAAATTTATAGTCAATAACTAAAAGTTATATTGACTAAGGTGATTCATAAATAATTCTACCAAATGACTAGGTTGTCCCTGATGTAACGCGAATCTTAGCTTACGAGGTATATCAAAGCCTTTTACCGAAACTTGTACCAATTGATTCAAATAAATTTCGGTTGTAACTGCTTTATCAGAAAGAACAGCTATTCCATCAAAGTCTTTTAGAAAGTTTTTGATGGCTTCGGTACTCCCTAAATGAATCAATGTATTCAGGTTTTCGATATTCACTTCATTGCTTTGAAGTGCTTTTTTGATCACATCGAGTGTGCCCGATCCTTTTTCGCGCAATACCAGTGGAATTTCTTTAAAATCGGCCAGGGATATTGATTTTTGTTTGGCATAAATACTTTCTGAACCGGTTACCACAATCAGTTCATCATCCATAAATGGCATATACTTAATGTTCGATTGCGATGAAGCATTTTCGACCAAGGCCATATCAATTTCATTTTTTATCAGCAATTGTTCCATCTCAAATGAGTTACCATTTGAGAGATAGAGTTCAATTTGCGGATATCGTTTATGAAAGCTAGCCATAGCTTTGGGTAAGAGGTATTGCGAAATGGTTGAACTGGCACCAATTTTTAACTCACCCATAAAAGTATCGTTAAGTCTGCCAATTTCAAATTCCAGTTCGCGGTATTGTTGCTCAACTTTTTTCAGATGACTATAGGTAAGCTTGCCTGCCTCGGTGAGATAAATTTTATTCCCTTTTCTGTCGAACAAAGTAATGTTAAGTCGTCGTTCCAATTCTTTAATGTGCTTGGTAATAGCAGGCTGACTGATAAACAACTCATCAGCAGCTTTGGAAAAGCTCAGGTTTTCGGCAACACTTAAAAAAACTTTATCGCGGTAATCCATAGTAAAGAGTTCGATAGTTGTTAATTATCCCGATAATTATCGGGAGGCAGTAGTTGATGTGCACGTGCTTAATTTAGCAGTATTCATTTTTATTAAAAAAGTAAAGATAGAATCTTTAATCTTGTATGGAAAACTAAGTAATTTTTTAAACCACAAATTGCATTAATTAACACAAATAATTTTCCTTTGGAAAATTTAGCTTGAACCAATGTTTATGAAGACAACAAAATGGGAATTTGCCTATCAATAAATAATCTTGATACTATAATCAATAAGTCTAAAAAACTACAGAAATCTCTATTTTTGTGAGATGGATAAATTAGTTGTTTTTGATTTGGATTTTACTTTGTGGGATGCAGGAGGTACCTGGTGCGATTGTACTAATCCTCCGTATAAAAGGGTTAATAATCATGTGGTAGATACTTATGGAGCAAAAATCGTTTTATACCCTGATGTAAAAGGCATACTGGAAGATTTAAAAAGCAAAAATATCACTATGGCATTAGCCTCTCGTACCAGTGCTCCATCGTGGGCTCGTCAGCTTTTAAAGTTATTCGATATTGAAGATTATTTTACCTATCAGGAGATTTATCCAAGCAGTAAAATAGCTCATTTTAATCAGCTACAGAAAGATAGCGGAATTCCTTTTGAAAAGATGGTGTTTTTCGACGATGAAATGCGCAATATTCATGATGTTGGATCAATGGGAGTACATGCCGTATTTGTGGATGATGGGGTAAATACTCTTATTGTTAATGATGCAATTGAAGAAATATCTTAATGAGTTACTTTCTTTAGTTTTCTCATTGCCTTGTCAACCTTGAATTTATCAGGATTATTATAGATTAAATCTCGAAGATCCAAGCGAACGTCAAACAGTTTACGTTGTGCAATGATAGCTTGGTCTACCATAGCGCATAGCTCATCTTTGGTTGTATTATAATCAGTAAGTTTAATGTTCGATGGCGAATTTAATGTCATTATCATATTATTGTGGTTATTATAAGCTTCTATGATGGATTGAACCTTCATTTTTAAGTCTTCGTCATCAGATTTGAATTTCTTTTTCAGCTTCAGCCAATACTTCTCATTTTTTGCAATCTGCTTCTGCTGAAAGTTATTGTATTTATCAAAACCTTTAACTGACGCTTTAATTATTTGATTCCATTCTTCTTCTTTAATTTGATCTTTGGTTTTTATAAACAGATCAACTTCTGTTAAAAGTTCTTTCTTTTTTTCAGCCAAGTATTTATTGATGATCTGATTAATTTTGTCTCTCGAACTATTTTCATTTTTTTCGAGTTGAGCAATGGTTTTGTTATAGCTTTTTTCAGCTTCCTCGAAGTCTTTAATATATGATTTAGTTTCTTTTCGATAGGTCAGAACCTGATCAAGTCTTTGTTCATTTTGTATAATATGTTTGGCATGTTTCTCGAATTTTGCAAACATTAAAGGATTACTCGAACCGCCAAATATCAATTGGTATAGTAAAATCCAAATCATAGTTTTTATGTTTTGTTAGGCGTTGCAATATAGTTAAAAAGTAAACTGATTGTGCAATTTTATCATTCACATAAAATACCGACCTTTGCAGAAGAATAAAAAGTGACTATGGCCACCGAATACAATCCAATAGCAGAATTAACCAAACGATACATCAATAATACCAACCGTTGTGTTTTTCTAACAGGAAAAGCAGGAACCGGAAAAACAACTCTCCTGCGAGAGATTACAGCCAAT
The DNA here is from genome assembly GCF_963668385.1 of uncultured Carboxylicivirga sp. GTDB lineage: Bacteria > Bacteroidota > Bacteroidia > Bacteroidales > Marinilabiliaceae > Carboxylicivirga. The sequence goes on from NZ_OY764327.1 coordinate 3,347,834, forward strand.
ACGCATAAAAACACAATTGTGGCTGCCCCAACAGGTATTGCGGCCATCAATGCAGGAGGAGTAACTTTACATTCGTTATTTCAACTTCCTTATGGAGCATTTGTACCAGATAATAATATTCAACTAAGCAGTGGTTCGTCAACGCAAATTAACACACCCAAAAGTTTGTTGGGTAAAACCAAACTTCATCAGGTAAAGCGAAATATGCTTAAGGAGCTGGAGCTTTTAATTATTGATGAGGTTAGTATGTTGCGAGCCGATTTACTGGATGCAATTGATACGATTCTTCGCTCAGTTCGTCGTCAGCGTGATATTGCTTTTGGCGGTGTACAAGTACTATTTATTGGCGATTTATTGCAGTTGCCACCAGTTGTAAAAGATAATGAATGGAATTATTTATCCAATTATTATAGAGGATACTATTTCTTTCATTCATTGGCATTAAAGCAGCAAGCCCCTATCGTTATTCAATTGGAGAAGATCTATCGCCAATCGGATGCAGATTTTGTGAATTTGCTAAATAACCTACGCGATAATAGAATTACACAGGCTAATATCGAGTTGTTGAATAAATGTTATCGACCCGATTTTGACCATATGAGCGATAAGGGAAATATCTTTTTAACAACACATAATTATAAAGCTGATGATATCAACCGAAGAGCCTTAGCAGAGTTGCCTGGCGAATCATTTTCGTTTCGTGCTGAAGTGAGTGGTGATTTTAACGAGTATAATTATCCCATTGAAGAGAAACTTGTGTTGAAAAAAGGAGCCCAGGTTATGTTTGTAAAGAATGATTATTCGGGCGAGCAACGCTACTTTAATGGAAAGATTGGTTCTATTAGTGTTTTGGATGATGATTTAATTGAAGTTAGTTTTCCCGATGGATCGCCATCAGCCATAGTTGAGCCTTATGGTTGGGAAAATAAACGATTTTCGCTCAATGCCGAAACAGGTGAAATTGAAGAGAAAGTAATTGGTACTTTTACTCATTATCCACTTAAATTAGCCTGGGCTATTACGGTTCATAAGAGTCAGGGGTTAACTTTTGAAAAGGCGGTGATAGATGTTTCGCAAGCATTTGCACCAGGACAAATATATGTTGCTTTATCAAGATTGACTGGATTGGAAGGATTAACTCTGACAGCTCCAATACCAACCCAAGGTTTGGCTTGCGATAAACAGGTAACTGAATTTACTAGTCATGTTCAGCCTGTTGAGGAATTAAAGAATGACCTGCATTCGGCTACTATACAATATGTATCAGAGGCTGCTTTGGATGCTTTTGATTTTGCATGGCTAAATAGCGGTTTGGCCTATCATGTTAATTCGTACGATAAGGATGAAAAAAGATCGGGTAAACAACAATTTAAAACATGGGCTGAAGATTTATTACAAAACTTTCTGCCGCTTCGGAAGATTGGAGATCAGTTTAAGCTTCAAATTCGAAAAATAGTTTTTGAGAATAAGGAGGATATGTTGGAGCATCTGCTTAAAAGAGTAGGCGACGCCAAAGGTTATTTCGAACCTCAGCTAACTGCTATGTCTCAAAAGGTAAAAGATCATATTGAAGATGTGAAGGGGACAAAAGGTTTAAAGAAATATGCCAAGGAACTAGATGACGTAGATCGTTTGTTTGCACGCCAGTTGCAACATGTTTATAAGGCCGAAATTCTCTTAAAGTCAGCCATTGAAAAAACGGAGCTTAATAAAGAAGCGTTAAAAGATATGCCTTTGTTTGAATCCACTCAAAGCAGAGTTAAAAAAGGAGGACGTAAAACGAAGGAAGAAAAAGCAAAGAAGATTCCAACCAGAGAAATTACTTATACGCTTTATAAAGATGGTAAGACCATTAAAGAAATAGCTGAAGAACGTGGTTTTGTCGTGTCTACAATTGAAACACACTTAGCCTATTATGTGCAGATTGGAGAAGTGGATGTTTTTGATTTGGTAAGCGAAAAAGTAGTTAAGAAAATTATAAAATACTGCGATGAACATGAAATGCCTGTATTAAGTGAAATAAAGCAGGCTATGGGATCAAAAATTAGTTATGGCGATATAAAGTTGGTTTTGGCACATTTGAGCCAGTAATGATTATTGCTACCAAATAAAAATTATTAATTCGAAATCAAGATATTTTTAAGTGTAATTACAACTTTAAGAGCAATAATATATATAGACAGGAAAATTCATATATCTTTAACACTTGCAGAAATTACAGTCCTAAAAGCATTGTTATTTCGGTGATAAAAAAATCCAATTTATGAAAATCTACCTGTTTTGTATTGCTATTTTAATATCAACATATACTTATTCGCAATCTTATCAATATTATACCAGAGAGGAAGTTGTTGCAGATGTTGATTATCTTGCTCAAAAGGTAAGCGCAATTCACCCCTTGCTTTTAAGTGCCGAGAAAAGGGAGTGGTGGAATCTTCAGGTTTCTGATACAAAAGATGCAATAAAAGATAGCTTAACTCAAAATCAGGCTTACATTCTAATGTCTTCGCTAATGGCAAAACTGCAAGATAGTCATAGTGGACTTCAAATGCCTTTTAATCAACGTCAGAAATATACGCAAGCTGGAGGCTTAACATTTCCTTTTCTTGTAAAAATTGAAGAAGGTTCTTTATTCATTGATTATTATTGTGGAGAAGATACGTCTCTTTTTGATGGAGGAGAAGAAATCCTTCAAATAAATGGGGTGGATGTTAAACATATGCTTGAAGAAATGGATCAACTTTTTGGAGGGCTATCTATTCACCTAAAGCAAAATCAAACCGCCTACTACTTTCGATTTCTTACATGGATGATATATGGTTGGGAAAGTAATTACGATTTACTTATATCAAACCATTCACATCGTTTAAAAAGAGTAAAAGTAGGTGGAGTTACCGGGGAAGTTTTTCTGAACCATTTAAAAGATAGGAGGCAGAAAAATTCAATGTTCGATTTGCAAATAGATGAAAATCATTCGATAGGTGTGATGAAGATTAAATCTTTTGTCGATCTAAGTAAGTTTTGTGCTTTTGCCGATAGTTCGTTTCAGTTGATTGCGCAAAAGCACATCCGTAATCTGGTTATAGATATACGAGAAAATGGAGGTGGAAGAAGTGTTGTGGTTGATTCGTTACTTAATTATATTACCGATATCAGTTACTCGCAATATAAATTGATTAAAACCCGAGTGAGTAAAGAATTACTCGATTATTATGAATCCCAATATCCTCAAAAGTACGAGATTGTAAAAGATTGTGCCATTGATAGTATATATATTCCAGCTCCTCAAATACATGAACCGCATAATGTAACTAATAAATTTACAGGAGATGTGTATTTGTTAACAGATAAAGGAACTGCCAGTGCTGCTGCTACTATGGCTGGTGTGTTCAAAGAATGGAAGTTAGGAGAAATAATAGGTGAAGAAACAGGAGGAACCATTAAATATTTTGGCGATTATTGGACTCAATATACACCAAATACTCATATAGGTTTTTTTGTGTCGCCTAAACAGTTTATTCAATTTGGTGGATTATTGCCTGATAGAGGTGTAATGCCTGATTATGAAATTGTTGATAAACGAGATCTTCCCATGAGCTTTGTATATGATTTAATTCTAGGTAACTAAATACATAAAAATTGTATGATTTAGGCCTTATCAAAGGGCATATCTATTAACTTTGCATTCAAAGGGGTAAACTTTTTAATTTAAGAAGAGTTGTTGTTTGATAGTCATATTAGTTTACTAATGTGATGGTAAAGTTGTAGGTATGCTAAAGGATTACTTTGCTTTTCCTAAGGGGGTTGAAGATTCTCTTAACGATATTAAAAGTTCAGTTATAAATTATGCATGGATTGGATTAATTGTTTTTATTGTTCCGATTCTACTGTATGATATCTATTTGTTTTGGAATGGATTTGATAGTGTTTTCTTTTTAAAGTCAGGATTAATTCTTTCTTTTTTTATAATGACTATTTGCGGTAAAAAACTAAGTGTTATCGTAAAAGTTCATAGTTATTTGTTCGTGTTGTATTTGTTGATAATAACAGGATTCTATCGTTTCGGATTCTATAGCAATGCAGCCTTATTCATGATTATATATATTGGGATTTCCTTTTTTTATCTTCGGTCAAGAGAGTTTATATTAAGCTTTGCATTGATTAGTATTAGTTATCTTGGGCTAATGTATTTGTATGTAAATGGTTATATTCAAATTACTTTTGATAAGGAATTTTATTCGTTCAATGAAGCTAATTGGCTGGTTGATTTAATGATTGTATTTTCCAATGCGTTCGTTATACTGGTTGCAATGTTTAAGATTTTTAAAGCTTACAATGCAGAATTAATGAACCACATAAATAGTGAAGAAAAAATTCGACATACTTTAAATCATATGCCAATTCCGGTAACAACCATTAATAAAAAGAGAGAGATAACAATGGTTAATAAAGCATATGAAGCTTTTTTTAATCTCAAAAAAGAAGATACTCCTACTGTTATTGATTGGTTGATGTTGTCCTATCCTGATCAGAAAGAGCGAGAAGAAAAGATAGAAGAAGTTAGAAGAATCATAGAAACATTTGATCCGTTTAAGGAAAATACTATCGATTATAAAGTTACGTTGAATAATGGTAGCAATAAACATGTTAAAGTTTTTCATACTTTAACTCAGGATGAGGTGATTTGTACTTTTGTTGATGAAACAGAACGGATTAGGAAGCGAAAAGAAATTGTTGAAAGTATTATCCGGACTGAGAAGAAGGAAAAAGAGCGTATTGGTCGAGAGTTACATGATGGATTGGGCCCTATTTTAACTACCGCAAAGATATATGCTCATAGCTTGAGAGATGAAAAGGAAGTGAATGAAGAGTATTTACAACGGTTAGATCAATTATTAGAAAATGCATTGAAAGAACTACGAATGCTTATTAATGATGAAAGTCCGCATTTGTTGCAACAATATGGACTAGAAAAAGCTATACGGTCATTTCTTCAAAATATTAAAGCTATTACTAATATTGAAATTACACTTACGTCTGATCCTTTGGTAATAAAAAAAGATTTAATCGAGTTTACTTTGTACAGAGCAATTCTGGAATTAATTAATAATACTATTAAATACAGTAATGCCAAACATTTATCTATTAATATAAAACAGATAGATGATAATTTAAAAGTAGAATATTCCGATGATGGTATTGGATTTGTGTTTGGAGAAGGTGTCACTAAAGGTAATGGATTGCTCAATATTCAAAATAGGATTAATAATGTAGGAGGCAAAATATATTATGTAACAAAACCCGGTAGAGGAGTTCATGTAACAATACAAATGAATGTAAATCAGGAAGTATGATTCGGATAGTGTTAGTTGATGATCATTCGATTGTGAGAGAGGGAATTCGTTTAATAATAAATAAGATACAGGATTTTAATATTGTTGGTGAATTTTCAAACGGAAAGGAATGGATTGATAATTTTGAGAAAATTGATGCAGATATCGTGTTATGTGACATTGATATGCCTGAAATGAATGGAATAGAGGCCACGCGTTTAGCTATAGAGCAAAAACCTTCATTAAAAGTAATCATGTTATCAATGCATCCCGAGAGTGATTACTACTACGATGCTCTAATGGCAGGAGCAAAAGGATTTATTCTAAAAGAGTCTTCTTCTTCAGATTTAGAAAATGGAATTCGTGTTGTGAATAATGGGCAAACCTTCTTTTCTCAACAGCTATTGTACCGTGCCGTTATTGATAAGGAGACGATTAGAGAAAAAAAGGGAAAAGTTGAATTAACTCAAGATGAATTAAATTTATTAGCTAATATTTGTAAGGGATATTCAAATAAGGAATTGGCTGATGAACTATGTGTTAGTGTAAAAGCTATTGAGAAGCAAAAAACAAAGTTGATGCGTAAAACTGAAACGCACAACAATGCCTGTTTAATAGTATGGGCTGTTAAAAATAAAATTGTAAATATTTAGTGGTCGGGATTTCCCTACTTTAAAGTAGGGCTAATTTCCGGTAATTGTAGTGAATACTTCCTAACTCTCCTTTAATTCACTCGTTAGAATAAGCATGAAAGGGGAGCGAAAATACAATGTAATTATAGTTGACGATCATCAAGACTTTATTGAAGGAGTTAAAGTGTTGTTGTCTAAAATTGATCGCTTCAATTTAATAGGAGAGGCTTATACTGGTAAGGGATTATTAGAGCATTCTGAATTATACAAAGCTGATATTGCTATTATTGACATTAATATGCCAGATTTAAATGGTATTGATGTAGGTAAAGAAATCAATTTTATAACATCAAAGATTAAATTAGTAGCTGTGTCATTATACGACGATCAGGTTTATTTGCAAGATTTAATAAATTCTGGTTTTAGGGGCTTTGTAAGTAAAGTTAATATATCTGATCAGTTAGGTATAATCTTAAATAAAGTAATTGATTTACAATATAGCTTTCCTAAAGAAATAAAACTTTCATCATAAAAGTTGAATAAAAACCCATTTAATCAAATGTTATGAATGAAATAGTTAAACAAGGTTTGTTGGCTCTCGCTACCATTCCTTTAGCTTATTTACTGTTAAAGCTGATCTTTAGAGGATCCATCATGTTTAAGTTTAGCTTTTATACTGTAGTTTTAAGCATATTTGTTGGATTTACATCTTACTTTAAATTTGAGTTAGACGGTTGGCACGAATTATTAATAACTTTATTAAACGTGACGGTTGGTTTTTTTGTTTTTCTGCATTTAAATAAACTCTTACGAAAGCCTTTAGATAAAGCTGTTTATCAAGCTAACTTGTTGTCAAAAGGCAATTTGCATGTCGAAATAGAACAAATTAAGGCAAAAAATGAATTAGGCGTACTATCAAATTCATTATATTATTTAAAGACGCAATTAACAACCATTATTTCAAACACAAATCAAAGTATTTTAAAATTCGAAAATTTAGCTAATCAGTTAAAAGTTACATCAGAACATATTACTTCAGGTATTAGCGAGCAAGCATCATCACTAGAGGAAATTTCTTCGACAATGGAGGAAATGGCTAGCAATATAGCAAGTAATAATACAAATTCGCAAAGAGCTTCTCAATATGCAAAAGAAACACAGAAGGAAGTAAAGGTTGTTCACGAAGCAGCCACAAAAAGTTTAAAAGCAGTTTCATTAATTGCAGATCAAATAAATATGATTAGCGAAATTGCCATGCAAACTAATATTTTATCATTGAATGCAGCTGTTGAAGCAGCTAATGCAGGTAACTATGGCAAAGGATTTTCAGTAGTAGCTACTGAAGTGCGTAAGTTGGCAGATAAGAGTAGACAAGTAGCCAACTCAATATCAAGCGAAGCTGAAAATAGCCTAGAGTTAACTCATTTTTTAGGAGAAAGGTTTGATGATGTAGTGCCTAAAATACAAAAATCTACTGAATCAATTCATGAAATATCGGCAGCTAGTTTACAGCAAAATGTGGGTGTTGAGCAAATGAATGAAACGATTCAAAATTTAAGTCATAAGGCTCAGGGAGCTACAATGGTGGCTGATAAAATGTTATTCAACTCAACGGAGATTGAAGCAGAAATGCAGAATTTAAGAGAAACCATTTCATATTTCAAAGTTTAATTTCCCTTTAATTTTTGATCAGGTATTCTGGTAATGCCAGATGTATGGTGATATTGTAAGGTTAAATCGTACTATATGTATGATTTAGCCTTTTTTTATGGATGATTATTGATGAAATGGTAAACTAAAATTAATGGGTGGTTGTTTGATTTTATGTATTTTAGGATAGATAATTAAACTACAAACATGAAACATTTTATTCTTTTATTTGCATTTTTTATAGGGATTACAAATTTGGAATTAAAGGCGATTGATAAAAAAGCCAAAGGGTTTGTTTATAATGATATAAACCTAAATCAAGTAAAAGATAAAAACGAGAAGGGAATAGAAGGTGTTTTGGTATCTAACGGAGTCGATATAGTTAAAACCAATAAGCATGGTGAATACGAAATATCGATATCAAGTGGAGATGTGATTTTTGTAGTAAAGCCTAATGGATGGAAGTTCCCATTGAATGATAATAATTTACCACAGTTTTATTATTTGTATAAGCCTAACGGATCGCCTTCGAATTATAATTATAAGGGTATTTTACCAACTGGTGAGCTGCCGGATGAAATTAATTTTGCTTTATGTCAATCTGATGATGAAGAGCAATTTAAAGTGCTTCTATTAGGCGATACTCAACCCTATAGTATCGAACAAGTTGATTTTTTTGCCGAAGATATTGCTGTGGAACTGATAGGGCGAACTGATATTAATTTTGGTATGACAATGGGAGATATTGTGGGCGACGATTTAAATTTATTTTATCCCTTAAATCAAGCTATAGCACAAATTGGCATTCCTTGGTACAATGTAATGGGTAATCACGATGTTAATTATATGGCACCGGATGATATTCAGGCAGATGATACATTTAATCGGGTTTATGGTCCCTCAACATATGCATTTGTATATGGTAAAGTACATTTTATTGTATTGGATGATATTCTTCATCACCCCGAAGTTGGATCGACTAAATATGATGGAGGTTTGCGAGCCGATCAGCTTGAGTTTGTAAGTAATTATTTAAAGAATGTTTCTCAAGACGACTTAATTGTGCTTAATATGCATATTCCATTTGCGCAAAATGACAGCAGTTTTCGTCCTGATGATCAATCTAAATTATTTGAGTTATTAAAAGATTTTCCTAAAACGCTTTCTATTTCAGGACATAGTCATCTCATGAATAACTATTTTTTTGAGTCATCTTCAAGTGATTGGAAACAAGAGACTCCTCATCATCATTTTAATGTTGGAGCAGCCTGTGGTAGCTGGTGGAGTGGCTTGCGAAATGAAAAAGATGTTCCTCATTCAATGATGAGAGATGGAACACCCAATGGTTATGCAATTATTACTTTTAATGCAACTGATTATACGATTGATTGGAAAGTGGCTGGAAGTCCGCATGATCATAAGATGAATATTTATGTGCCTCGAGGAGTAAAAGCTAATTCGAAAGATACAACACTATTAACGGTTAACTTCTTTAATGGAAGTGAACAGTCTGAAATTGAATATCGAATAAAAGGACAAACCGACTGGATTAAAATGAATAAAACTGAAACTTATGATCCCTACTATGAAAAAATTGCTCAGCGTTGGGTCAATTTTAAAAAGATAAAATTAGACGAAGCATGGTTATCCGATTCAACATTAACAATTCATGATTTTCCTGGAGCTCCATTAATTGGACCTGTTAAATCAACACATATTTGGCAGGCTAATATTGGAAATTGCATTCAATCAGGAAGATATGTTATTGAAGTAAAGGTTAGAGATAGGTATGGTCGGACTTTTAAACAGTATCATACAATGAGGGTAGATTAGTTGGAATGATGGTTACATAAAGGAATACTTACCGTGATGGTTGTTCCTTTATTTAATTCACTGTCAAAACAAATACTACCGTTTGATTTCTTTATTAAATCGTTGCATAATGCTAAGCCTAACCCGGTACCTTTTTCGTTATTGGTTCCTGGTTGTGATTCAACTAACATCGAATTGGTAATTTTAGTTAACGTCTCTGGAGTAATACCTGCCCCATAGTCCTTAAAGCTTATATTTATTAATTCATCTTTTGGGAGTGTTGAAATTTCAATTCGCTCTTTCGATTTTGAGAATTTAATAGCATTTGTTAAAATATTTCGGGTAATTGCCATAAAAGCGTCTTTATCAATCCATACATCAGCATTGATTAACTGTTTTTTTATTATAATCTGCTTTTGTTCTAAAGCTGGTTGAACTTCATTTATAACTTCATTAATAAGCTTATTTATTGGTTGTGATGATGGATTCATGATAAATGAATTCGTTTGCGACATTGACCATTGAAGAAGGTTTTCTAAAAGCTTATAGGTAGATTCAGATGCTATATAGATCTGTTTATGGAATTCATTTAAATCATCTTCAGATAGTAGTTTTCTTTCTTCAACTAAAACTTTAGATAAACCAATTAACACAGAGAATGGTTGACGAAGATCATGAGCAATCAACGAAAAAAGTTTGTCTTTTGTATTATTTGAAACTGTCAATTCCGATAAAGCTTCATTTCTGGATTTATCTAGTGATACCAGTTCAATGTTTTGATGAACAACTTCTTTGTAAAGATTGTCTGTGCGATGTTTTTCTTCCGATAGTTTGGTTTTATAGTAAAATTCATTAAATCTTGTTTTTTCACTTAGCAAGCTAACAGCAATAACTCCAATATAAATTACCATTGGGTTAATAAATTCAATCTGTTTGTTTGCAAAGATGGAAGGATAGAAGAATATGGCAAAAATGGTTACCAATAATGGAATGGTGTATACTAAAAGAATTGAATAAAAACCTTTAATAAAAAAATAGGATCCCACTGTTAGCATTATAAAAGCAGTAATTCCTGGATTAATCATATTATTTTTGGCAGTAATTGAAATAATACCTAATCCCATCGAAAGTAGTCCAAGAACGTAAATATTATTACATACAACGACCAATGTTTTTCTATCCTTTAAAGGAGAATGCTTTATAATTAATAAAGCAAGTATCATTACAATTGCAGGAATACGAGTAACTGAAAGTGCTGGTATTTCTCTAATTAAATGATCAGTAAAGCAATAGGTGATAAAAACCAATAGCATAAAGGGCAATAATACCTTGTAGTACTTTAGAATTTGTTCAGGCAGACTATCATAGTACTTGTCTAAAACATCGATATCATTTTCGATGTCGTTAAGGTAAAATTGTTTGGCTAAGTAATTGAAAGCCATTGTGTATAGATTCTTTTCTGTTAGAAATGATGTGTGTGGTCATTTAAAAGTAAAAAAAAATCAAGATATACCGGTATACTTTACCTTTATTTTAGCTTTAATTGATTGGTATACATATAGATTGTTGTCTTTTGTATTTAACGAAATAAACAAGGAGACTTTTTAAACAAAATGTAAAAACTATTTAGCCAATCTTATGTTAGCTGGATTTAATGCATTTAATTCAACAGGTGGTTGATATAAGGTTTCATGTAATTCGGTAAGCATTTCGCGAAGTGGCAAATTAGTTGGTACTTTAGAAAAATCAATTTTATCAATAGCTTCGGGAGTAGGAAATACTCCGGGAACCCAATGATTAGGTGTTTTTAATTCTTTGTAACGGTATTTAGCAAAGTCTAGTAAATCATAGCATTTCCATAGTTTTCGCCAATGAAGTAATAATGGAATATCCATATCTGAAGGCTCATCTTCTAAAGTAAAGGCATCAAAAGCAGTATAAGGATCATCATGAATCATATTATCTAATAACAGCTTGCTTTGTGTATCTTGTTCAGAAAGAGGAATATTACTTGGAAAAATTCCATTCATCTCATTAAAATGCGAAGCTTCAGTCATTCCAAATGATAATGTATGAACTGCAGGATTACTCAGACAAAAACGAGCATTCCATTGTATAGGTGTTGAATGAGAAATTGCCCTCTTAATTTTATCGGGAGCTTTATACAGTTGGCCTCCCTTGTCGTTAGGAGAGATGATAAAAACCCCCATATCTTTTTCTTGCGCCAGTTTAACTGCAGCTTCGTTTCGCTGATAGAAATAGTAATAATGAAGGTTTACAAATTCAAACAGATCGGTGTTGATGGCTTTTAATATTGGTGCAAGAGGTGCGTGAGTACTAAAACCTACATGTTTTATAATACCTTCCTGCTTCATTTTTAACAACTCTTCAACCGATCCACCTGTTTTACATGAGCTATCAACTAACTGATTTGTATTAATTCCATGCCAAGCATAAAAATCAAAATAATCTGTTTTTAAGGTTTTGAGTTGCTCTTCAACCAACCGACGAGTTTCTTCAGCTGTGGAAGGATTTCCTTTGGTCATTAAATGGTACGAAGATCGATCTATTTTTAATTCTTCATTTAAAGTTCGCCCAAATACAGTTTCACTTTTTGTATATCCATATGCTGTTTCAAAATGATTAATACCATTTTTTATAGCTAGATCAACCATGTGATTACAGTGGTCTTGTGTTTCTTTTGGGATCTCATGACGGGGATTTTCCCACACTTGTTTAAAACGCATTCCACCTAATGTAATAACACTAATCTTTTTATTGGTCTTCCCGAATCTTCTATACTCCATACGTACTGTATTCTCCCTTAATTTGCGAGCTGCAAAACTACTCCAAAGTTCAACAAAACCATAAATCGAAGGTTCAGATTTTAGTTTAATTTTATTTTGCACTTCAGCAAAACTGTTTTTACTACTTTTGAGGTTTAGACACAATACAAGTTAATAGTGATACAAAACGTACGATCTATATTGTTGAAATTCTCATTTGTTAGTCTTTGTATTTTAATGACTTTTCTAACTAGTTGTAAGAATAAGCAAACTCCTGTTTCCTTCTATCATTGGAAGCAAAGCTTACATTTGTCAGATAATGAGCTAAGTTTGTTACAGGAATTAAACAGCCAGCCTCTGTATGTAAGAGTCTTCGACATTGATTTTAAAGATAAAAGTCAGGAACCTGCATTTTTATCTGCACTAACGGTGACTGATGAGATGTTGCCCGATATTGAAATTATTCCATGCATTTATATAACCAATCGTAGTTTTAGAAATGTAGATTATATATCGGTGGATTCATTGGCTCATCAAACCAGCAAAATGTTGAATAGGGTTTTGCATCAAAATAAAATTACTCAATGTAATGAATTACAAATTGATTGTGATTGGAGTGGAGAAACACGAAGTTATTTTTTTACTTATTTGAAGCAGTTGCGTAAATACCTGCCATCCGATTACCTTTTATCTTCTACCATTCGTCTACATCAATTTAAATACCCGGGTAGGACAGGAGTTCCACCTGTAGATAAAGGAAGTTTGATGGTGTATAATATGGGTGATTTTGCCAATAAGGAAGCTCCAAACTCTATTTATGATCTGAACATTTTAAAGCAGTACTTGCAAGGGACAAAATCTTATCCATTGCCACTCGATATTGCAATGCCTGCTTTTAATTGGGCTTTAGTATTCAGGTTTGGAAAAGCTATGAAGATTATTCATCAGGTAGAAATTTCAAAACTCGATTCAGAAAATGAGCGATTTAAAAAGATGGATCAAAATAGGTTCGTAGTATTGATAAGTGGATATTTTCAAGGATTGTATCTGTACAAAGGGGATGAATTGAGGGTAGATGCTGTTAGTAGCGCTGACATTGAAAAGGGCTTGCAGATGTTTAAGAAGTATACTGATGTAAATCCTAAACGAATCTTATTTTATCATTTAAACAAGAACCTTACACAACAATATACTTATGACGATTTCAAGAAGTTTAGTGCTGTTTTTAATTAGTTTTTTGTGGCTTACCAAAGTGAATGCGTGCGGTGGTTGGGAAGATTATGATACTTATCTAAGTCTTTTTCATCCTAAATACATGTTACCTAATAGTACTTTTGCTCCGGTTACTTTTAGTGAAGAGCCTTGGTCAAATCTGGAAACCTGGTTTTCGTCATCAGCTCAGAATGGTGAGAATTTACAATTATGGAAAAAGGTTATGCCTTTCTCTTTCACTCAAAAGAATATTAACGATGTGGTGTATAAATCCACACGTGCAGATATCCGACAATTGCTTCAAAGTGGCAGTTGTAATGATCCATTATTAAATATGGTTTATAAAAGCAACAAAAAAATAGTCAACTACTTGTTATTTGCCAAGGAATGTGAGCAGCACAGTAATCCCCCAATGTATTATTGGCAGAGGAACAAAGAGGAAGATAAAACCGATATTCATCAATTAATAGATGATGGCAAAAAAGCCTATGGAAGTTGTAACGATGCATTTTTAAAGGAGCGGTATGCTTTTCAAACAGTGAAGATGATGCGCTATGCTAAGGATTATAATGCCTGTATCGAATTTTGGGATGAGTATAATAGTCAGCGGGTGAAGAAATCAATGATTTATTATTGGATGCTTGATCATGTGGCTGGGGCCGAATTGGCTTTGGGAAAATACAATCAAGGGTGGAAACATTTTATGGATGTTTTCGGAGCATGCCCGAGTCGTAGATATTCAGCTTTTTACAGTGTTAAAATTAAAACAGATGAGCAGTGGAACGAACTTTATGCAGCATGTAATCGCCGTCAGAAAGAAACATTATTGTTTATCAGAGCATCGCAATCCGGGAGTATAGCCTTGGAAGATATTCAATCCATTTACGAAATCAATTCGAATTCAGAATATTTATCCACCTTAGTTTGTAGAGAGATTAATAAGATTGAATCACTTTATCTTCAAAATAATACTGATGATAATTTGTTCTATCAAAAGTATTATAATCAAAAAGATAATAACGAACAGCTAACTGCTTACATGCAATCGTTTAATGATTTTTTAGGAGATGTATTGTCTGATGGTAAAATAGAAGATCGTTCTTTTTATCAGTTGAGTCTTGCTTATTTGTCAATTTTGCGTCTCGATAATAATCAGGCAAAACAGATGTTGGCAAATTTGAATAAAGATATGAATTTAAGCTATCAGTCGCAGTTGGCTATTTTGGAGAACCTTTTGCTGATTACAGATAAGACTAAGAATACTTTAGAGCGTCAGAATACACTAAAAGACATTTACGTAAACGATATGTATGATTTCGCATTTCTTTTCTTTTCGCATCCTGAAAATAAACTACCTGAATCGTTAGCCAGTGGAAAAGATATGTGGAGTGTGCGAACTCAATTAGACACGTCTTTTCTGAAAGATTTATTACATTGTGTAAATAATCGTGATGAACTAAGCTGGTTTGCTCAGACTATTTTAGATCGAAATTATATGAGAGGCGAGAAAGGGCAGAACGAAGCATATAACAAAGATTATTATTTAGAGATGTTGGGAACATCTTACCTTGCTGATGATGATGTAACAAATGCATTAAAAAGTTTTGAGCAAATATCTGAGGGCTATCAAAATACTAGCGAGTCTTTTAATCTTTCTTATAATCCTTTTAACTATGTTGTTAATGATGTTGATTTTGATGAGCGCGAAGTAAAGTATTCAAAGCTGAAATTAACACAGGTATTGTCAAAAATTCTTCAGCTTGAAAAAGACGGAACAGCATCTGCGATGGATTATTATTTGTTGGGAAATGCCTACTATAACACCACTTATTTTGGATACGCATGGGATGCCAAAGCCTTTTATCGTTCAGGAAGTTATTTTACTGGCGTTTCAGATTGTAGAAAAGCACAAGAGTATTTTATGAAAGCTATAGAAGCAACTGATGATAAAGAATTGCAGGCTAAATGTTATTATCTGGCATCCAAAGCCAATCAGAATTTATATATGACAGATCAGTCAAAAGATGGATATACCTGGAGGATCAATTGGGATGTAAAGGAAATGATTGCAAACGGATATCGATCCGAGTTTGAAGTGCTCAAAAATGACTATGCAGATACGAAGTTTTATGCACGTATAGTAGAAGAGTGTAAGAACTTTTCGTGGTACGTGAACTAATAACGATGAAAACTTTGCTAATTTCAAAACAAAAAAGATTATGCACATAGCAATTATAGGAACTGGAGGAGTTGGTGGATACTTTGGTGCTAAATTGGCTCAAGCCGGTAATCAGGTAACTTTTTTAGCCCGCGGAGAACATTTAAAAGCCATTAAAAACAATGGATTAGTGGTTAAAAGTATCGATGGCGATTTTGAAGTTAAAGATGTGGCAGTGACTGATACCATTACAGATATTGAATCTCCTGATTTAGTTATTATTGCAGTTAAAGCATGGCAAATAAAGGAAGTACGAGATGATATCGCTAAAATATTACATCCAGGAAGTATGGTTTTACCATTGCAAAACGGTGTAATGGCAGCTGAAGAATTAAGCGAAGTAATTGATACTTCTTATACATTAAATGGTTTGTGCCGTATTATTAGTAAGATTGATGGCCCAGGTGTAATAAATCATTTTGGTGTAAAACCCGAAATTGTTTTCGGAGAATTGGATAAGTCTCAAAGTCCAAGAATGGAAACGTTGGTGCAATCATTCAATGAAGCAGGTATTACCTGTAAAGCCTCAGATGATATTGAAGCAGATATTTGGAAGAAATTTATTTCTATTTGTGTAAGTGCATTAATGGCCGTAACAAAAACTACGTATGGCGAAATGTGCGAATTAAAGGAAACACGTACAATGATGTTGGAACTCTTAAATGAAATTTATGATTTATCACAGAAAAAAGGAGTAAATATTAAGCCAAATTTTGTTGATAAAACAGTCAAATTTATCGATTCTCTCCCATATAATTCAACATCTTCATTAACACGTGATGTATGGGCAGGACGTCCTTCGGAAATAGAATATCAGAATGGAACGGTAGTGAAATTAGCTGAGAAATATGGATTGAAAGTTCCTGTTAATCAATTTGTGTACAGTTGTATATTGCCAATGGAGATGAAGGCGAGAGGTATAAAAATATCGTAAACTGTTCTGTACAATTTTACATGTTTTTGGAAAAATGAATACGTAATTAGCATTGTGAATAGTGTAAGTTTGGTTAACAAAATCAGCTAACATAAGTTTACAATGAAAAAAATCTATTTATTTATCCTGCTCTTGCAGGTGATTTTACTATCAAATCAACTAAATGCACAACAATTGGCATTCCCCGGTGCCGAAGGTTTTGGAAAATACACAGTAGGTGGGCGTTATGGTTCTGTTTATCATGTTACCAACCTGAATGATTCTGGTACAGGATCTTTGAGAGATGCAATGAGTCAAAGCAATCGAATTATTGTTTTTGATGTTGCAGGGGTTATTAAAATTAATTCTACTTTATCTGCAAAATCTAATTTATACGTTGCTGGTCAAACTGCACCCGGAGAAGGAATTACTGTTTATGGTAATCGAGTAACTTTTTCAGGTGCCAATAATAGTATATGTCGTTATATGAAGTTCAGAATGGGCGAAAAATATGGCGACAGTGGAAAAGATGCTCTAGGAGTATCAAATGGTTCCAATATGATATTCGATCATTGTTCTATTTCATGGGGTAGAGATGAAACATTCTCTATTAATTGGGATGGAAAAGGTACAGAACCTACCAATATTACTATTCAAAACTGTATTGTGGGGCAGGGATTAATGAGTCACTCTGCAGGTGGATTAATTCAAACGAATGGTGGAGTAACCTTATATCGGAACCTATATGTTGATAATGACACACGCAATTGTAAAATTAAAGGTGTTAATCAATACGCCAACAATATGGTATACAATTGGAGAAGTGCTGCCTATATTATGGGAGGTGATTCGGAAGGTTTATCATATGCCAATTGTGTAAGTAATTATTTTATAAAAGGACCTGATGACGGTGGTACCCCTTTAAGTAGAGCTAATGCTAATTTTCATATTTATGCAGATGATAATTGGTATGATGCTGATAAAAATGGTTCTTTAAATGGTGCATTAGTGCCTTATTCTGATTACGAAGGAGGTCCGACTTTTATGGATGATAGATTTGATTATCCCGTATTACCAATAATTAGTTCACAAGAGGTATATGGTTCATTAATTCCGGATGTGGGGGCATCTTTACCTTGCCGCGATTATGTAGATTATTACCTTATTAATGAAGTGAAGTCTTTAGGGGCCGAAGGTAAGATTATTACATCAGAGGAAGAGTTGCCTTTTGGTGCTCCGGATAGTTGGAGTTTGTGGGGTGGTAACAGTCGCGTAGATTCTGATGGAGATGGTATACCCGACTGGTGGGAAACAGCTAATGGTTTAGATCCAAACTCGGCTAATGATGCAATGGTAATTGCAGCTAATGGTTATGCTAACATCGAAAACTATATCAATAGCATTGATATAACTTATTCGCAATTATACCTACGTAAACCACTTAATCTTCGTTTAGCAGAGTCGACACAAACTACATTGACTCTAGAATGGTATGATTATACCGATCAGGAAGATGGCTATATAATAGAACGTGAGATAAATGGTGTTTATACTCAAATTGGAACAACAGGAGTAGATGAGTTTATTTTTGTTGTCGAAAATCTTGAACCAGAAGAAGAAGGTGTTTTTCGTGTGAAGGCCTTTAATTCAAGTATAGAATCGCAATATTCTGAAGTACTAACCTGTAAAACCAAACCAGTTCCTGTTGATGTTGTCGATTTGGAAACATTTGAGGAGGATATGAGCTGGAATTCCGGAGAAGATAAAAGTTGGAACACTACATCTTTAAACTGGTCTAATTCTGAAACTCAGGTGAGTTTTTCAAATGATAAAAAGGTATTGTTTCCATCTATGTCCGAAGCTCAAACTATTGATATTACAGAAGAAGTTCAGCCCGATATTATGGTTGTAAATGCGGATAGTGATTATTCTTTTTCAGGAAATGCCATTGGAGGAGGTACTTCGGTAAATAAAGCAGGAACAGGAATTCTGACCTTAGCAGGGACTAATAGTTATACCGGAGCAACTGTAATTCATGAGGGTATTATGAAAATAAATACCCTAGCTAATGGTGGTGTGGCTAGTTCAATTGGAGCATCTCAAAATTATGATTTTAATTGGGTTTGGCTTGGAGGCGAGATCCAGTATACAGGATCATCTGTTAGTACCGATCGAAATGTTGCGTTGGATGGTAATACTCATTTCTCTATTAATAATAGTAATTCAATCGTAACATTTACAGGTAGTATCGGAGGGCAAGGTGGCCTTACAAAATCAGGAGATGGTACATTGGTTCTGAAAAATGTCAATCCTTATTTAGGTCAAACAGTTGTTGCCGGAGGTACATTGGAATTGAATGGAATGACTGCCTTGACTAACACTGCCGGTATGGGAACTTCAGGACAGGTAGTACTAAGTGGAGGTAGGTTAAATCTTTGGGGTGGAGAAAGTTCTAACTACGAGACTTATAACTTCAATATGGAAGTAAAAGCCGGTACTAGTAGTCATTTCCAGATGGATAAAACCTGTTATTTAAAAGGTAGCGTAAGTGGTGAAGGTGTATTAAATTATGATATTTATTACGTTAGAGAATATATTCAGGGAGATTGGTCTCAATTTAGTGGTACTTTATATGCCAATGGCATGGGAACAACTAATGATGGCACTCAGTTTATGTTAGATAATGTCAATGGAATTCCAAATGCCAGATTAGTAACAACAGGTAAAACAAAAATAATTTGTTGGAAAAATGCAAGTACAATGCGGTTAGGTGGATTATCTGGGGAATCAGGAACTAAACTTTGTGGTGCTGATAAACAAAATAATTCGGCTACAATGAAGTGGATTGTTGGTGGTGCAGGTACAGATGAAATATTTAATGGAATTATCAATAATGAATGTTCGAAAAGTAATTATAATGGAACAACCAGCATTGTAAAAGAAGGAATTGGTATTTGGCGATTAACAGGTTATAATACTTATAGAGGAACAACAGTTGTTAATGATGGAAAATTAATAGTTAATGGAACTCATACTTCAACAGCTAATACAACCGTAGAAGGAGGTGTTTTAGCCGGGAAAGGTAAATTATCGGGTAGAGTGATTGTAAAATCGGGAGGTACACTTGAGGCAGGAGATGAATCCATAAGTGCTTTTTCGGTAGGAGGGCTTACGCTTAATAGTGGAAGTGTTGTTAATATGGATGTTGATATGGTAGCTAAAGTCAAAGATATGATTAGCTCAACCGGAAGTATCACTTATGGTGGAGTTTTGCAATTAAATATTACAGGTCAGGTAAATGCAGGTAATGCAATCGCTTTATTTAGTGGATCTTCTCACATTGGATCATTCGAAGAAATTATTCCAGCATCGCCTGGTGAAGGCTTAGAGTGGAATTTCGAAGATGGAGTATTATATGTGGTTGCTTCAACTGGAATTGAGAAGGTTGATTTATCAGATGTTGAAGTTTACCCTAATCCGGTTGTGAATGTGCTCAATCTTAATTTAACTAAAGAGTTAGTCAATGTTGAAGTAAAAATCAGAACTATTTCTGGAAGAGAAATAATTGTTAATAAATTTGCTCGAACTAGTAATATTTCTATGCCGGTTGATCAACTTCCTGCTGGCTTTTATTTGGTTGAATTAGTAGTCGATGGGCAGACTCTTAAAACGTTTAAAATTATAAAAGAATAAATTTTCATTTTCTAGGTATATACAAAAACAGGCCATTCTATCTTGCAGAATGGCCTGTTTTATTATCTAAAAGTTCATTAGTTGTTATTCCACCATTTAAATTGGGGGGAAACAGCTAAATTGGGTTCGTATACAGTAGCTAAATCTGCCCAGTCAATCAACTTGAAGTTTTGAGGTTGATCAACTCCATTATCAGTGTTAAAACCATCTTGCACAACCAATAACCCCTTTGGAAATTTATCACCTAGATTGATGTTGGTAACTGCTAATCCATCAGTCTCTTCAGTTCCATCAATTTGGTCATTACTTTTTATAATAAAGTTACCCAGGTATTGGTTGTCGCCTTCTTTTTCAAATATGGCATAGGTAAAGTTGCCCTGAACCGAGGCAATTAAATACCCCTTGTTATTGCCGGCATAATAGATATCCAAGCCTTCCAGGTCGTAGGTGATGTAAGGATTATTGCTATTACTTTGGGCTAGTGGGCTCATGGTGTTATCAGCATCTTCTTCGGCACTCATCTTCCAAATGGCTTTGCCTTCTTCTGCCACGTATAAAATACCTTCTTCGTCGTCAGCAACCATTCCTTCGCATTGCGATGAAAGAGTAATGGTTCTTACAGCTTCTGCATTTATTTTACCTTTATTGTCAGTTATTTTCCATTGCTGTAAATTTCCATTTTTACCACACACAAAAGCATAGTACGCAGCTTTTTTTCTGCTGTAATACATACAGCATCCATAAGCATCATCGAGAATGATTGAATCCAAAAGAATAGGGCTCTCAAGAAGCGATATCAAGCTATCGGCAGTTACTTCAAAAAGAACAATACCTTTTGAAATTCTTTCGGTAGCTGCTGCTATCGCTATTCTTCGGCCATTGAAATCAAAGTTATAGCGTATATCTACATTGTTTACTTTTCCGGCATGAGCAAAGTTAATTAGCTCTCCATTGAGATTGTATAAACCAAGTCCCGATTTTTTATCAGTTCCTAATATGCGCGATTCAGCAGGATTAGCTTCATTATACCAAATAGCCGGATCGTCGGCAGCATCTACACCACTTTTCTCGCTAACAGGTTGTGTTTCGGTTTTAGGGCTTACAGCTCTTGCAATTTGTGATTGTAGAGCCAAAGCATTGGCCTTTTTTATGGAGTCTTCAATGGCTTCTGTATCACCATTCATCTTTGTTATTGATGGGGATGACGTTTTTGATTTGTCGGTTTTATGATTACAACCCGTTATTAGAATAATGAAAGCTGAAAAAATGATTATTATATGTTTCATGTTAAATCTTAAAAGTTAAAACGGATACCACCTTGCATTTTTATACCGTAGTATTCGGCTTGTGCTGTATACTTCGATTCGCCTTGGTAGTAACGTAACGGTTGATCCAGTAAATTGTTAACCTCGGCAAAGAATTTAAGGTTTTTAGTAATATCATACGAACCACTTAAATCTACATGAGTAGCTTTGTCGTAGTAACGATCTTCGAAAGCAGCACCACCATATTCATCCAAGAAATCGCTGGCATAATTGAATGAAGCACGAAGGGTTAATTTTTTACTTTCGTAAAACAATGATGCGTTTACAGTATGTTCAGGAGTTCCGGTTAATTTAATGTCTTCATTTTCGCGATCTTCTAAGTGAACATTACTTACTTTGCTGTAATTGTAGCTATAGTTGGCATATACACCAAAGTGTTTAAAGAACCCAGGAAGGAAAGTAAGCTGACGTTGGAATGCTGCTTCAAATCCAAATAGATCAGCATCACCTACGTTAATAGGTTGTACATATCTCCATCTTTCACCATTTTCGATTACATAGGTTCTTTGATCTTCAATAAAATCGGTGATGCTTTTGTAATAAACTCCTCCTGAAACTAAACCAATTGAAGTAAAATAATGCTCAACCATTAAGTCGAGGTTCATCGATTTAGTTGCATTAAGGTCTGGATTACCAAATTCTCTTTCCAATTTGTCTTGATTGATGATGGCATATGGTACCAAATCGAAATACTTTGGACGTGCCATTGTATTAGTCCAGGCTGCTTTAATTTTGGTATTTTCGCTTAAATCATACTTAATTAAAACACTAGGAAGGAAGTTGCCGTAACTACTGCTTTCTTTATCAGTTGGTGTTAATGTGTTTTCATCAGCATCATAGGTAAAACCCGAGTATTCAATATTGGTGTTTTCGTATCGAATACCTGCAACAGCCTTTAATTTAGAAGTGATTTTTTGATCCCAGCGAATATACCCTGCCGTTACATTTTCTGTAGCTTCAAAGTTACCGGCTATTTCTTCCGGATTTTCTTCACCTTCAAAGTTGGGGCCAGTAAGATTTTGATTACCAACAAACTCTTTGGTTACAAAGTTACCTGCTACATAGTCACCTGCTCTAAAGTCATCTTTTGTTTTATTAATGGTATTGGCTGCAGAAGTTGCATCTTGAATAAAGGCATCTTCATCCAACGGTTCGTATTCAAAGAATTGATTTTCACGATTTTTCTCCTTGCCTTTGTAGCGGAAACCAAATTTAAGATTTGAGTTATTGATTACAGGCAATTCAAAATCAATCTTACCTGATTTATCTATGTCATCGGTAAACTGAAACTCTTCAGTTAACTCTTTAAATTTCCAATTACTGTTTAAATCCTGAGCCTCAGGATTGTTAACAATAATGTCAGGTTTTTTTGTGTCGGTTAAGTCCTGACTCACATCCACTTTTTTATAACGCATGGTTAAGTATCTCTCGTTCGGACGCTCTTCTTGTGCCTTTGCGTATGATACTTTCCAATCGGTAGTTAAAATACCAAAGTGATGTTCACCACCTAAAGAGAAGTTCATGGTTGATTGATCCTCCAAACGGGCATATTTATTGTCTTCGATACCTGATTTTGTTTGACGGCGTATTTCGGCAATCATATTACCATCTTCATCTTCTTCAATATCTTTATATTGTAGTCGATAACGATTTTCCCAATCTTTACGGTGATTGTACATCCCTTTTAATTCCAGGGTGTGGTTTTTATTGATTGTGTAATCAAACGAAGCAGAGTAACTCTGGCGTTCGCGCTGTACATTATATGTTCTGACTTGAAAATCTTTCATGGTTCCGTCTTCGCCCCATTCAGCCTCAATATTGTCAGATCCTAACTGATGATTGAAATAGGAACCGGAAAGAACCATTCCTAGTTTATCATTCATGAAGCGTTGACCGTAAACAAGTGATCCGACAGCCATGGGTTTTTTCGCTAAAAAGTTATAGCCGCTACCCAATGAGCCTGAAATTCGTCGTGCACCTGGTTTAGAACGAGTAACTAAGTTAACAGAACCTCCGATTGCATCGCCTTCCATATCGGCAGTAACAACCTTATTTACTTCAATGGCCTGTACCATATCAGCAGGAATTAGATCTAGCTGAACAGAGCGTGTTTCGGCTTCGGCCGAAGGGATGCGATCGCCGTTAATGGTAACTGAGTTTAAGTCGGGAGCGGTACCCCGAATGTTACCAAAGCGAGCTTCGCCTTGGTCGTACTGAACATTAATACCCGGTATACGCTTTAAGGCATCGCCAATATTCGAATCAGGGAAGCGTTCAACCTGATCGGCAGCAATAATGTTAGTAACATTAATTGTGTTTTTCTGTTGGTTCAAAGCTTTGGTTTGACCTTGTAGCTGACCATTTACTTTTATCTCTTGCAGTTCAATACCTTCTTTTAAAACAAAGTTTGCCTCCGACCCATTACTTTGCTTGATGGTTGTTGATACCGTTGCTTTTTCAAAGCCAATGTAATTAACCGCCAATGTGTAATTTCCATCGTTCAGGTTTTTAAGTCGGTAAAAACCATCAACATCCGTAATGGTGCCAATTTCGGTATGTCCTTCGACATAAACAGCGGCTCCGGGTAATGGAAAGTTTTTTGAATCGGTTACTCGTCCTTGAATAAAACCCGATTGGGCAAATGCAGATACGCCAGCCATTGTAAGGATAAACATGGCAAGCCATTTCACTTTTTTCATGATTGATTTAGGTTTAAGAAAATTTCTGCTGCAAAAGTAGAGGTGGAAGGTAAGCAGTAAATTAAACCAATATGAAGATTAAGTGATTACAATCCTTACTTAATGTTAAGATGTTAAATTAAGATTATGTACATAGCCATAACATCTTTACTAAATCCAGGCGATTAAAGAGATATGCTTAGTTAATAAATGCTTAATGTTTATTTATCCTAAGTACCGAGAGGTTAATTTTTGGAAGTATAAGTATATGTTCTGATTGTTTTATTATTTATTTTATTAGGAGTAGAAGATCTGTTTGGAGATCAAAACCATCTTTTTCTTTTGAAATAGATAATCATAACAATGGTTAATGCAATCATTAATACCCAAACTCCCAGATAACCATATTTCCAACCTAACTCAGGCATATTGCTGAAATTCATTCCGTATATGCCGGCAATAAAAGTTAACGGAATAAAGAAGGTAGCTACAATGGTAAGGGTTTTCATCACCTGATTCATACGATCGCCCTGAACTGAGAAAAACAGGTTGATGTTACTCTCGAGCCGTATGTTTATTTGCTCGCATTCGTCAATCAGAGTGAGACAAAGGTCTTTTATTTCGAAGTAATATTTAACGTGCTGGGGTTCTATCATCTGAAACTCTTCGCGCTCAATCATTGATACAAAATCTCTGATGGGTGCAACATTTCGTTTAATCTGGTAAATCTGGCGTTTGAATGATTCGATGTATTCCAATAGATCAGGAGTAAGGTCTACTTTTTTATTAGTTATTGAAATTGCAGTTACTTTATCATCAATTTTAGCAATGGTTTTAAAGTAATTATCTAAGATAGATTCCAATAACAAGTATAATAAGAAATCGGTTCCGCGTTGACGAACGATACCCATGTTTTGTCGGATTCGAGAACGGATATGATCAAAATGATCGGCTTTTTTTTCCTGAAACGACACCAAGAAGTTGCTACCTAAGACAAAACTAATTTGTTCAAGGTTTACATGATTATTTTCGGATGGGAGGATTGATTTTAATGAGAAAAACCAATAATCGTCGTACTCCTGAAATTTGGGTCGTTGGTTTATATCCAAAATATCCTGCAATGCCAGTTGATGAATCCCCAACTCACTACAAATATGCTGAATAACTTTAGGTTCGTGTATACCATGTACATTCAGCCAATGTGATTTACCGTCTTGAGGAAACTCATTTACCTTCTGGTAATCGTACGCAATGTCTTCGGTGTATCCCTCAGTATTGTATTCGAAAAGCTGAATGCTGATTTCATCTTTATTGCCTTTACCTGTATATAGGGCCACGGCGGGATTTAGCTTCTTACGATTGAGTACCTGCATGGTAACGAAATTGGTTTTGATTAATAACAATCAAATATATAAAATGATTTAGTAATTTAAAGACGGAAGACAGAAGACGGAAGACAGAAGACAGATGCGTTCGAAGTATGTATGGTCTATTGCGTTAATTGTTCTTGTGGACTGCGATCTGCAGTCTTGGGACTAAAATAAAAAGAGCCAGTTCAAACTGAACCGACTCTTTGAAATATAATATGAGTTGTTTACTCGTTGTTAGTATTTCGAATCACGCACAGCTTTAATCTCTTCACTGTCTAAATATTCTTCAAAATCCATCAATTTATCAACAATGCCGTTTGGTGTTAATTCAATTACACGATTACAGGTTGTACGGATAAACTCGTGGTCATGCGATGCCATCAAAATCTGACCTGGGTATGTTTTCATGTTGTTGTTAAAAGCCTGAATTGATTCCAGATCCAAGTGGTTGGTTGGGTGATCTAAAATCAACACGTTTGGTTCTTCCATCATCATTCGAGCTATCATACAACGCATTTTTTCACCCCCAGAAAGTACAGTAGCATTCTTTTCAATATCGTCGTTGCTAAACAACATCTTACCTAAAAAACTACGCATGTAATCTTCAGAGCTGTCTTTAGCAAATTGAGCTAACCAATCGTACAGTTTAATTTGTTTCTGGAAAAACTCGGTATTATCCATAGGTAGGTACGCCGTAGTAATGGTTTGTCCCCAGGTGAATTCACCAGCATCTGCTTTGATTTTGTCGTTGATGATTTCGAAGAAACCAGTTACCGCACGGTTATCGCGTGAGATAAATACTACTTTCTCATCTTTTTCGATGTTGAAACTTACATCGTTAAACAAAGTTTGACCATCGATAGAGTAACTCAAATTTTCAACCTTTAAAATTTGGTCGCCCGACTGACGTGAAGGTTGGAAGATAATTCCCGGATAACGACGTGTTGATGGCTGAATCTCTTCAATATTCAACTTATCAATCATCTTTTTACGACTGGTAGTTTGTTTCGATTTAGCCACGTTAGCACTAAATCGAGAAATAAACTCCTGTAATTCTTTTTTCTTCTCTTCGGCTTTTTTGTTTTGCATTGCTTGCTGACGAGCAGCTAACTGACTTGACTCGTACCAGAAGCTATAGTTACCAGAGAAGTTGCGGATTTTATTGAAGTCGATATCAACAATATCGGTACAAACATTATCTAAGAAGTGACGGTCGTGAGATACCACAATCACTGTGTTTTCGAAGTTAGCCAAATAGTTTTCCAACCAAAGCACTGTTTCAAGGTCAAGGTCGTTGGTAGGCTCATCGAGCAACAAGTTATCGGGGTTACCAAATAAAGCCTGTGCCAAAAGTACACGTACTTTTTCTTTACCCGACAAGTTGGCCATTTGCTGATGATGTAAATCTTCTTTAATGCCCAAACCGCTTAATAAACCTGCAGCATCACTTTCGGCAGTCCATCCACCCATCGAAGCAAAATCGTCTTCCAGTTTAGCGGCTTTCATCCCATCTTCTTCGTTGAAATCAGGTTTCATGTACAATGCATCTTTTTCCTGCATCACATCCCACATCTCTTTATGACCCATCAATACTGTATTCAATACTGTGAATTCATCAAAAGCGTAGTGATCCTGTTTCAATACAGAAAGGCGTTCGCCTGGTTCCATTTTAACGGATCCGCGGGTCGAATCAAGGTCGCCGGCTAATATTCGTAGAAAGGTTGACTTACCAGCACCGTTAGCTCCGATTAGGCCATAGCAGTTACCAGGAGTAAACTTTAGGTTTACATCAGAGAATAGGGGTTTTTTGCCAAATTGAATGGCTAGATCTGAGACTGTAATCATTATTTAAGCGTTTTTGCGGCCGCAAAAGTAACACAAATTATTGATTTAATGAATTGTTTGGTGTTAAGAAAGGCTAAAATCAGATGGTAGTTAGTAGGGAAAAGTTTATTGGTTAAATATATTCGATTGGAAGGATTATAGTCTGTTAACATTTTTAACCATTTATAGAATTCAATTTGTGTAGTTTTGAGCACTTCCCATTTCTGATATTTCCACTATTACCAAAATTTATTAAATCAAAAACATGAGTTATTCTTCAAAGGGAGGTATGCTTAATGGTAAAGAACACTATCATATACTGGATGGATTAAGAGGTGTTGCCGCCCTGGCTGTTGTGTTGTTCCATTACCTGGAATGGATTCATTCCGATTTTTCTGAAAACATTATTGGGCATGGTTTTTTGGCCGTTGATTTTTTCTTCTGCCTTTCGGGTTTTGTTATTGCATATGCTTATGATAGCAGGATCTCGCAAATGGGGCTTAAGCAATTTTTTGTTTCGAGGCTTTTTCGTTTGCATCCTTTAGTTATTGCAGGCGCAATATTGGGACTAATTGCAATGTTTGCCGATCCGTTTGCAAATCAAGCCGAGGGACAATCTATAGGTTTTGTTCTCTTGATTTTTCTAAGTTCAGTACTAATGATTCCCCTTCCAATAATGGAAGAAAGAGGTTTTAATCTGTTTAGCTTAAATGCTCCATCGTGGTCGTTGTTTTGGGAGTATATTGCCAATGTACTTTATGGATTAATTTTGGTGCGCTTATCGCGAAAGGTTCTTTGGGTTTTCCTTGTGATTGCTGCAGCTGCTTTGTTATGGGTGAGCCATAGCGCAGGAAACTTGTTAGGCGGCTGGAGCGGAGGTACTTTTGCCGATGGCGGTATACGAATGATGTATTCTTTCTTGGCAGGTTTATTAATTTTTCGGTCGGGCTGGATTTTAAAAATTAAGTTAGGATTTGTAGTTCTCTCAATCTTATTATTTGCCGCTTTTATGATGCCATGGTTTTCGCACAACTGGTTGGTAGAATGGGTAATGGTAATTCTTTATTTTCCACTGGTTGTATCGCTGGGAGCAGGGGCATCGGTATCTGGATGGTTAAAGAAACTATGCATTTTTATGGGTAAAATATCTTACCCTCTTTATATGACTCACTATGCTTTTATGTGGTGGTTTGGTAATTACTATACTACGCAAAACCCTCCACAGGAATATCTTCCCTGGATAATTGGATTAGGCACAGTAGCGATGGTGTTTTTTGCCTGGTTGGTAATGTTTTTCTATGATGAACCTGTTCGTAAATTTTTGAATAGGATAAAAGCTAAGTCTTTGTAAGGAAGAATATAGCTGTAAGTAGGCAATTGCTTTGGTTAAGGTAGTTATCTGAAACAGAGCGTTAGTAAATAATATCAGAGACTTTCGGGGTGGAGGTATATGTAAATATTAATTGGTCAACTCCTGCAGGAATGGACCAAAATGTAAATATTAAAAGCTTCACTCCGGGCCGGGTGAGCCAATAAGTAAATGTTAATTGGGTGTTTCCTTGAGTAAAGAGCGAATTAGCATTTATTAATTGATCGTTTCCCCCAGTAAGGAGTGAATTAGTAAATAATAATTGCTTTACCAACATAAGGTGAACCAATAAACAAATGCTAACGCCCCAATAATTGGACGCTTCAATTATAAACAATATTAAACAGCCATAAAACTATTTGATAGCTTTTAGATTGATATAAGTTGAAAGCGTAGAAACAAGAAGCTGATGCCTGGCGGCTATCAGCTATCAGCTTTTTTATTCTTCATCGGGCCATATAACCAATCCTTCTTCATCGTCAAAAAAAGGTCCGAATTGAATTTCGGTTAATAAGTCGTGATCAAAAAACAAATTCAAACTAAAGTCGTTGTTGGTAGCTACCATTTGCAACGAACTGCCATCGTCCGATAGATCTTCAATCTCAAATTCACCCAGGTTAAACACTTCCATTTGTTCCAATACTTCACCTTGGCTCAAACCGATTAAATCCAACCCTTCGAACATTACATCGGCCGATGCAGTGGTAATAGAGAGTAAGCGCCAGTCGGCATCTTCTTCAAAAGAAAGAGACAGATCCAGATCATCGTAATGCCAGGCTTCCATAGCACCCGACTCCTGGTCGCCATCTACTTTTTCTTTCTCACTTGGTTCGCCAATTAGTTTTGCAACTTCATCTCTGCTTAATCCAAATGTTAATTGACCTAATCCTTCTCCAAGTGTTATTTCGTTCATGATTTTTCGTTTAATTCAGGGCAAAGGTACGTAATGGAATTAAGACATAAACCGCCTGTTGGCTTTTTTCTCAGCAAGCTTCTTTTTACTATTTAGACGTTTTTCAACCGATGATTTAGTGGGGCGTGTGGCTTTACGTTTTTTTCGAGGTGTTAAAGCTGCTGCTAATATATTGTAGAAGCGTTCTGTTACAATTAATTTATTCTTTAACTGCGAACGCTCTGTTTGAGCCGTTAATATCAATTCTCCATCCAGGTTGAGTTTATTGGCAAGTTTATGACTCAATAGCGATTTTTCGTGATCGCTTAACAGTTGCGACGATTCTATATGAAATCGCAATTCTACCTTCGAATTTACTTTATTTACATTCTGTCCACCGGGTCCCCCGCTTCGCGATGCGGCATATTTAAATTCAGATGAAAAGTCTCTGTTTTTTAATTCTTGTTCAGTCATTGGGTTATTCTATAGGTTTAAAAACCGAATCTTCGGAGTGTTGTAATAGCCTTTTTTTGATGCGGATGTAAAGGTAAACCATCAAAGGAGCAAAAGTAAGCAACAACCACTTATTTTGCGACATCAGTATAAAATCATACAATCCATGAAACAAAAATGGATAGAAGAATGCGTTGATCAGATGAAATGTTTGCTTTTTACTGATAAAACGTGCCAGTCCCAAATGATAGCCCATCATTACACCAAACATAGCGTGTGCCGGAACGGCGGTAAATGCACGAGCAATACCCGTATGTAAACCATTATCGGTATTTACTACGTACATGATGTTTTCAATTAAGGCAAATCCTAACGATACAAATACTGCATATACAATACCATCGAAACGTTCGTTAAAATTTTTATTACGCCAAACTAAAAGCATTACAGCGGTTAATTTGAACGATTCTTCCCAAAACGAAGCAACAAAAAAGGCATCCATAAAAGCATGTGCAATTTTATTATTGGTTAGGGGTTGTATCATCGAAGCCGTCCATTGTTCACCAATAATGATGGGTATGCAAATAATCATACCCGCTATTAATGATTTAATTAACAGGCCCAATGGTTCTTTTTCGTATTTATCGCGATAGTAGATATAAATAAGAATGATGAAAACAGGCGCCGAAGCCAATATAATCAGGTTCATTGTTTAGTGTGTCGGTTTATACTGTGGTCGAAAATACAATTTTGTGTTCTATTATAAAAAAACGATTTTCCATTATTATTTAAGGTGATGAATTACGTAACTTGCGTTCAAACATAACCCAATGAAAAAATTACTGGTAACTTTTATTGCCTTACTATTTGCAATATACTCTTATGCACAGTTGTTTGATGGAGTACACTCCAGTAGATATTTTCCACTTCAGAATATATATACACAGCCTTCCGACTTGGTTTTTTCGGATTATAAATGGAATATTAATCTTTTTTCACCGCAAATAAGTTTGGTCAACAACATGGTTTTTAATGAGTCGGACTTTATAAAAACCTTAGGTAGAGTTGGGTTTAATGATTTGAAATATTTTTTTGCATCGGAGCAAACATTACTATTAGCAAGAGGTAGGATTTTGTTACCTTCTGTTTCGTACAAAATTAACCCAAAACACAGTGTTGCTTTTTCAACCAATCTAAGGGTTGATGGTATTTATCGATCGTCTAATGATGAAATTACTAATTTATTTAAAGGTTATGATGATCCTGATCTATTAGAGGATATGGCCGATGAGTATTTTAAATCGGTTGTGAATCAGTGGATGGAATATTCTTTCTCATGGTCAGGAATTATTTGGCATCAAGGTGCTCATACTATTAGTGGTGGTGCTAATATAAAATATTTAGTAGGAGGCGGTTCAGGCTATGTTGATTTAGATGGAATTAAAGTGATGTATGGTAAAGAAAAAATTGACTATTTTAAAGTGGATGTATCGTATGCAATCAATAAAAATTTGCGTGAAACCATTGATGATGGTAAAATAGATTTGTTTGGCGATAATGGTTTGGGCTTTGATATGGGTTTTACTTATCGATATAAACCAGAGGGATCAGTGAATATTCCGTATAAATACAAATTAGGTTTCCTTGTAGGCGATTGGGGCTATGTAAAGCATAAGGATGATGTTCGTCGTTCTACTTTTAGGGTTGCTATTGACGATGTGCCTTATTCTCGTTTTTCGGGTGTTGAAAGTATCGAAGCCTTGGTTGATTCACTTCAAAAATCGGTTTCTATTGAAGAGATTAATAGTAAGGCATACACAATGAAGCTACCTACTAATTTTGTTTTGTCTGGCGATTATTGTTTTCATCCCAATTGGTATGTCAATGGACTGCTTTCATATCAGCCAGGATTTTATCATAACCTGTTAAGTGTTGTTAATCGAAATATTTGGAAAGTAAATATTACCCCACGGTTCGAAAACAAAACGTGGGGTGCATACTTACCTATAACTTACAGTTCAATTGCTTCAAAAGTTGGATTGTCACTCCGGTGGAAGTATCTGTTTATGGGCTCCAGTACTTTTGTAAGTAACCTTATTAAGGAAGAAAAGGGTAGGGGTGAGTTTTATTTTGGATTTAATATTCCCATAGGAAAATTAGATGTTAGTAAATAGTCATTAGTTAGTAGTTTTAAGTTCGAAGCACAGAGTCTTCCGTCCGAAAGGAAAATTGCGGGTGATTACCGACTTTGGACTTAACGCCTCGGACTATTGTTCAATTTTATCCTTCAATGCTCGATAATTAATCTTACCTGTTCCCAACAAAGGAATTTCATCTACTTTTTCAATTCTACGGATTTTGGCAATGGCAGCAACACCATTTGCCAGTAAGTAATTGTTAGCTTCTGTTAGGTCGATATCTTTGGTGGTATACAGAACAATATCAGCAGGCGAAACTTTATCACTTCCTTCAATCGCCAACACTTGTTGATCTTCTTCACCATATTTTTCAAGTAAAATATTTTCGATAAAAGGTAGGCTTATCATCTCACCGGCAATCTTGATAAATCGCTTCAGTCGACCAGTAATAAATAAGTATCCTTCCTCGTCGAAATAACCAAGGTCACCTGTTTTGTAGTATTGTTTCCCATCAATTGTTTTAAATGGTTTTAATTCTGGTTGATCCAGATAACCATTAAAAACGTTGTCGCCATAAATATAGATCATTCCGGCTTCGTTCGGAGCTAGTTTCTTACCTGTTTCAATATCGATAATCAAACCCGATAAACCCGGAAGCAATTTACCTACGCTATTTATTTTTTGTTTTTGTTGCGGGTTCAACGAAATAACAGGAGCACATTCAGTAATACCATATCCTTCCAAAATAATTCCATCGGGAGTCATGTTTTCGAATCTTTCTTTCAATTCCAACGACATTGCTTCGGCACCGGATATAGCAACATGAACCGATTTAAAATAATAGGATGTGCCTTGCGAAAGCAGAAGTTTTAAAAATCCGGGAGTACTAATTATTATATTGGCCTGAACGTGTTTCAGTACTTTTAGTACCTCGCGGGCATCAGTTGGATTAGGAGTATACGCAACTTTCGAACCCGATATTAAAGGCAAAATGCTTAAAACCGAAAAACCAAAGCTATGAAACGGTGGCAAAAACGATAGAAATATTTCATTGCGGTCGATGTCTACCATGTCAAAAGCTGCCGCCAAATCACTTACAATATTGCGATGCGATAAAGGTACGGCTTTAGGCAAAGCTTCGCTACCCGAAGTAAACAGGATAACAGCTGTATCGTCGGGTTTATTGGTTTTTATTAAACCAGGAAACGTAGCCTTAATAGCTCCCTTTAATTTAGTTGTCAAATCGATGTTAGGAACTTCTTTTTCAAGTAATATAATTTTAGAATGAATACTATCAGGAAGCATCTCCCTAACCTTTTCAATAAACGATCCGGCTGATAAAATTCTTGTTACACCTGCCGTTTCTACACAATGTTCCAATACTTTATTTCCAACGGTCCAGTTAAGCATCACAGGTATTTTTTCTGCCAGGTAACAAGCCGCAATCAGCAAAGTAGTGCTTTGCAAAGCAGGCAACATTATACCCACATGTTTTTCGGGTACTTTCTTTTTTAATAGTTCAGCTACCACGCACGCTTTTAAAAAGAAATCCTTACGATTGGTTGATCCCAACATTGTATCATAAGTGAACGGGTCTTGTTTGTGTTTGCTGAAAGTATGAACAAAGAGCTGAGAGATACTGGCACTTTCATTGATTTTAATATTTCCGGTCTGAGTCAATTCTTTGGAAAGATTAGACGGAAGCAAATCCGATTCGCTTTCAAATTTACCCATTGCAGCCAGGCACAAATCAGCAACGGTTTTTATTTCTGTTATCTGCGGTGCTGAAAACGAAGGAAAGTTGTTTTCAACTTCAGAAAGAATTTCAACCAGATTTAATGAGTCTGCTCCTAAATCAAGTTGCAGGTAGTCTGTTGCTTTAATTTGATTCGATGGAATATCCAGAATCTTTTCTACACATAAGCAAACCTGATTAAATGTTTCGCTAGATACATGTTCTTCTTGTTTTTTATTACGTTTTGATTTTACTTTTTGAAGCTTGTTTTTCAATTTAGAAGGTAAATCACGCTTAAGTGTAGTTGCCATAAAATGAGCTTTCAGATAACTTACAGGTTCTTCTCCGTTAACATTGTAAGTAGCCTCCAAAAACTGATTAAACTCAACTTTACCTATCTGACTATTCTCTTTTGCTTTTTGTGTAATGTTTTCAAATTCGATGGTAATTTTTCTTCGAGGCATTAAAAATACCAGGTTAACCAACAGAAAACCAAATGTCTTCAAAATCATAGTGAAGAAATCAGGTGATTTACCTGTCCATGCTTTAGACCAACGACTTCCCCAAAAACCACTTATGCGAGCTGCAACAACTTCTACATCTTGTGGTAAATCTTTCACTACACGAAAGGCACTTTGCTTGTTAACTATTTTTTCAAAGCCTTGAGCAGCAATTTGTCCACTTGGATAAATAACAATGTTCTTTTTAAGCTCAAATCCATTGTTAACAGATTCAACAATCTCTTCCAACACATTGGTGTTGCGACTACCGGCTTCCAGGTCGCTTACGCGCACTGCACCCCATTTCGAAAACATGGTTTTAGCCACCGGCATATCATAATATCCCGATGTTACAACCGGCACCGCTGTTGTGTATTTATACAAATGTGCGAATAACACGATGGGGTCCATAATGGCCTGATGATTAGGTAAAATTAGTTTTGGAGAGGAGTGTTTTAAAACATCTTCACCTTTCACTTCAATGGTGTATCGCAAACTTAAAATAGCCCTTAGCCAACCAAAAAGTATTTTAACAAGCTTTATTATAAATGGATGATGTTGCTTCATTTTATTGTTGTTAGTCAGTGATCAGTAGTCAGTAGAGATATTTATCATTCAGACTGAGACCATCATTTTTTCACATAAGTTTAGATCAAGGATACTATAAGTCTAATTATCTATTAGTCCAATAGTCTATTAATCTCCATTTTCTGCTTTTAATTCTTTTGCTCCCGGAATTTTCAACCAGGTAATAATGGTTATTAACCAAATGATACCTGCAATAGTGGCAAATACGGTAACCGAATCGGTTGCTGATTCAACGAGTCCGAATATACCTGCAGATGCTAGTATGAAAGAAAATAGAACCAGATTATTATAAGCTAAAATTACTCCCAATTTTCGTCCTTCAACCTTTGATTGAATAAACGAATTCAATGGTATCTTAAAGATGCCTGCAAAAAACGCCGTTAGCACAATTAGTATCGTAAACCAGGTTGTTGATGGGTTGAGTAGATAAATAAGCGTAACGCAAATCCCCATGCCTAAACCTCCTAGTGGAACCAGGTACATTTTAAGTTTATGATTTGATATCACACCTGTAACGTAACAACCTGCTCCGATACCAATGGCAACCAATGCCATAATGGTTCCTGTTGCAGTATCTGATAATTGCAATACCTGTCGACAGTGAGGAATAATGTTCATTTGCAATAGCGAACCTATAGCCCAAAATGTCGCTAGTCCCAGTATCACAATATTTAAACCTTTTATTTGCTTACTCCATATAAATGATTCGCGCATAAATACAAACGGATTAAGCGATGATTTTTCTTCATCAGGTACAGTTTCTTTTGGATGAATTTTTAAACTGGTTAGCCATCCTAAAACAGCAAAAAGGATAATGGTTGTGCAAACAATTACTATGCGATAGGGAGCCATTGATTCGTTCTGAACAGAATCAGAAACAACGCCGGCGGCAAAAGTTCCAATCAGTACACCAATAAAAGTTAGCATTTCCATGGCACCTGTTCCGTATGGAATTCCTTCTTTTCCGCCGATATCTCGGATAATTCCGTATTTGGCAGGAGAAAATAGCGCACTTTGTAATCCCATCAAGAATATACCCGACATTGCAATGGGCACATTGTGTAATATAAATCCAATGGCAGATATTACCATAATTGGAATTTCGAACAATTTAGCTTTTTGAATGATCTTAGCTTTAGAATGATCGCGTGCCAATTTACCAGCCAATGGCGAAAATAAGATGTAAGGAATTACAAAAAGCCCCGAGGCCAATGAGATAATGATTGATTCCTTGTCAGCAGCTAACCATGTTGTTCCAATAAAAAATATAAGGTATTTCAGATAATTGTCGTTTAATACGCCAAGAAAATTGGTAATAAACAAGGGTATCCATCTGAATTTTGAATGTTCCATAACTTTTTCTTTTTTTGCGAGCAAGGCGACTGCTTATTCAATCACCTTGCCGATTCAGCTAAAATAGGAAATAACCATTTAAGTTGCCTAAGCTTTTTCAGTATTAGATTCTGTCTCTTTCAATTGTGAAGGCTGTTCTTTTGCTTCCTTATCCATCCAACGTTTATTGATATAAGCAATTCCCAAGGTTAATACTCCTATAATCAATAAGAAAATCATTTTACTGATATTAGCAGCACCTGATAAATCCCAGAAAAACACTTTGGCTGATGTAAATAAAATTACAATGGTTCCTAATATTCTAAAAGTCTTAGCTTTTGTATGAGCTCCCCATAAGAAAATTAACAAAGCATAAACAATATATGCAATTGAAATAGCCAATGGACGACTGAAATGTTCAATATCATAAGCGGTCCAGATATTGCGGATTTGAACGGTAAACAAAGCTGCCACAATAATATTTGATACAATGGCAAAAAGATTGCTTAAAACTGGATTTTGATTTTGCTCTTTTTTACCCATATAAAAACCAAAGGCAGCCAAGATCATCCACGTAAAAGCTCCTGCATTAATAAACGGAATGTACTTAATTCCCCATATTGTAATCCATTGAACATCCCATGCAACGGTAAACCAATAAATGATTAATAACAACCATGCAGCATAACTCACATAGCGTAATTCATATGATTTAACAAAACGGCCAATAGAGTATGCCCCGGTAATTACCATAAACCATAATAGAGTGGTTACTACATATTGCATTCCATAGATGCTCATTGGTTTGATGTTGGCTGCAGAGATGGCAAAAAGTACCAATCCTAAACATACATAAATCAAGCCGGGAAAAATGTTTTTTCCTGATAAAAGATAAACAAATACCGAAGCAATCATAAAGGTAAAACCAACTACTAACAATGGAACTGTAAACGAAATGTCAAAACTACCAAGTATGTATATTGACCAGAAGATAAATAACATGGCATTTAATAAACTCAAATAAAGATTCCAGCCTGTAAACTGGTCTTTTTCCTTATGTGAAGCAAAAATAATTCCGCCCATATAAACCATAAACAAGGTTGCAGCATATGTAAATGGTCGTCCCCATGAAGTTGGATCAAAATAGATGTAATAAGTAGCATATACCAAAACGGTTGCAATAAATGTCATAATGCGCAGTTCCTGCCATTTTTTAGCCACACTAACATATAACGATCCTAAATTAAGAATCAGTACATAAGCAAATAAAACAATGTCATGTTCTGGTTTGGCTTTCATTAAAATAGGTGAAAGTAATCCTCCTAAAACACTAATAAATATTAGACCACGTAACTCGTACTTGTAACTGATTAAGGTTGTTAAAGCCGATAGTGTAAGAACAGAGATGAGCATAACATTGTAAGGCCAGTTCAAGTCATTGCTAAAAGCAACATAAGTAAAAACTGCATAAATAATGCTGATGCCTGAACCCGCCAGAATCTGACAGGTATAGAGGGCGCCTTTGCGGTAATAGGTGAAACCGCCGAATAGCAAGGTTACTCCAATTGCAAAGCCTGAAAGAACACGAATCTCCGGAGGAAACCATCCACTTTCAAAGGCAATTTTCAGGAAATATGTAAATGCCGAAAACAAAAACAAAATTCCTAATGATGTTATCCAATGCTTTTTTATTAGGTCAATCATGATTAGTAATTTAGGTTAATAATTAATTGACGATACAAACATAGCCATGGTCAATGGGTGATATCAAACCATTATTGTTGAAAAACGGACTTTATAAAAGATTATAAAAATTGCCAAAACCCCATTTAAAAGGTTTAATTTGTAATTTAAACGGACTTTTAAAAGATGTTGAATGGATGCTTTGGTACAATTGATAAGTACTTTTTCGAAGAGTGATGTAAACGATTTTACTTCTTTTATTCATCGAATGAAGCAGAAAGAAGGAAGAAAAGATTTACAACTCTTCCAGTTTTTGTATAAAAATCAGGAAGCAGGCCCAAAGGAGGTGATCAATTATTTATATCCTGATGGAAATAAAGAGGCGTATCATGCATTGCGAAAGAAGTTGTATAAGCATTTAAATGATTTTATTTATCATCAGTTAGTTAGGTATGATTATACTTTGGAATCGCAGATTAACGCTCAAGTAAGTATGGCTCGTTATTTGAAAGAGCATAACATCATCAATTTGGCATGGAAATACTTGCAGAAAGCTGAAAATATGGCTGTAACAGCGGAATGTTTTGCTTTGGCTAATAACATTATGAGTTTGCAGTTGGATATGCCATTAAAAGAGTTAAAGCAGGAATTGAAGCAGCTATTATCGAGAAAACAAAAGTACCTGCGTCTTGCTATTGAAGATGAAAATGCTGATACTGCTTACAAAATCATCAAACATATTTATCGCGAAGCAAAAGTATCGACAGAAGAAGTAAACTTGGAAAAAGAAGTTGAATGGATTTTTGAAGAATATCAGCTGAATAAAGCGCTATCGAACCGGCCATCGGTAGTTTATAAATTGATGTCTATTTTACGAAGTGTAGCGGCTACCAACAAAGATTATTATCATTTCGAACCTATATTATTGAGCTATTATAAGCAGATAGATAAAGAGGCTGCTACAAAAAAATCGAACCGTGTGATAATGGCGCGTTTGCAATATATGGTCGCTCATACTTTGTTTCGAAATAAGAAATTCGCAGAATCAATTGATTATTTAAAGATTTTGCGCGAAAGTTTACGATCGTTGGTTAAAACTGAATATGCTCGAATGCTTCCTAAACTAACGCAGCTTTATGGCGCTAATTTGTTTTTTACTGGGAAAATATCGGAAGCAATTCGGGTGGTTGATGCTAATTTTACTGAGAAGTTGAGTATTCAACAAGAAGAAAGTTTGAATTTAAAGCTTAACCAATCGATTTATCATTTCTTCAATCGCGATTATAAACAAGCAGCAAAAGTATTGGCAACAATAGGGCATTCTAATGCATGGTGTGCAAAAGTGGCAGGCATTGAATGGATCGTTAAAAAAGATATGCTCGATATTTTTATTCAGTTTGAATTGGAACATTACGAGATTGCTTCTAATAGGGTGCGGGCTTTATTGCGTCAAAAAGAGCTGTTTAAAAATCATCAACAATACGAGCGCGTTGAGGTTTTTATAAAACTGATAGGAAAGGTGGTGGAAGATCCGGAAGTGGCTCAATCAAAAGCTTTTTTCGATGAAGTAGAAGTGTCGTTTGACTGGCAGCCTATTGCTGAGGAGGATTTGCATGCATCTGTATTTTATGCATGGCTAAAAGGTAAACTTTATGGACAAGATTGCTATGAAGTGTTGTTGGAATTAATTTCCATATACCAATAATAAGCTGTTGTTTTGCATTATGGAATTTGAATTGAATGTTCAGAACAGAAACAAGTCCGTTACGTTACCTGATGGAACGTTGAAGGTGAAAATGGAAGTATCCAGAAGTAATTGTAAAGATGTGCTCTTGGAAGTGATTGACGTTAATGGCCAGGCAAAAGGAAAGCCATTGGAAAAGTGGTTGCCCGAAATTAAATCAAAATCAATAACCAGGTTACGATTTATGATGAATGATTTTAGTACAAAGCCAATAACAATAAAAATTGATTTTAAGTGATGAGGACTCTAACTGTTCTGATGATTGTTGTTTTAGCTGCGTGTCAGCCTGAAGCAGAAATTAAAAGTGGAGATATTCTTTTTAGAGGGAAAAGTGAGGGGAGTCTATCGTCGGCAATTGATGAAGTAACTCAAACCTACCCCAATTTTCATTTTACCCACATGGGTGTTGTTCAAGTAAAGAATGGTGAAGTAATGGTATGGCATGCTACACCTGATAAGGGAGTTGTTTGTGAAGCATTGCAAGCATTTAGTTCCGAAAATGGAGAAGATTCTGTTGTGATTGGTCATTTCAGGATTAAAAATATTTCGGAACAATCCATCGAATCTGCCTTGAAACTTGCCAAGCAGTACAAAGGGCAACCCTACGATTATACATACATTATGGAAAGCAGAGGATTCTATTGTTCTGAATTTGTGTATGCATTATTTGAGAAGGATAGTGTTTTTACACTTGATCCGATGACTTTTAAAAATCCAAAAACGGGAGCGTTTCATCAAGGTTGGATTGACCATTATCAGAAAATGGGAATTGAAATTCCGGAAGGAAAACCGGGATGTAACCCCAATGGGATGGCAGCTTCAGATAAACTCGAATTTTTAGGATATTTATCAAACTAGAAATCCAAATGGCGTTAGAAACAGGTAGCATCAGTGTAATAAAAAAAGAGCTAAAGTCTTTGCCAAAAGAGGCGTTGGTTGATCATTTATTACGATTAGCTAAATATAAAAAAGAGAGTAAGGAACTTTTGAGCTATCTTTTGTTTGAAGCTGATGACGAACCCAATTATATAAAAGAAGTAAAAGAAGAGATAGAAAAGGAGTTCGCGTCAATCAATTATTCGTCGATGTACTATGCTAAAAAAGGAATACAAAAGGTGCATCGAAATTTAAATAAATACATTCGTTACTCTGGTCAGAAAACAACGCAGGTTGATCTATTAATCCATTTTTGTAAACAGATGAAAACGTGCAAAGTGAGTTATAAACGAAGCAAGGTTTTAAAGAATTTGTATGATCGTCAGATTGTAGCTATATCAAAGGCGATGACTTCTATGCATGAGGATTTAAGGTTGGATTATGAAAATGAACTGGAAGATATATTATAATTATGGCAATACTTAGAACAATAAAGAGCGATTACGAAATGTACGAAAATCAAAGCCAGGGGTGTTTTGTGGCAATACAGCGTGATGATTGCAAACAGATCAAAACTTACCATAAAGCCAATAAAGGCAAGAAACCACTGCCAAGTCAGAAAATCAAAGGTTATAAATTTATTATGGACGAAGAATTCGAATCGCTTAAAATAGATTTCTCAAAAGAGCTCCAATTTGAAATCAGGGATTTAGTTAAAGTGAAAATGTAAGGGATGGTTCAAAAAACAAAGAACCCTTATGGATAAAGGGTTCTAGTATTTGGTTTAAGTATTTAATTCTGCGAAATATCTGTTTTAGATTTAATACCAATTTCTGGTATTAACTTGTTGCTTTTATTAGGTATAGGTAACGAAAAGAAAAATTTAGTACCAACACCAGGCTCAGACTCGAACCAGAGTTTACCTTCTAAAATTTTAGCATAAGACTTGGCAATTGATAATCCCAAACCTGAACCCTCGAAGGTTTTTGTATGTCCTAGTTCACCCTGAACAAAACGGTTGAAAA
Organism: uncultured Carboxylicivirga sp.; assembly: GCF_963668385.1. GTDB lineage: Bacteria > Bacteroidota > Bacteroidia > Bacteroidales > Marinilabiliaceae > Carboxylicivirga. Next base: position 3,389,615 of record NZ_OY764327.1, read on the forward strand.
TTACTTCGTACAACTGATGAGGAATGCCGATTCCGCTATCTTCAACGGTAAATAGTAAATGATCATCAAACTTGTTGTATGTTATTTTTACAAATCCTTTTGTTGTGAATTTGATAGCATTACTAATAAGATTGTTAAGTATGCCATGTAGTTTTGCCGGATCGGTAAAAATTAGCTCAATTTCGTTATCGGGTATTGATATTTCAAACGATATATTTTTCTTGTCACTTAATGATTTGTGTAGACTATAAAGTTCTATAATTAAATCGTTAATGTTTGTTTCTTTCTTTTTGATAAAAACATTACCCGACTCAATTCTCGAAATATCAATAATATCGTTAATGGTACTAATCATTCGCTGCCCGCTATTTTGAATGATTTCGATATACTCGGCTAATTTTTCTTTTGCAATTTCAGGTATCATAAGTAGGTTCGTAAAACCAAGAATGGCATTCATTGGAGTACGGATTTCGTGACTAACGTTTGCTAAAAAAGCTGATTTTAATCGGTCGCTTTCTTCGGCTTTGTTTTTAGCTATTTCAAGTTCAGCTATGGCTTTTTTAAATTCCGAAACATCTTCCATAATGGCAACAGTATGGATCAGCTCATTTTTAGAATTGTACACCGGACTTATGCTAACATTTTCAGGCAATGATTCTCCATCTTTCTTGTGATTGATTATTTCACCTCTCCATGTGTTTCCTGAAGTAACTGTTGTCCAAATGTTTTTTACGTAATCATCGTCCTTATAAATGGGATTTAATATTTCGAGTTTACTGCCAATTAAATCGTCATATTCGCAGGCTCGTTGTTGCAAAAATGCTCTGTTAGTATAGGTTATTGTGCCTACTTCATCAGTAATTAATACACCAACCGGACTCTGTTCTATTGCCAATGAAAGCATGGAATTGCGCAGAAGCAACTTGTTTTGTAAACTTAAATCTTTAACAATTCCTTGATAAAGCATCGTCCCTTCATGCTTATATGCAATAAATGTAAATTCGCAGAATTTAATGTTCCCATTTTTGGATATGATATCAACAAATATCACTTCCATTCGCTGATTATCGTTTTTCAGATCAATATCTTTTTTTTCTAATAAATCTCGATATGATGGAGTTACAAGTGAAGATAGCGTAATGTCAAGATTGTTTAAATCACTAAGAGTATATTCAAAAATCTCACGAAACTTTTCATTTACATAGGTGAATTTTTTGCTGGTGGCTAAAAAAACGCCATCTGGGGTGTTTTCAATTAAAAGCCTGTATTTTAATTCACTTTTACGTAGTTGAATTATTGATTGTTCTTCAGCTTTTTGAAGTCGTTTTTTTTCAATGGCTGATTTAATAGATGGGATTAAGCGCTTAAGGTTTTGTTTGATAACGTAATCATCTGCACCATTTTTCATGCATTCAACAGCAATGTCTTCATTCATAGATCCTGTTAGGATAATAAAGGGTAATTGAGGATTTATAGCTTGTACAATCTTTAATGCTTTCATTCCATCAAATGTGGGCATTCGGTAATCCGACAAAATAATAGAAGGCTCAAAATTCTTAAGTAAATTAGTAAAGTCAGTTTCGTTATCGGTACATTCCGATACGAATTCAATATCATTTTGTATCAATAATCTTTCAACCATTTCTCTGTCGGTTGAAACATCTTCGGCGAATAATATACGTAGTTTTTGCATAGAAATCTGTTTAGGTTTGGAATGGTTAGAGCTAAAACTATTGCATTGATTTGTTTAAAAAGAGCCAGTAATAGCCAATGTCGCGGATAGCAGTTACAAATTGTTCGAAATCAACTGGTTTAACGATGTAGCTATTAACATTAAGTCGATAGCTTTCAATTACATCTTTTTCTTCAGCAGAGGAGGTTAGTACCACTATAGGTAAATCTTTCTTGTTGGGATCACTTTTGATGATTTTTAGAATTTCAAGACCTCCTATTTTGGGCAATTTTAAATCAAGCAATATCAGTTTTAGGTTAGAAGTATTAATATTTGCATATTTTCCGCGTGTGTATACGAAATCAAGAGCGTCTTCACCATTGGTGACATGGAATATCTCATTAACCAGATTGTGCTTTTTAAATGAACGAATTGTCATTTCTGCATCAGTCGGGTTATCTTCAACTAGTAGGAAATTTATTGAGTTTGAATCTGCCATAGTTTTAGTTTTTTAGATGTGTAGGTAGTGTAAAATAAAACGTGGTACCTTTGTTTGGCATACTTTCGGCTCGAATAGATCCGTTGTGTTTATCAATAATACGTTTAACGATTGCAAGTCCTACTCCGGTTCCTGTATATTCAGATTCGGAATGTAATCGTTGAAAAATTTCAAAAATTTTGTGTTGATATTCAGGTTTAAAACCACATCCATAATCTTTTATGTAGTATGTAGCTTGGTTGTGATCTCGTGTTGAGCAGCCTATCTCTATTTTTTTGTTTTGTGATTTTGAACTGTATTTAATAGCATTTCCTATAAGGTTAGTCCATAATTGTTTAATCGATGTTGGGTCACCTTCAATATCAGGAATTTCTTTAACTATTAATTCAAATTCGTCTTGTTCTTTTTTTGAGGCAACTTCCATAAACATCGACCATGCGATTGCTTTCATATCTATTTTAATCATTTCAAGTTCGGTGCGAGATGTTCGTGAAAGTTTTAATAAATCAGATATTAACTGATTCATCTTTATTGAATTTTCCTGAATCACATTTAAATATCGCTTTCCTTCATC